>CAZQYC010000003.1:0-102073 GCA_964597495.1 uncultured Steroidobacteraceae bacterium | reverse complement strand
GACGGCTTCCTCGGCGCACCGCGTACTTACGGAGTGTCGGCGATCCTGAAGTTCTAATAGCGACCTGCTTAGCCGCCGTTGAACTTAAGTTTTTCGGCGGCTAAGCAACCATCGCTTTATCTCAGTGCGGCAGCTCAATCGGACAGTCGATAGATGCGCGCGGCGGTATCGTGAAAGAGCGCCGCGCGTTCGGCTTTGGAGAAATCCTTCGTCATCCGTTTAAAGGAATTCCATAGTACGACGTAGGAATACGACGCCTTGTCCACCGGAAAGTTGCTCTCGAACATAGAGCGATGCACGCCGAATTTTTCTATGCAGAACAAGTAATACGGCGCGGTCGCGGCGGCGAGTTCGTTCGATGTGGGCGGTTTGCCAACCCAACCCATGCCGCATAACGGCATGCCGAGGCCGCCGAGCTTGACCATGACGTTGGGACACTGAGCAAGCTCGGCGATGCTTGCTTGCCAATCCTTGAACACGAGGTCGCGCTTGCCCGCGTAGTTTCCTATCCCCAAAGGCGCGCCGATGTGATCCAAAATGATGGTCGTGTCGGGGAACTCGCTGGCCAATTCCGCCAATTCTAAAATTTGCGGATGATAGATCCACGCATCGAACGTCAAACCGTACTTCTTCAAGCATGCGAATCCTTGACGAAACGTAGGATCGCGCAGCATGTGCAGAGGTGGGTTCCGGTACGAATTGGGATTCGCGGGATCGGAGGCGGTGGGATGGCGAATGCCGCGGACGCGCTTGCTCACGGCTAGATGCGCTTGCAAGACGGCATCCACCTTCTTGCCGAGCATGAGATCGGCAAAACTCACGATGCCGTGTACATGGGCGTTCGTACCAGCCGTTTGCGCGCCGGTCGTCGCGATTTTTTCGATGTACTCCGTCTCGCCCACGGAGTGCAATTCTGCCGGGCCCGTAGTTCGATAACCCGAATAACATTCGACGAATACCGATTGCACGACTCGATGGCCACCGATATCCCGGCGTAAATCGTCGAGCAGATAACGATCGCCCCGACGATCCCAGAGATGATGATGCGGATCGCAGATCGTAAGTTCGGGATCGATGACCGCTTCGACGGTGGGCGCTTCAGGCGATTCGGCGCCGTGCGCGAATGCGGAGCGGCCGAGCGAGCCCGTTGCCGTTCCGAGCAGCACGCCTTGAATGAAAGTGCGTTTGTTCATGGCCTTTTCACCGGTCGATAACGTAACCCGATGAGCGTGAATCATACACTTCAGGACAGCGGCCGTTTGGAAGAATACGAACGAGGGTTGCTCATGTTTTCGCGTTGTCGCTTTTCCGAAGCATTCGTTGGACGAGCCAGCACAAGCAGGGAAGAACCACGCTAGCCGAGACGGCGAAGTAAATGTTCGGCTGAGTTCTAGCCAGCGCGACCGAGGCCGCGTAGACCGCGCCAATGCCCGCCGAGGATAAGGATGCAACGAGGAGTGCCGGTAAAAAAGGAACCCGAAAGACGCCGCTCATCATCGCAATGGCTTCGCTAAGCACGGGAAGCGGTCGTGTGATCGCGATCGCTATGAGCGGGCGGTTGCGCGTAATGCCGAAGAACTTCACTGCTTCGGCACGCGGAATTCGTTTTTGCGCGAACGAACTGAAGGCAGAACCGATCCAGTACCCAGACATGAAGCTCATTGTCATCCCAAGCGTAATGGCCAGGCCTCCGAGCCAAGATCCCAAGCTCCAGCACAAACCGACGCTAACGAAGCTGCTTGGAATCGGAAGCAACACATCGGCAACCAAAAGGCCGATGCCCACGATGAACAGGGTATGAGGCTCAGAAATTTGCTCCAGCAACTGCGAGACTTGCACTTCAATCCATTCACCGGCGACGAGAAAAGGCACGATGCTGACCGCAAGCACTCCCAGGAAGAGTACAGCGGCGCGACGCAGGGACTTGTTGGCCAAAATATTCTCCTCCGACTTATCCGGAGAGTTCTGGTTGCGAATCAGGCGACTCTCGCGAGCGCCGGTTGACGACGATAACATGCCCGCCTGAACTCCATCGGTGGAATGCGCCTATCGATGGTGGAACCAGTCGACCCACTCGGGCGTTGCAAACTCGACCGCTTCAATGCGGCATCAAAGGATCGCGGCGACGAATCATCTGCGTTTGTGTGGCCTTGATCATCGAGGGAGATAGCAGACTGTGCCGAGCCTCGACTACGTTTTAGGGGCGCGAGGCTTGACGGTTTCGCCTGGCGGTTATCGCTGTAATTAGTGCTCACCATGAGCGGGATACGGTTGCGAACAATGCGGTTTCTGTGTCGCTATTTGTTCTACCCATGTGCATGAATTTACTGTCAAGGTGCATCATGAAAATAGTTGCCTCTCACATCGCCCGAGCCCTCGCGGCTTGCGCGATTCTATTTTGCGGCAGTGCGGTGGCGCAGACGGCCATTCCTCCGCCGTCGGAAAGCATACGGACTTACTCGGTTCAACCCGACTATCGGCGTTGTGCCAGTCCAATGTGCGGCGGATGGTTTCTAACGCCCGTTAATTTACCGACGCTGCACATTCAAACCGAAGAAGAGGCGCTGGCACCGCCGGCGACCCTTGCGCCCATTTACGTGGCCGCCGTCAATTATCGAGCGCTCGGTCTTACGCCGGAAGAAATTGCGAAGCTCGAAGCGCAAATGCGGCAGGGCTTGGCACTGCTGCGCGGAGCGCTTCGCCCCTACGTTTGGCCCACTGGTAGTCCAAGCACAACTCCGCTGAATATTCTCGTGGCCAATGGAGCG
Source organism: uncultured Steroidobacteraceae bacterium (assembly GCA_964597495.1). Lineage (GTDB taxonomy): Bacteria > Pseudomonadota > Gammaproteobacteria > Steroidobacterales > Steroidobacteraceae > CAZQYC01. The sequence goes on along the minus strand of CAZQYC010000003.1, from coordinate 99,305 downwards.
TGGACAGCCGCCAATCAAAATCGACCCGTCGGTTCGTACCTGAACGTGAAAAGCTCCGGCATCGTTTGCATTACGACTCCTTGTCCCTATTACAAGGCGGAACTCATTAACACGTCGGTTACGTCGTTATTCGATGAGCTGAACTTTAAACGCGCGGAATTAACGCCAGAGCAGGAGCTCAGGGCGCGCCGTGCAGTTGCGGAAGGCGGCTTGGTATTGACGGGCGTTCCCTATCCCTTTCAAGGTGTAGCAGGCCAGGGCAGGGGGCTTGCGGCGACGCAAGTGTATTTCTCGTACCCAAAGTAGCCCAAGTCATCGTTGGTTTTTAGTCCGTGGATTTCCACCCGATGTCGGGCACGGCTTGAATAGCGTCGCTCAGTAATGGCACTCTGCGAACTCGTTTTCTGGGTTCGCAGAGGTGTCATCGATGAGCTTTCAGACTCGCATCGAAACCGATTTCCGCCGCGATGACAGCGATCCCGACGGCCTGCGCCTGCCGATCAAGCTGGACGCTACTTCCAACGGCGAATTCACGCCGATTCCACTCGACCCCACGCTTCAATATGCCAACCAGCTTGCTTCCGAGTGGGCCGACCGCTTTTCGCGCAAGGTGGCGCGCAGTCGACGCGATTTCCTAGTCTCCTCGTGTGGCGCGGCATCTACGCTGCTTGCGTTCAATGCTGCGCATGCAATGGCCGGCCGAACGGGCGGCTATTTCGAAGTCCCGCGTGAAGCGGCGCTCGATGCACAACTTGCGGCGGTCGAGCTCGGCAAGAAGGAGTTCATCATCGACGTGCAAGGACACTTCGTGAATCCGACCGGGGCGTGGCTGAAGCATGTTCCGGCGGGCGCCAAGCCGCTTGCCGGGATGCCGAAGGCCAGTTGCGAGTTATCTAAGGGTACGGGCGAACGAGCTTACCTCGACTGCCTGAGCGGTGATGCGTTCATCAAGGATGTATTCCTCGACTCGGACACCGACATCATGGTGCTGTCGTTCGTGCCTTCGACACGCGAAGGCGAGCCGCTTACCATCGAAGAGGCGGCAGCGACGCGCGACATCGTCGAGAAGATGGGCGGAAGCAAGCGCCTGATGCTGCACGGGCGCGTCAACCCCAATCAGAAGGGTGACCTCGAGGACATGGAGCGCCTGGCTAAGTTCGGCATCTCGGCTTTCAAAACGTATACGCAGTGGGGACCGGAGGGCAACGGTTTCTGGATGACCGACGACGTGGGCATAGCCTTCGTCGAAAGGGCGCGCAAGATCGGCGTTCGTAATATCTGCATCCATAAGGGACTTCCATTCGGCCAACGCAGCTACGAGCATTCCACGGCGCGTGACATCGGTCCGATTGCCAAACAGTTCCAAGACATGAACTTTCTGATCTATCACTCCGGCTACGTTGCCGGCGCAGATGAGGGTCCGTACGATCCGAAACGCACCGACGGTATCGATGCACTCATCACGTCCGTGCTGAGTAGTGGCGTTCATCCCAACAAAAACGTGTATGCCGAATTGGGTTCGACGTGGCGATTCCTGTCGATGCGCAACCCGACGGCCGCCGCGCACGGCATCGGCAAGCTGCTCAAGTACATCGGCGAGGACAACGTGCTGTGGGGCACGGACTCCATTTGGTACGGCTCGCCGCAGGATCAAATCCAAGCATTCCGCACTTTCCAGATCGCGCCGGAGCTGCGCGATAAGTATGGTTATCCGAAAATTACGCCCGAGCTGCGTAAGAAGGTGTTTGCGTTGAACGCCATGAAGCCCTACGGCATTTCGATGCCAGAGCTGCGCAAGCGCGTGGAAGACGATGTCGCGCGGGGCCGAGTGGCCTACAACGAGCGGCCGAACCCGTCGTTCAAGACGTACGGCCCGCGAACGCGGCGCGAGTTCCTGAACCTGACACGATGGCAGGGCGGGCAGCCTTGATCGTTCGTTAGCTTCACAAGAGGTCGGATCATGCATCCACGCGAGTTTCATGTCGGCGATGCCTGGGTCGTATTTCAGCTCAACGAGGAGCCAATTCGAACGGTGCAGGATGGATCCTTTAACTGCGTTTGTCTCATGGACGCTGCAAGCTGCTTCATCCTGTCTAATGCCATGGTCCCGCTGAGCCAGCCAGAACCTTCGCAGCTCGATGCCCGCCGCTTGCTTCGAACTGCGATTGAGCGAGACAAGAGAAGGCCGGATAAGCTTTTCATCCCAACCGGAGCATTTCAAACGCACTTCAGTACAGAAGCAAAGAAACTGAAACTTGAGGTCGTCTCGGTAGACGAATCCGAGTTGCTCCCATTTGTTGCTGAGGCACGGCAGGGATTTAAGAAACACGTCCAAGGCGGAGAGCCAAAATATGACGCCTAGCGACCGCATCAACACCGTTCGCTTCGCTCACTCACCCGTGCAAGCGCTACGCACTTGCACGGGTGTTATGCGGATCGTTGAGTGGCTCAATGAGCATTGATGGCTACAGAGTGGAGTTGGCGCGTCCGGAGCAGATTCATCTGCTTCAGGAAATCGAGCGAGCAGCCGCGGCTCTATTCCCCAACGATGTCATAACACCAGAGATTCGTTTGAATACAGTTCCACACGAACAGTTGAAAACTGCTCTCGTAGACGAACGGCTTTGGACTGCTGCCACGAACACGGGAACTGTCGTCGGCTTTGCGATTGCCATGCGTGAATTCAATGCAGCATTCTTGGAGGAGATCGACGTGCATCCTACTCATCAACGCAAGGGGTTGGGCCGACGGTTGATTGGAGAAGTCGTTTGTTGGGCTCAGGCACAAAAGTTTTCTCGCGTCCTCCTGACAACGTTTGAGTACGTACCATGGAATGCGCCCTTCTATTTGACGCTCGGTTTTCGGAAGCTCGCTGAGAATGAACTCAGTAGCCAACTGCGCGAGCGCCTTCATGACGAGCGAAAGCGAGGAATGCGTCAGCGTGTCGCCATGCAGCTCACACTTGGCGCAGAACAACCCAACAATGCCATGCAGGCGACGCGCGAAGACGCGCGCACCTGCTAGCGGTCGTTAGGCGCCATGCAAGCCAAGGTCATCGCGTTGCGAGAGGATGCTCAATGCGAAGAGCTCGGAGCGTTCCTGGCCGACCGCATCTACGAGTTCAACGCCCAGGCGACCGGTTACTTCGATGGAATGCTCTTGGCGGGTTGCATTCGTAGCGATGCCGGCGAGGTCATAGCGGGCTTCAACGGTCACACTTGGGGCGGCTGTTGCGAGCTCTCTCATGTCTGGGTGCACGAGCAGCACCGAGGCAAAGGCCTCGGTGCACTTCTTCTGCGCTCCGCAGAGGCAGAGGCCGTCACCCGTGGTTGCGTGCAAATCGTTCTAGCCACGCATAGCTTCCAAGCGCCAGGGTTCTATGAGCGCATGGGGTACCAAAGAAAGTGCACCCTCGAGGGACGCCCGCAAGGTCATGCCAACATCATCTATGTCAAGGCTCTCCAAACCGCAAGTGGCGCCTAACCCTTTGCTGCACACCGACGCGCTACGGCTGGCTATGCCAGCCGTAGCGCGCGGGTAAGCTCATACGTTAGATACCAATGAAAAAGGCCGAATCCTTTCGGACTCGGCCTTTGAACGTGCATAGCGAAACGGATTAGAAGATTTCGAACAATCCCGCGCCGCCCATGCCGCCGCCGATGCACATCGTCACGATGCCGTACTTGGCGCCGCGTCGCTTGCCTTCGATCAGGACGTGCCCGGTCATGCGCGCGCCGGACATGCCGTACGGATGGCCAATGGAGATGGCGCCGCCGGAGACGTTCAACTTGTCGTTCGGGATGCCGAGTTTGTCGCGGCAATACAGCGCTTGGCTCGCGAAGGCTTCGTTCAATTCCCAAATGCCGATGTCGTCCATCGTAAGGCCGTTCGCTTTGAGCAACTTCGGAACGGCGAATACGGGGCCGATGCCCATTTCATCCGGATCGCAACCCGCGACCATCATGCCGCGATAGGCACCGAGCGGCTTTAGGCCTTTGCGTTCTGCATCCTTCGCTTCCATGAGCACCAATGCGGCGGCGCCATCGGAGAGCTGCGAGGCATTGCCGGCGGTGACGGACTTGCCTTCTTTTAGCTTCTGTCCGCCCTTGAAAGCGGGTGTGAGCTTTTGCAGATCGGCAAGCGTAGTTTGCGGGCGATTGCCTTCGTCGAGCTTCAGCGTGACTTCTTTCGGCTGCGTCTCGCCCGTTTCCTTGTTCACCAGCGCTTGCATGGTGACGGTGATCGGCGCGATTTCTTTTTCGTAGCGGCCTTCGGCTTGCGCCTTGGCGGTGCGCTGCTGCGATTGCAGCGCGAATTCGTCCTGCGCTTCACGGCTTACCTTGTAGCGCTCAGCCACGATTTCCGCAGTTTCAAGCATCGCCATGTAGATCTGCGGAATGTGTTGCCTCAGATAAGGATCGGCGGCGCGGAAGTGATTCATCTTGTCGTTCTGCACCAGCGAGATCGATTCCAAGCCGCCGGCAATGACGACGCTCATGCCGTCATCTTTGATTTGCTTCGCGCCGGTCGCGATCGCCATCAAACCCGAAGAGCATTGGCGATCCAACGTCATGCCAGACACCGTGATCGGCAAACCAGCGCGCAGCGCCGCTTGACGCGCGATGTTGTTGCCGGTGCTGCCTTGCTGTAACGCGCAGCCCATGACGACGTCATCAATGGTGCCTGGATCGATGCCGGCGCGTTTCACGGCTTCGGCAATGGCGTGACCGCCGAGGTGTTGGCCTTGAGTGTCGTTGAAAGCGCCGCGATAGGCTTTGCCGATCGGGGTGCGGGCGACGGAGACGATGACTGCTTCACGCATGACGAATTACCTTTGCTGTGACTTGGTTGAATGATCGATTTGCTTGGATGGATAAAAATTTAAGGCCTGGTGAAAGATTGAAGCTCATTGCCCAACGCTGGCGAAGCCCTTGCCTTCGGCCACCAGTTTTTCAAGCAGCGGCGAAATTTTGAGCCACTTGCCGTCGGCGTATTTCTTGAGCTTTTCGAGCGCGGTCTTAAGGCCGACTTCGTGTTCGGCCCAGAACATGGGGCCGCCGCGATACGCAGGGAAGCCGTAGCCGTAGAGGTACACGAGATCGATGTCGCTCGCTCGATACGCCGTGCCTTCGCTAAGGACCTCGCAGCCGACATTCATGAGCGAGAGCATGACGCGTTCGAGAATTTCCTCGTCGCTGATCTTACGACGGGTGATGCCGTATTCCTTCGACACTTTCTCGATAACATCGGCGACGATGGGCGAGGGGCGCGGCGTGCGATCGCCGGGTGCATAGTCGTAGTAACCGGCTTGCGTCTTTTGGCCGAGGCGGCCCATTTCAACGAGCAGATCCGCCGAACGCGACACGCGAGCGTCGAAAGTGCTCGGATCGCGATCCTTGCGCGACTTGTAACCGATGTCGAGACCGGCAAGATCGCTCATCTGCAAGGGGCCCATCGGCATGCCGAAGTCGCGCAGCACCTTGTCGACTTGCTCCGGCATCGCGCCTTCGAGCACGGCGAGCGCCGCTTGATAGCCGTAGCCGCCGAGCATGCGGTTCCCGATGAAGCCGTCGCGGTTGCGGCAGACGATCCCGACTTTCTTGATGCGCTTGACGACATCGACGGCGGTCATCAACGCATCCGACGCGGTCTTTTCGCCCCGCACGATTTCGCAAAGACGCATCACGTTTGCGGGCGAGAAGAAGTGCATGCCCACGACGTCTTCGGGACGCGACGTCGCTTTCGCTATTTCGTCGATCGATAAGTAGGAGGTGTTGGAGGCGAGCACGGCTCCTTTCTTCGCCACGCGATCGAGCGTGCCGAACACGTCTTTCTTGACCGCCATGGTTTCGAACACGGCTTCGATGATGAGATCGGCTTGCGACAAGTCGTCGTAGGTCAACGTGGGCTTCAAGAGTCCCATGCGCTGTTCGACCTGCTCCATCGTGATCTTGCCCTTGGACGCCGTGTTCTCGTAGTTCTTGCGAATGACGCCGATGCCGCGCTCGAGCGCGTCTTGCTTCACTTCGAGCAGCGTGACTGGAATGCCGACATTCAGGAAGTTCATCGCGATGCCGCCGCCCATGGTGCCGGCGCCGATGATGCCGACCGTCTTGACTTCGCGCGGCTTGATGCTCTTGTCGAGATTCGGAATCTGCGTCGCCTTGCGTTCGGCGAAGAACACGTGCTGCAACGCCGGCGCCTGGTTGTTTTGAAAGCATTGCGCGAGCAATTCGCGTTCGCGCTTGGTTCCTTGATCGAACGGCAGGGTGGTTGCGGCCTCGACGGCATCGATAATGCGCTGCGGGGCAAAGAGATTCTTCTTCTCCTTCGCGACCCGCTTGCGCATTTCGTCGAAGTAACCCGCGGGAAGTTTGCCGGTATCGACGCTGAGATCGCCGACTTGTCGAGCCGGTGCCTTCTTCGCTATCAGCTCTTTGGCGAATGCGAGAGCGCCTTCGAACAAATCGCCGTCGATGATTTTATCGATGATGCCGAGTTTAGCGGCCTCCACAGCAGGCATGTTATCGCCAACCAACATGAAATTGAGCGCCGCGTCGACGCCCATGACGCGCGGCAAACCCTGCGTGCCGCCAGAGCCCGGCAGAAGGCCGAGCTTTACTTCGGGGAGTCCGATTTTCGCAGTCGCCACCGCCACTCGATAGTTGCACGAGAACGCCAACTCGAATCCGCCGCCCAAGGCCGTGCCGTGCATCGCGGCGACAATGGGTTTCTTCGAGCTGCGGAGGATATCGATGACCTCATGCAATCCGGGGTGAAGCAACGGCTTGCCGAACTCGCTGATGTCCGCGCCGGCCATGAAAGTGCGGCCTTCGCAGATAAGGAGGCCGACTTTGATGTCGGCATCGGCGCTGATTTTCGCAAAGCCATCGACGATGGCCTGACGCACACCGATGTTAATGGCGTTTACCGGCGGATTGTTGATCCAGATGATTCCGATGTCGCCGCGTTTTTCGAATCTGCCTTGCATAACTGTCTCCGATCTCATTTCAAGTTGCGCTTCCGACTTCCTCTCCCCTAGGGGGAGAGGGGTAAAAGCATTCGCAAGAACGTCACCCTCTCCCTAACCCTCTCCCCTCAAGGGAGAGGGAATAAATCTCTAGAACCCCATCGCTCTCGCATATCGATCACGATGAAAACTTGCGCTGCCGAACGTTGCTTCGGCGACGCGCGCGCGCTTCATGTACAAGCCCGCATCGTGCGCATCGGTCATGCCGATGCCGCCGTGCATCTGCACCATTTCATTGGTGACCAGATGAAACGTGTCGTTCATTCGAGCTTTGGCAAGCGAAACGAGTGTTGCGGCATTCGGCGCGTCGGCATCGATCGCGCGGAGCGCTGCTTCGACGCACGATCGTCCAAGCTCGAGATCCACGAACATCTTGCCGGCGCGGTGCTGCAGCGCCTGAAAGGTGCCGATAAGCTTGCCGAATTGGGTGCGGGTTTTTAGATACTCCAGCGTCGTCTCGAACGCCTGCGTCGCGCCGCCGAGCATTTCCGCTGCAAGGCCGGCGCGTGCGCGGTCGAGCGTCGGCTCAAGAATGTCCATGCCTTGACCGAGTTGTCCGAGTATGTCGTTTGTCGAAACGCCCACGCTATCGAAGGTGATATCCGCCATGCCGCGGCTGTCCGCCATCGAGAGTGGTTGTCGGGTGAGTCCTTTTGCATTCGCGGGCACGACGAACAGCGTGATGCCTCCGGCAGTCTTCGCGGACACGATCAAGAAATCGGCGATCGCACCATCCAGCACAAAGCGCTTGACGCCTTTCAGTTTCCAGCTATCGCCTTGCTGAATAGCTTCGAGTTTCACGTTCGCCGGATCGTGATGAGGGCCTTCGTCGATCGCGAGCGAGCCGATGGCGTCGCCGCCTGAAATTTTCGTCAGCCACATCTGTTTTTGTTGTTCGCTGCCGCCGAGAACGAGCGCCGTCGCTGCACACAAGGCGGTAGAGACGAGCGGTGACGCGGTGAGGTTGCGTCCCGTTTCTTCGAGCAGCAATCCCAGGGATTGATAACCCATGCCGACACCGCCGTAGGCCTCGGGAACGATAATTCCCGCCCAGCCCATCTCGGCCATTTCTTTCCATGTATCGCGGTTGAAGCCACCGGGCACTTTGCCGTCGCGCAGTTTGCGGAAAACCGATACCGGCGATGACGCTTGCGTCCAGGTTCGCGCGGCATCGCGCAGCATGGTTTGTTCTTCGGTGAGCACGGCCATGATGCTTACTCGGGAAGATTCAGCACGTGCTTGCTGAGGATGTTGAGATTGATTTCAGACGTCCCGCCTTCGATGGAGTTGCCCTTAGCGCGCAACCACTGACGCGTCTCATCGAGTGCGTCCTCCTCGAAACCCGGGCCATCCCAACCGACGCCGCTTAGGCCCATCGCTTCGATGCCGAGTTCGCGCCGTTCTTGATTCATCTTGGCGACCGCGTACTTCACGATGGAGGTGGTCGCGCCAACGTCTTTGCCGCTCTTTGCTTCCTCCACACTGCGGCGCACCGTGAGTTCGAAGGCGTGCGCTTCCATTTTGTGGATGGCGAGCCGCGTGCGGAAATCGTGATCCGCCAGAATGCCGTCTTTTAAGCCAATATAACGACGCGCAAACTCTTCGACGTCCGTTCCGCCGCCGAAGCCGCCGGCCGAAATGTTCTTGCGCTCGTGCTGCAGAAGGCGCTTAGCGATCACCCAGCCGCCATTGATGCTGCCGACTAACTGATCCTTCGGCACCTTGACGTCGGTAAAGAACGTTTCGCAAAACGGCGAGGAACCGGAAATCAATTTAATCGGTCGCGCTTCGACGCCCGGCGTTTGCATGTCGAATAGCACGAACGAGATTCCGCCTTGTTTCTTTGCCGAATCGGTACGCACCAGGCAAAAAATCCAGTCGGCCTTATCGGCGTACGAAGTCCACACTTTCTGGCCGTTGATCAAGTAGTGATCGCCTTTGTCCTCGCAGCGCGTTTGCAAGCCCGCTAAATCCGATCCGGCGCCCGGTTCCGAATAGCCCTGGCACCAGCGGATTTCACCGCGCGCGATGGGGGGAAGGTATGTTCTCTTCTGTGCTTCATTCGCGAACTCCATGAGTACGGGCCCCAGCATCCAAATGCCGAACGAGACGAGAGGAGGGCGTGCTTCAATGCGTCGCAATTCTTCGGCCAGAATTTTTGCTTCTTCCGAAGATAAGCCGGCACCGCCGTATTCTTTCGGCCAAGTCGGCACGGTCCATCCTTTGGCTGCCATACGCTCCATCCAGATCTTCGTATCCGGATTGGCTGGTTTGAAACGGCGCCCGCCCCAGGGGTAACCGTCTTCGCCCATCGGAGTGCGCATCGACGGCGGGCAGTTGGCTTCAAGCCAAGCACGTGTTTCGAGGCGAAAGGTCTGAGCGTCGGTCATGCGTCGGTTTAAGGGAGGATAAATTTCGTTGGCTAAGTTTCGTCGGCCGAGCATTCTACGTTTGGGTACGGCAGTTTACGACCGTCGACTCGCACGCTGGAAATCTCATGCGCACTTAGCTTCCGCGAGGCGAAAGGATTGCTGCGCACACGGAAAAAAACAGGACTGCAAAATGCAGTCGGGGGAGTATTTTCTCCCCCGACTGCTGAACGACTAGGCTGCTTTCGACCCGGAAGCAAGTTGCCGCAGCACGTAGTGGAGAATTCCACCGTGCTGGTAGTACTCGCGTTCTTTAGGCGTATCGATGCGGACACGCGCTTCGAACTTAATGGCAGCTCCGGACGCGGGTGTTGCCACGACCGTGACCATTTTCGCGGCGCCGCCGTTGAGGCCGATGATTTCAAAACTTTCCTTGCCGGTGAGGCCGAGGCTCTGCGCGTTCTCGCCTTCTTTGAATTGCAAAGGCAACACGCCCATGCCGATCAAGTTGGAGCGATGGATGCGCTCGAAGCTTTCGGCAACGACCGTCTTTACGCCCAGCAACATGGTTCCCTTCGCGGCCCAATCGCGCGACGAACCCGTTCCGTATTCCTTGCCCGCCAGAATCACCAGCGGCGTGTTGTCCTTTTTGTAACGGACCGATGCATCGTAGATGCTCATCTGTTCGCCCGTAGGCACGTGCACCGTGACGCCGCCTTCGACGCCCGGCACCATGAGATTGCGCAAGCGAATGTTAGCGAACGTGCCGCGCATCATCACTTCGTGATTACCGCGCCGCGCGCCGTATTGATTGAAGTCCGCCGGCTGAACGCCTTCGGCCATCAAGTACTTCGCAGCCGGGCTGCTCTTCGCGATATTGCCGGCCGGCGAGATGTGGTCGGTGGTCACCGAATCGCCGAGCACGGCGAGCGCGCGCGCATTGCGAATATCGGCGACAGCTGCCGGCTTCATACCCATGCCGACGAAGTAGGGCGGATTCTTCACGTACGTGGACTTGTCGTCCCAGCTATAAATTTTCCCGGTGGTGGTTCGCACCGCATTCCAATTCGCATCGCCTGCGAACACGCTGGAGTAGCCTTTCTTGAACATCGCCGAGTCCACCGACTTGCCGATCGACTCTTGGATTTCAGCCGGGGTCGGCCAGATGTCTTTCAAGAAAACCGGCTTGCCGTCGGAACCGTTGCCCAGTGCTTCGGTGGTGAGATCGAGATCGAGCGTGCCGGCCAAAGCGTACGCAACCACCAGCGGCGGCGACGCCAGGAAATTCTGTTTCACTTCGGGATGAACGCGGCCTTCGAAATTGCGATTGCCCGAAAGCACCGATGTTGCAATGACATCGCCCGCCTTCACCGCATCCGAAATCTCCTGCTTGAGCGGGCCGGAGTTGCCGATGCAGGTCGTGCATCCGTAGCCGACCGTGTAGAACCCAACCGCTTCCAAGTCGGGCGTCAACCCGGCCTTGTTCAAGTAATCGGTCACGACTCGCGATCCCGGCGCTAAGCTCGTTTTAACCCACGGCTTCGTCTTCAAACCGCGCTTGCGTGCATTGCGGGCGAGCAAACCGGCGGCGATCAACACCGCAGGATTCGAGGTGTTCGTGCAACTCGTGATCGCGGCAATGAGCACCGCGCCGTCTTTCACTTCGAAGCTCTCGCCGCCCACGGTCGCTTTCGCAGCACCCGTAGCCGTCGGGTTTTTCTGCGTGCGCTCGGCGGCCATCGTCTTGGCGGTGGCTTGATAAACGGCCTTGGCCTTGGTCAACGGCACGCGATCTTGCGGACGCTTCGGTCCTGCGAGCGAGGGCTCCACGGCACCGAGATCGAGTTCGAGAACATCGGTGTAGTCCGCTTGCTTCTGTCCGTTCTGACGCCACATGCCTTGATGCTTCGCATAGGCTTCGACGAGCGCAATCTGATCGGCGCTGCGTCCGGTGAGCTCGAGATACTTGAGCGTTTCTTCATCGATCGGGAAGATGCCGCAGGTGCTGCCGAATTCCGGCGCCATGTTGGCAATGGTCGAGCGATCGGCGAGCGGCAGATTGGCTAAGCCGTCGCCGAAGAACTCGACGAACTTGTCGACTACGCCTTTCTTGCGGAGCATTTCAGTGATCGTGAGCACCAGATCGGTTGCGGTGGTGCCGGGCTTCAATTGTCCCGTGAGCTTGAAGCCGATGACATGCGGGATGAGCATGGTGACCGGCTGGCCGAGCATCGCGGCTTCGGCTTCGATGCCGCCGACGCCCCAGCCCAATACGCCAAGGCCGTTGACCATCGTCGTGTGCGAGTCGGTGCCGACCAAGGTGTCGGGATACGCCTGGCGTACGCCGTTATTCTCAGCATCGAACACGACACGCGCCAGGTGTTCGACGTTGACTTGGTGAACGATGCCGGTGTTCGGCGGAACGACTTTGAAATTGCGGAAGGCGTTTTGACCCCAGCGCAAGAAAGAATAGCGCTCTTGATTGCGTTCGAACTCCACCGTGGTGTTCTTGGCGAGCGAATCGGCGGCGCCGTAGTTGTCGACTTGGACGGAGTGATCGATCACAAGCTCTGCCGGCGAAAGCGGATTAATTTCATCCGGGTTGCCGCCGAGCTTAATCATCGCCTCACGCATCGCGGCCAAGTCCACGACGGCGGGAACGCCGGTGAAGTCTTGCATGATCACGCGCGCCGGCGTGAAGGAGATTTCATACGAAGGCGCCGCCTTAGGATCCCACTTAAGGAGAGCTTCGATGTCGGGACGGGTCACGTTGACGCCGTCTTCAAAGCGCAGCAGATTCTCCAGGAGAATCTTGAGCGAGAAGGGCAAGCGCGTGAGGTCATGGCCCTTAAGCGCGGCGAGGCTGAATACCTCGTAATTTTTGCCATTGCACGCGAGCTGAGTGCGCGCCTTGAAGCTATCTTTCATTAGTCCTCCGAAACGGCGGGAAATAGGGCTGCCCAAAAGTAATAACCGGGGCGGTTATGATTACAGCGAGTGGCTATAAATAAGCGCTTCTGGTCGGCAGGGGCGCGCACGATACCCAATTCGCGGCCGGACGTAAAATATATGATGAATACCAATGCAATATGTATTGCATATAGCAAGGCGGTTTATCCGACGGCAGCCCGGACAACCTCAACTTCGTGGGTCTTTTCAATGACTCCCGAACCCAGGCATTCGTCGTTTCGATAAAACACCACAAATTGGCCGGGGGTCACCGCTCGTTGCGGTCGATCGAAGGCCACTCGGGCGAGACCGCTAGACTCCACCGTTACGTGGCAAAGTTGATCGGCCTGGCGATAGCGAACCTTCGCTGAGCAGCGAAAGGTCGAGGCGGGTGGGCATCCATCCATCCAATGTAGAGCGGACGCGGTGAGCCCCCCGCTTAGAAGCGCCGGATGATCCGGCCCTTGCGCAACGAGCAGCACGTTGCCTTCCAAATTTTTGTCGACGACATACCAAGGTTGTTCGGCTCGATTGCGTGTGCCGCCTATTCCTAACCCCTGGCGTTGGCCGAGCGTGTAGTACATCAAGCCGCGATGTTTGCCGATCGTTTCTCCATCGGTGGTTTGGATCGACCCCGGCTGCGCGGGCAAGTACTTCGCCAGAAATTCCTCGAAGGGCCGTTCGCCGATAAAGCAAATGCCCGTGCTGTCTTTCTTATCGTGCACCGGAAGCGCGAGCGATTTGGCAATGCGCCGAACTTCGCTCTTCGGCAGATCGCCGACCGGAAACAGAGTATTGGCAAGTGCCTCGCGCGCCACCGCTGCCAGGAAGTAGCTCTGGTCCTTATTGTTGTCGAGCCCCTTGAGCAATCGAACTTGGGGCGTCCGCTCAACTCGAGCGTAGTGTCCGGTTGCAACGAATTCCGCTCCTAGTCTTTTCGCGTAGTCGAAGCACACGCCGAACTTGATCTCCCGATTGCACAACACGTCGGGATTCGGCGTTCGGCCGGCGCGGTATTCGTCGAGAAAGCGCTCGAAAACACGCTCGCGATACTGGGCGGCGAAATTTACTTTGTGCAGCGTAATACCGAGTTTATCAGCGACTTTGCGTGCGTCTTGGTAGTCATCGGCAGCGGTGCAATATCCGTCTTCATCCTCTTCCCAGTTGGTCATGAACAAGCCTTCGACCCGAAAGCCTTGTACGAGCAATAGATGCGCAGCGACCGACGAATCGACGCCGCCGGACATGCCGAGAATGACGAGGGGGGAGGACATACTGGAAGTATAAAACCAGCCGCGTGCTCGCGGCGGGGCTTGCTTCTTAATCTGGCCAGCAGCTAGCGCCTAGTTGCTAGCGCCTTAAAGTCAGCCGCTGACTGCAACCGCCGATTCCAGCGATATGTGTTGCAACACATCAAGCGAGTGCCGCGCACCCCCGAGATAGTCGTCGATGCATCGCAAAACCATGGGGCTGCGCAGCCGTGCTGATTTGGCGACTATCTGATCGCGCGGCAGCCACAACGTGCGTTCGATGCCGCGATCCAGCTTGCGCTGCGGTTCGTGGTGGGTAACGTTGCCGGCGATGGCCACTCGCAAGAAGCTTCGTCCCGTGACCGGTTGTTTCCAAAGATAGAGACCGACCAGCGATTGCGGCGCAAAGTGCCAGGCGCTTTCTTCCAGGGTTTCGCGAATCACGGCTTCGACCAAACTTTCGTTCTCTTCGAGATGGCCGGCCGGTTGGTTCAAGACGAGCTTTGACGCAATGTGTTCTTCGACCAATAAAAAGCGGCCGTCTCGCTCTACGATGGCCGCCACGGTAACGTCTGGTTTGAATGTCATGCGTAAATTATAGGCATGCCAAAGCGCTAAAAATGTGAGGTATGCCCTAAAGGGCATGTGTCCGGTTCCCGGGTTTCGGCAAAGCCGGCTTAAAGGAAACGCGCCTTTAAAGCGCTAAGTTCCATTACACGAAAGTGCCCGCTAAATACCGTTCGCTAGTTGCGCAGCCAATCCGATATAGGTCTCCGGCGAGAGCGCAAGGAGTTGTTGCTTCGCTTCGGGCGGCAATTGCAGACCGGCAATAAAGGTACGCAGTGCGGGTCCATCGACGCGCCGGCCGCGGGTAAGTTCTTTCAGCTGCTCGTAGGCGCCTTCGACGCCGTAGCGACGCATGACCGTTTGAATCGGTTCCGCAAGCAATTCCCAGTTGCTGTCGAGATCTTCGCGTAAGCGTGCCACGTCCACGTCGATTCGATCCAAGCCGCGCTCCAACGAGCGCCACGCGATGAACGCATGTGCGATCGCAACGCCAAGGTTACGCAGCACGGTGGAATCGGTGAGATCGCGCTGCCAACGCGAAATCGGCAGTTTGTCGGCAAAAAATCGTAGTAGGGCGGTAGCGAGACCTAAATTCCCTTCCGCATTTTCGAAATCGATGGGATTGACCTTGTGCGGCATGGTCGACGAGCCGACTTCGCCCGCGACGACGCGCTGTTTGAAGTATCCCAGGGACACATAGCCCCACGCATCGCGGCAAAAATCGATGAGCACGGCGTTCGAGCCGGCCAGCGCATCGCAGTATTCCGCCGTCCAGTCGTGCGGTTCGATCTGCGTCGTGTAGGGATTGATGTGCAAGCCCAGCGAACGAATGAATCGTTCTGAAAGGGCTGGCCAGTCGACGTTCGGGTATGCAACGACGTGCGCATTGAAATTGCCCACCGCACCGTTCATTTTTCCTGCAATGGCGACGGCGGCAAGCCGATCCCGTTGACGTCGCAGGCGATGTGCGACATTGGCGATTTCCTTGCCCAGGGTCGTAGGCGTCGCAGGCTGTCCGTGCGTGCGCGACATCATCGGCGTAGAGGCATGGGCATGCGCGAAGCGCTTCAATCGTTCGAGCAACGTGTCGAGCTTCGGCAGGAGCACCCGGTCGCGTGCTTCGCTCAGCATCAACGCATAACTGAGGTTATTGATGTCTTCGGAGGTGCAGGCGAAGTGGACGAACTCGCGATGCGCCTTCCAAGGCGACGCTTCGAGACGGGATTTGACGAAGTACTCGACCGCCTTCACGTCGTGATTGGTGGTCTTCTCGGTTTTCTTAACTTCGGCGGCGTCGGCTTCCGACACAGCAGCGGCGATTTGGTCGAGAAACGCCTGCGCCTCTTTCGGGACGCCTTGCAGTTCTTTGATGCCGGGCTCTTGCGCGAGCGCCTTGAGCCAGAGGGCCTCCACCCTAATTCGCTGCCTAATCAGTCCGTATTCGCTAAAGACCGGTCGCAGTTCTTCGCATTTGTCGGCGTAGCGCCCGTCGACGGGCGAAATGGCGGTAAGGGAGGACAACGGCATCGTGGCTATGGCAATTAGGGGGTCGGCGACCGACCGTACGTGTAGGATGGCCATGATACCTGAGCAGCATCGCGAGGCACATCATGACGGCCAATCAATACCGCATCGAGCGCGACAGCATGGGCGAACTTAAGGTACCTGCCGATGCACTGTGGGGTGCGCAGACGCAACGGGCAGTGGAGAACTTCACATTGAGCGGGCTGACCATGCCGCGACAATTTCTGCGCGCGTTGGCGCTGATCAAATGGGCGGCGGCGGGAGCAAATGGTCAATTGAGACTATTGCCCGAAGAAACCGCGATCGCCATTCAAACCGCGGCTTTGTTCGTCGCCGAGGGCAAGCACGATGCTCAATTTCCGGTCGACGTCTTTCAAACGGGCTCGGGTACCAGCACGAACATGAATATGAATGAAGTGATTGCGCACCTTGCCAGCGCGTCACTCGGTAAGCCGGTGCATCCCAACGACGATGTGAATAAGTGCCAGAGTTCGAACGACGTCATTCCTGCGGCCATTCATCTCGCGGCTTCTCTGACGCTTGAGGAGCATTTGCTGCCGGCACTCGAAAACTTAGAGGCCACTATCGAAGAGAAGGCGCAGGAAGTGGGCGCGGTCGTCAAGACCGGACGAACGCACTTGATGGACGCGATGCCGATTTCGCTTGAGCAGGAATTAAGCGGATGGCAAATGCAGGTAGAGTTTGCGCGCCAACGCCTGATCGTGGCGCAGCCAGGTATTAGGCATCTAGCGCTTGGGGGAACCGCCGTCGGCACGGGAATCAATGCGCACCCACAATTTGCGGACTATGCGATTGCCGCGTTGAACGCGAAAACGGGGTTGATCTTTTCGACGTCCGAGAATTATTTCGAAGCGCTGTCATCGCAGGACACCGCGGTTGCCTTGTCGGGCCAATTGAAGGCGCTGGCGACGAGCTTGATGAAAATTGCGAACGATTTACGCTGGATGAACAGCGGTCCGCTGGCCGGTTTGGGAGAGATCACGTTGCCCGCCTTGCAACCCGGCAGCAGCATCATGCCTGGCAAGGTGAATCCCGTGATTCCCGAAGCGCTCGCCATGATTTGCGCTCAGGTGATCGGCAACGATGCGACGATTACCGTTGCAGGACAGTCGGGTAATTTCCAATTGAACGTCATGTTGCCGGTGATTGCCTATAACTTACTGCAAAGCATTAACCTCTTGGCCAACGGCGCTCGTCATCTCGCGGATCGCGCCATTGCCGGATTCACCGTGAATACATCGAGAATTGACCAGGCGCTGACTCGAAATCCGATTTTGGCGACGGCGCTCAATCCCCTCGTGGGCTACGATCGCGCCGCGCAAATCGCCAAGCGCGCTTACAGCGAAGGCAAACCGATTCTTGAAGTTGCCGCCGCAATGACGGATATTGACGCAAGCGAATTGCGTCGCTTATTGGATCCGGACGCTCTGACGCAAGGCGGTATCAATCAGGGCGGCATTAAATCGAAAGACAGCGGTTGAGCGTTTGAACCCAGATTCCAGTCTTAAAGATCTCATCGAACGTCGACTCAAAGGCACCGTTCCGTTGACCGACCTGGCGAGCGCTCGCCTCGGCGGCGTCACCGCCGAAAGCGCGCATCTTGCGGGCCCAATTCCCCCAAGCCTCCGGCCTGCTGCCGTGCTGGTGCCCTTGGTCGATCGCTCTGACGGCATGACAGTGTTGTTCACGCAACGCGCGGCACATTTGAAAAATCATGCAGGTCAGATCAGTTTTCCCGGCGGACGGCTCGAAGAACAGGACGAAGGCCCGCTTGCGGCGGCCTTGCGCGAAACCGAAGAGGAGATCGGTCTTTCGCGAGAATTCGTGCGCGTCGTCGGTTATCTCGAACCGCATTTGATCTTCACGGGCTTTCATGTCGTTCCGGTTGTCGGCTTCGTCACTCCTGGCTTCACGTTGCGCCCCGATCCCACCGAAGTGGCCGACGTCTTTGAAGTTTCTTTGGCGCACGTATTCGATGCTGCCAATCACGGCACTCGAGCGCGCGAAGTGAGCGGCGGCATTTTGCACATCTATGACATCGCCAACGGCGATCGCCCCATCTGGGGCGCGACGGCGGGAATGTTGATGAGTCTCTATCGGTTATTGAGCCAACAATGACTGTGACATCGACTCTCGTGACCGGATTGTCAGCGGCCCATTCACCTTTTTAACTCTATGCCCATCCATCGCCTTCTCGCCATCATGTCCCGCTTGCGCGATCCCAAGACAGGATGCCCTTGGGATCGCGAGCAGAATTTTGCAAGCATTGCGCCCTATACCATCGAAGAAGCCTATGAAGTGGCGGATGCGATCGAACGCAACGATCTAGGCGATCTGAAAAGCGAACTCGGGGATCTCTTGTTCCAGGTCGTCTTTCATGCGCAGTTAGCGAGCGAGCAAGGTGCGTTTACCTTCGACGACATCGTCCATGCCATCAGCGAAAAACTCGAGCGGCGGCATCCGCATGTGTTTGCCGACGCCAAGATCGAGTCGGCGCAGGCGCAAAATGCCGCTTGGGAGGAGCACAAAAGAAAGGAACGCGCCTCTCGAAGCGCCGACGCGAGTGTCTTGGAGGATGTTCCGGTCGGCATGCCAGCATTGACGCGGGCGGCGAAGCTCGGAAAGCGCGTATCGAGCGTCGGCTTCGACTGGCCGAGCACCGACGGCGTATTCGATAAGATCGAAGAAGAGATCGCGGAATTACGCACGGCACGCGCCTCGCAATCACAGAGCGAGATTCAAGCGGAACTCGGTGATCTGCTCTTCAGCATCGCGAATCTCGGCCGTCACTGGCAGGTCGACTTGGAAACAGCGCTGCGGCAAACCAATGCAAAATTCGAACGCCGTTTTCGTTACGTTGAAACGGCCCTCAAACAACAGGGCAAGACGCTGCAGCAATCCACGCTTGCAGAAATGGATGCGCTCTGGGATGAGGCAAAAGCTCGGGAAAATCCAGCCCATGACTGAATTTGCAGACCTGCCATTTCGCGCCATCGAATAAGCTCGAACGACCGCCGCATCTAAAGCGCGGCAGCGCGTAATCTATGGCAACGGAACGATCGCGATGCCTTCGTCGCCGGAAATGATCAGTGATCTCCCATCGGGAGTAACGAGGCCCGAGAGCAGATATAGACCGTTCGGATACGTGTACAGATCCGCTGTCGGACTAATGACCCGAGAAGTCAGCGCCACTTCTCCCGTCTTTGCGTAAGGCGAGACCGTGAGATCGTAGATCTCGACTTTGCCGGGCGCAGGACTTTTTTGAAAGAGATAAGCTTTCGTCCCGTCTCGTGCGATCCGAGAGAAACTCGGATACGGCAGGGCAGGCGACAGCTGGACTCCGGTTCGATCGCGAACAATGGAGAAATTCTCCAAGATCTTCGACCCATCCTGCGAGAGGTCTATGTCGATCACATTACCGCACGGATAGAAGAGCTGCTTGCCGAACACATTGGCTGGATTGCCGCGTGAATCAATCAGCGCAGCCTCTGCGCACGGCGACAGCCCGTAGCCGCCGATCACTCCATAGTGGCCGTCGGCGCTTACCGCCAAGCGCCCCTCGTAGAAGCGACCGCCCGATCCGCCTCCGGAAATGAACTGTCGGCGAATGGTGTCGTACCCAAGCAAACTGGTGTGTCCTGAGCCTGCATAGGTTTGTGCGACGAGCGCAAGCCCCGAGTCGAGAATGCCGATGTAGTTGAGAATATCCCAGGAATAATTGATCGGCATCGGCGAAGGAGAGCCCACCAACAATGCCGGAATCGTCGCGTCGTTTTCGATATCGAGCGAATAGAGCGCTTGTCCCGCCGCGATGATCAGCTCACTGCCGGTTCGGTTGAGCGCTGCGTCCTTCACAATGGGAATGCTGATCGACGCGAGCGCGTTCCAAGCCGTTCCATTCCACTCGTAACGTTCAATTTCCTGATCGATACGGTCGATCGCATAGAGCCGAGCGCGGCCCGCATCATAGACGAGACGCTTCGCATGAGCGCTTGCGATGAAGCTCGCCGCGAGCGGAGCAGCCGCTTTTGCAGTCACCTCCGCCGCCGATCTTGCGAATCCTAAGCCCGTCGCAAACGAAATGGCATGGCGCCCTGCGGGGAGCGACGGCAAATTGAGCGTCAGCGTCGTCGAATCCACTCGCGTCGGCGGCGTCGTGAGTGACGCATAATCGAGCCGTAAGAGCGGCAGATCCGCATCTTGGAAATCCTCGCCTCGCACTATCACGGTGGTCGGCGTCGACGGAGCGAGAAGATAGGGCGTCGATGTGCGGGCAAATGGCAAACGCACGGTCAGCGTCACCGGAATCGAAGTCGTGCCGCCCGCACCCGTGCTGTCGATGTAGTTGAACGTCAGGGTTGCCGACTCATTTCCGGAGGCCCTGGATTCGAGCGCGTGGATATCGACGGAGACCGTCAATGTCTTGGGCGGAGACGTATTGCCGCTCGGGGCAGACACCGACAACCACGATTTGTTCGTGGACGCCGTCCACTGCACGGCCTTGGCTGAGTTCGCGCCGTCGATCTCATCGCTCACTTGCACGGTCGCGTTTAACTCGGACGCTATCGTGGCGGGCGTGACGTTGTAGGTCAGCGAAGTCCTGTTGACCGTTAATTTAGCTGCGCGAATCGTATAGGTGATCGGAAACGTAATCGTGCGCACGCTTCGATCGTCGATGACCTGCACTTGGGCGGTATGCGTTCCGACGGGGAGCGCTTGCCTGTTGACGCGAATCACAAGCGGCCCCTTGGCCGAGCCGGACGTCGCGTCGAATGCGATCCAGGACTGTGTCCCGACAGCGCGCCACGCGATGTTGTCTCCGCGAATCTGCGCCGTGAATCCGGCGCTCGGTAACGTTCCCGCCGGATCCCCATCGATTTCGGTAAACGTCAAAGTTGGCGCCGTCGCGCCGAATGGCTCCGCGACAATAATCGTGATGGAAAGATCGGCCGTTCGCGTCGCGGAGCCGTCCGCACGCCCCGTTACGAAACGAATCGTCGTCGAATAGGTGCCCACTGCCATGCCGAAGGTCGAAACGGAAACATTGAAGACCGACTGCTGCGTCGTAACCTGGTTTCGAGCCGTCACGGATAACCACGGCGGAATCTGTTGCCCGGGCAATGAGCCGACCAGCACTCCGTCGCCGACGTAGCTCACCGTTACCGTTTGCGCTGCCGGACTCGCGGCGCCTTGCACTGCGGTGAAACTCAGCGCGTTCGCACTAATGGATATCGACGTGCTGTCGTCGACGACCGGAACGCGGTCGCCACCACCACCGCCACCGCATGCGGAAAGCATTGCCGCTGCGTAACCGAGCAAGATGACACTCAGAATCCGGAAAATTGAATCGCTCATATAGTGCGCTTTCATGACGGGGCAGCGACTTCAAGGAAGATTGAAGAAACTGATGGTCAGTCCGTCGTTCGGGTCGGCCGAAAATGGATTGTTATGAATCGAAACTACGCGCGTTAGGTCGCCCGAGAGACCCATAAGCCTGCGCGCTCTTCCGCCTGCGTTGGTCCCGCTCAAGGTCGAACCGACAAAGGACCCGGTCTCATCGTAGATAAAAAGATTGTTCTGAGAGCCGCTGTCGAAATACGACAATCCAAAGTAGACACGACCGTTCCACGCTACGTTCACCGCGGCCGCGTTGCTATTCGTCGGAAGAACGATATCCGGCTGGGCGAGTGGCCCCGTTAACGGTATCGAAGTCACCTTAGCGACATTGCCGCCATCGACCATGAACGCGTTCGTTCCCGAGGCGCCCACCCCCAAATCGATGCCCGAGTAAGCGGGCGCAATGTACGCGGGCATCGTGTAGGTAGAAATCAGTTGCAGCGATTTACCGTTGAGCGCGGTGAACACCGGGTTGACGAAAAATATGTTTGCGGGCTGAGAGTTGTTCAGGAGTACGTACTTCTTGCTATCGGGCGTACGGCCGCGAATCGGCTCGTAGCGGAGCGACGAATGTTCGCAGCAAGAATTGAACAAGCGCATGCGCGAGCCCGTTTCAACGTTCCACACCTCTCCGCTCGGCAGCCAAACGAGGCTGTGGCCGTTCGGGCGCAGCGGGACGGTGGCATGCGTGTCGACCCGAAACGGAAAGAACGACGTATAGGTCGAAACGACGGTTCCAAGCTTTGCGTCGAGCACGACGGTGTTGCCGGTCTCCCAATCGGTTACGAACAAAAGCTTGCCGTCGCCGGTCACGCCCAGCGATACCGCTTGAGTAATGCCGGGCGGTGCGAAGGTGTCGACCAGAGCGCCGGTATAAATATCGTAGACGCGTACCGTGCCGAAATAAAAATCGACGGCATACGCAAGCGGATCGACGGGATTGATCGCAAGATCCTGAGGTGATCCAACCCTTGATGCCGAATTGACGTTGATAGGATCGGCCGTACCGACGTACAGGCCGACGCGAATGTTCTCAGCGCGTTCGATGGCTGCATCCGTCGAAGATATCGTGACCGATGCTTCGTAGAATCCCGGTGCGGACGGCGGCGTTGCCGCCAAATGGAGCCACCCTCCCGTGAGACCGGAAGGCGTCACCGTCAACCAGGATTGGTTCGAAGTCGCCGTCCAAGGAACGTTCGTTAAGTCGAAGGCGCTGCTGATCTTGATGTCGCGCGCCAGTAACGAACGCGACGGAAATTTTGAGAATGCGACGCCGTTGTATTCCGGCACCAGGCGATGACTTTCAAAATTCATCTCCACCGGCACCGACTTGGAGAAATCCGAACCGTTGATCGTCACTTTAAAGGTTGCCGTTCCGCTGTACGATCCGGGCGCGACTCGCGAGCGATCGAAACCTAGACTGACGTTTGCCGGCTTATTGCCGCCGACCGTTCCGCTCGTGGCGTTGCTCGTCAGCCAACCGAGTGACTGGGAATCCGTAAGCGCGACGGTAAAAGGATACGCATTCGTTCCGGTGTTGAGGTTCAGATATACGGGAACCGAACTCATCGACCGGCCATTGGAGCCGCCGATAAGCGCGGCGGGAGGCGTCGATAGGGTCGGCGGCGCCAATGCCAGTGAGACAGAGATATCGAGCGGAATAGAACTTCGGCCATCGGTGGCCACAACATGAATCGACCCGGTGTAATTTCCCGGTGTCAATGGCACGCCTTGGGTAGGATCGATCGAGACGGTAAAGCTCCCGGGTGCATTCGCTGTGGGCGAACCAATTACGATCCAGGGTTTGTCGCGCGTCACGATCATCGGCATCGTCGCACTGTTCGAGAGCATGACGGACACGGAATCTCCGGCAATGGGCGCACCGAATACGACGCTCCTATCGATAGACCTTGTCGAGACATCCAATGTCGGAAGGGAAAGCGCCATCCCGACGATGGCGGTGAAACTCCCAGCGGCGCTCGAGAGCGTGACCGTCCCCGAGAACGCACCTAGCGACGCCGTCTTTGTCGGATCGACATTGACATTGAGTATGGCCGCCCCGGTTCCGCTCGCTGCCGACAAGGTGATCCAGGGTTGCGAAGCCGTCGCGGTCCATGCGCCTGCGCTGCTGTTAATGGTCAGCGGAGTGGCCGAAGGCAACGGAGTTCCGAAGACATAGCTCTTCTGAATGTTGCCCGGACCTGCAAACGGCAGTTGCGTTACCGTGACCGAATAGCTCACCTGCTTCGGCGTGCCGCCAATGGGTTGTGCACACGCCTGATCGGCACATACGAGTATCGTGATCTGTCCGTCGTACTGGCCGGGAACGAGGTCGATCTTCGCGCGAACGGTCACTTTGGCGGACGTTTCCGAAATCGCGACGACGATCGTTGGATCGATTGCGGTGCCATCGGCCGTAGCTGCAAGATAAACCGAACTTGGCGGCGTACCGGTCCAGGACGCATTAACAATTTGCGGCGCAACCGACGTTTGACCTTGTTGATAGGTAAACGAAACGGACGGACGATCGAACGACACGAGAAACGGAGGCGGTTGCGATGTGCCGCTGCCGCCACCGCCGCTACAGGCGGAACAAATAAATAAGAGGACCGGCACCCAGCCGCGCCCGAGAGCGAATAAAACAGAACGCATTTTCCCTTCCTAGAGGCATTTCGGTTACATCGTTATGTAATGCCTTTCGTTATTTCAACTCGACGAACTGACTGCATCATACAGCGATTGTTTTATGACAAGGTACAAATCGGGATTTTTCTAACCGCAGTCGGAATCCTGCTTAATCCGCCCATTCAGATTGCATTCATGGCTTGCGTTTTACTCTATCTCCCATGCTCGAACGTACCGAGCGAGGAGAAGAGTCATGAAGCGTCGATCGAATCTTGTTTCGCGTGCCGTGTTGGTGGCTTTAGGCATAGTGGGCGTCGGAAGCGCTGCGCTTGCCGCTCCTCCGTACTGGGCGAAGGCCAATGGTCGTTATGATCAGGGTCATTACGATCGGAACAATCAAGATGCCGATTTCGCTCGTGTCGTCGATGTCGAACCGATCGTGCGTCGCGTGCGGGTGACCACGCCGGACCGCGAATGCTGGAACGAAACCCAGGAAGTGTATCCGTCGCGTCCGCGGGGTTCCGCCGGTTCGATGATTTTGGGTGGATTGATCGGCGGTGTGATCGGACACCAATTCGGCCACGGTGATCGTCATACACCGACGTTGGCGGGTGCCGTGGTCGGCGCCGCGATCGGCAACGAAGTAGGCCAGCAACGTATGGCGCGTGAAGGTTATGCGGTGCCGGTGCAACGCGAAGTGCAGCGCTGCAACGTGGTCTATCGCGACGACTACGAAGAGCGCGTCGAAGGGTATCGCGTGACGTACGTCTACAACGGCCGCGAATACACCACGCGCATGCCGTACGATCCAGGTCCGCGCCTTCGCGTCGATGTCGACGTTCGGCCGGAATTCGAACGCCGCTAAATTCGTTGAAGGGCGATCGATGGGCCCCTGTCAGAAATCAGTGAGGCTCTGACAGGGGCTTTGTTTTTCCAACGAGGTGTCGACGTTGTACACTCAGAGCCATGACTAGATATCGATTCTTCATTGCATTGATCGCTTGCGCACTGGGGTTAAGTGCGGGCTTAAGCGCCCACGCAAAACACATTCCCGAGGAGCGCATGCTCTTCGCCGACATGGCCGCAGTTACGCATCAAACCGGCGGCATTTCGCTCGACCAGGCGATTGCCATGGTGCGATCGAAGTACGGCGCCCGAGTCATGCGCGCCAATACCGTGGAAGAAGAAGGCCGTACCGTCCATTACATTCGCCTGATGACGGCAGATCGATCGCGTGTGTGGACCGTGCGCATCGATGCCGCCACCGGCCGCGAATTCTGAGCCGTTTCTGAGGGCCACTCAATGCATTTGCTGCTCGTCGAAGACGAACAAATTCTCCGCGATTCCCTCGCTCAACAGCTCAAGGAAGCCGGCTTTACCGTCGATACCGCGCCCGACGGCGAAGAAGGACTTTATCAAGGCAAGGAGTTCGCATTCGATTTGGCCATTGTCGATCTTGGGCTGCCCAAATTACCAGGCATGGAAGTGATCAAGCGCCTCCGCGCGGCCGGCAAGAGCTTTCCCATCTTGATCTTGACGGCGCGCGATCGCTGGCAAGATAAAGTCGAAGGCCTTCAGTCGGGCGCCGACGACTATGTCGCCAAGCCGTTCCACTTCGAAGAGCTGTTGGCGCGCGTTCAAGCACTGCTGCGGCGTTCCGGCGGATGGGCGCAACCGATTCTTCGCTGCGGGCCGATAGCACTCGATCCTCGCTCGCAGCAAGTGACGGTGAATTCAGGGCCCGTCGAACTCACCAGCTTCGAGTACAAAATTCTCGAGCAATTGATGCTCCGTGCCGGCGAAGTCCTGTCGAAGACGGACATCACCGAGTCGCTCTACGAACAGGACTTCGACCGCGACAGCAATACCATCGAAGTCTTCGTGGGGCGCTTGCGCCGTAAACTCGACCCGGACAACACGATCAAGCCGATCGAAACGTTGCGCGGTCGTGGTTATCGTTTTAGCCTTCCCCGGATTACCGTTTAAGTAGGGCCTGTTAACGCTTAGTTTCATCGTCGCGTTGGAGCCTAAAAAGTCGCCAGGTTAGGCGCGAGGAGTGCGGTTTGGTCATTCCAAATAAACGACGAGCAACGCCACCTGGCGGCCCAAGTCTTTTTAAACTTGGAGGCCCAACCCGAAGGGACGGGGCCAGTTTGCGTTGTGGCGTTGTTGCAACTCCACTTGAGTACGTCAAGTACACGGCGGTCGTCGCGCCTAGCCACAACGCCCATATTCAATCAACATGGGGCCACCGTCGCGGCGATGAAACTAAGCGTTAACAGGCCCTAATATGCGCATGCACTCGCTCAGCACGCGACTGCTTGCGTCGGTGAGCGTGCTGCTGCTGTTGTTCTTCGGAGCGACCATTGCCGTCCTCGACGCGGTCTATCGGAATTTCAGCGAAACCTTCATGCAGACGCGTCTCGATCTGCAAGTCGCCAATCTGATTTCGGCTTCCGACGAGCAAGCGGGCGGGAAACTGATTCCCGGAGAGACGCTGCGTGAAACGCGCTTCGCCAATTTAGGATCGGGTCTTTACGGACAAATCCAACGCGACGACGGCGAAGTGATGTGGTGGTCGCATTCGCTGACGGGAACGCGCCTTGAACTTTACACGGCTGTCGCGCCGGGCAAGCGGCTCACGCGCCGCATGACGCTACCCGACGGTTCGGAGGTGCAAGCGTTGAGCGTCGGCCTCGAATGGGAATTTCCGCGCAAGAAATCGCATAAATTCACCTACACCGTAGCGGAAGATCTAAAACCGTACAAAGCCGAGCTCTATACCATTCGGGAACAATTGTTCGCTTGGTTCGCCGGGCTTATAGTGCTGTTGCTCGGTGCGCTAGCGATCTTGTTTCGCTGGGTATTGAAACCGGTTCGCCGAGTCGAACACGAGATCGAGGAAATCGAAGCGGGACGCGCCAATGAACTTCATGGCGATTACCCACGCGAACTGGCAGGCATTACAGCGAACATGAATACGCTGCTTCGCTCGGAGCGAGATCGCCTGGAGCGCTATCGCAACACCCTTGGAAACTTGGCGCATAGCTTGAAGACGCCGCTGGCCGTCGCTCGATCGCTGGCCGACTCGCCGCCGCTTCAAGAACAGATCACGCGCATGGACAACATCGTTCGCTATCAGCTGAAGCGCGCATCGATGTCGGGAGGCTCGGGCCTCGGCAACGCGCCCATTGCGGTGAAAGGCGTTTTGGAAGCGTTGCGGGAAACGCTGCTAAAGGTCTACGCGGATAAGCATCCCAGCGTGGACATTGACGCCGATCCGGCAGCTCGTTTCATCGGGGACGAAGGCGATTTGATGGAGATCGCCGGCAACCTGCTCGATAACGCATGCAAGTGGTGTAAATCGCAAGTACGAATTGCGGCGAGTCCGCTTGTGCTGCCTGGCTCGCGTCGCGAGGGGCTCATGCTTTACGTAGAGGACGATGGCCCCGGCATTTCGCCGGACAAACGCGACCTCGTGTTGAAACGAGGAGCTCGACTCGACGAGCGCGTGAGCGGGCAGGGTATCGGGCTTTCCGTGGTGCAGGAACTCGCCAACTTGAGCGGCGGTTCGGTAACCATCGACACGTCCCCCTTGGGCGGTTGCAAGATTACGGTACGCTTGCCGGCGCCATAGGCAAATAATGAGTGACGGGTGATGAGCGATGGGCAAGAGCGCGATAGCGAACGGCAAAGGCAGCGAGCGGATTTCGATCTGCTTCACGATTTACGCCGCCGTCTTGGGCAAACACGCTTAAGCGAACGCGCACGTCTGAGCCGAGAACTCGATCGTCTCTATTCGCGCCGCCAGCGCGGTAACGACTTCGATTCCGCCGTTGCATCGCTGAACGCTGCCGTCGAAAGTTCGTTAGCCAGGGTAGAAGCGCTACGCGCTCTGCCGATCAAAGTTCAGTACGACCCGGATTTGCCAATCACCGCTCATCGCGATGCAATCCTCAGCGCGCTGGCGAACCATCAAGTCATCGTGCTCTGCGGCGCGACGGGGTCGGGAAAGACCACTCAATTACCGAAATTCTGTCTGGAGGCCGGTCGCGGTGCGCTGGGTCTCATTGGTCATACGCAACCGCGCCGCATCGCCGCACGCGCCATCGCGGCGCGTTTAGCGAGCGAACTCGGCACAACGGTCGGCGGCGCGGTGGGCTATCAAGTGCGATTCAACGATCGCTCCGGTCCCGATTGCCGCGTGAAGTTGATGACCGACGGCATCCTGCTCAAAGAATTGGAAAGCGATCGCTGGCTCAATCGATACGACACGCTGATCGTCGACGAAGCGCACGAACGCAGTTTGAACATCGATCTGCTCTTGGGCGTGCTCAAACGCATTCTTGAAAAACGAGCCGACTTAAAGCTCATCGTCACCTCAGCCACCATCGACCCGCAGAAGTTTTCGGCGTTCTTCGGCGCCGCTCCCATCATCGAGGTGTCGGGTCGAAGTTACCCGGTAGAAGTTCGTTATCGCCCGCTGATCGGCGAGGACGAGGACGCGGCGGAATTATCGCTACCTGAAGGCGTTGTCGAGTCGGTTAGAGAACTCGACAAAGGCGGTCGCGGCGACGTCCTCGTTTTTCTTCCCGGCGAAAAGCAAATTCGGGATTGCAATGAGGCGCTGTCGCGCGCGAAGTTCGGCAATACGGAAATTCTTCCGCTATTTTCGCGGCTTTCGACGCGCGATCAGGAGCGGATCTTCGAAGGGCATGCACAGCGCCGCGTAGTGTTGGCGACCAACGTGGCGGAAACGTCGCTGACCGTTCCCGGAATTCGCAACGTCATCGATTCGGGACTCGCGCGCATCAGCCGCTATAGCGTGCGCGGTAAGGTGCAGCGCTTGCCGATCGAGAAGATCTCCAAAGCGAGCGCCGATCAACGCAAAGGTCGGTGCGGCCGCGAAGCCGAAGGAATTTGCATTCGGCTGTTCAGCGAAGACGATTTCGTAGCGCGCGAGGAGTTCACGCCGCCCGAAGTACTACGCACCAATCTGGCGAGTGTCATTTTGCGCTTAGCCGTATTGGGTCTCGGCGAACCCGCCGACTTTCCGTTTGTCGACCCCCCGGACACGCGATTGATCAACGATGGATACCGCCTATTGTGGGAGCTAAAGGCGGTCGACGAAGAACGCAACGTCACGGCCTTAGGAAAGCGAATCGCCGCACTTCCCGTGGACCCGCGTTTGGCGCGAATGTTAATCGCGGCCTCGCAGCACGCGTGTCTCGCCGAAATGTTGATCGTCACTTCGTTCTTGGAAATTCAAGACCCGCGCGAGCGACCGGTGGACGCGCAAACGCAAGCGGATCAGGCGCACGCGCTCTTTGCCGACCCGCGCTCGGATTTCATTTCGGTATTGAATCTCTGGAATGCTCATCGAACGCAGGCCGAGTCGCTCTCGGGCAGTCAATTGCGCAAGTGGTGCCGCGAGCACTTCCTGTCGTTCGTGCGTATGCGAGAATGGCAAGAGCTCCATCGACAGCTTCGCGAGTCGGTGGAAGAGATCGAGCTTCGCGAGAGTGAAGCACCGGCGGACTACGCGAACTTTCACCAAGCCATTCTGACCGGCTTTCTCGGCAATATCGGGGCACTCGACGAAAAACGCGAATATGTCGGTGCGCGCGGCTCGCGATTCGTTATTGCTCCCGGAACGCCGCTTGCGAGCAAACCGCCCAAGTGGCTGGTTGCCGGAAGCATCGTAGAAACGACCCGAGTATTTGCGCGGATGGTGGCAAGCATCGAGCCGCCGTGGATCGAGCGAGCGGGCGAGCATCTGTTGAAACGGTCACACTCGGAACCGGAATGGGTCGAAGAGAGAGGCTTCGTATCCGCGCTGGAATCCGTTTCGCTTTACGGATTGACGCTGGCCGGCCAGCGACGCGTCAACTACGGCAGCGTAGCGCCGAAAGAAGCCCGCGAGATTCTAATTCGCGAAGCACTGGTCGAGCGGCGAACGGCATGGCGCGCCGACTTTCTCGAAAGCAATTGGAAACTTCGCGAACGGGTTGAAAGCATGGAGGCGAGAATTCGGCGCCGCGATATTCTGGTCGACGATCGGGACCACGTTGAGTTTTACTTAGCTCGGATACCGGACAACGTGCACTCCATTGCCGCGTTGGACAAGTGGCTAAAGCCATTGCGATCCGTGCCGCACTCCGATGAGAAAGCGCGCTCATTATTTATGTCGCTGGCCGATCTAATGCGGCGCTCAGCACCGGAAGCCTCGGACGAGCTTTTCCCCGATGCGCTTTTGCTGGGGGACAATCGCCTTACCGTCACCTATACGTTCGATCCTGGACAAAGCGACGATGGGGCGACGCTCCTCGTGCCGGAGCCGCTGCTGGCTTCGCTGCACCCCGAGCAACTCGCATGGGTCATTCCGGGATGGCGTCTTGAGAAAATGATGGCCGTCTTGCGCGCTTTGCCGAAAGAACAACGTAAACACTTCGTTCCGGTTCCGGAGGCCGCTGCGCGCTGCCTTCGTGATTTGGAGGAGGGCGTTTCAACCGATGCCGTCGCCGGATGGATCTCACGCGAAGCTAACTTTTCGATTTCGAGCGAACAAGTTATGCAGTTATCGCTGCCGAACCATCTGCGCCTCAATATCCGAGTGGTTAAATTGGACGGCAAGTTCCTTACTGAAGGCCGCGATCTCCTTGCTTTGCGTCGCACTGTGCGCAGTTCGAATGCGTCGATACCGCCGTCCGAATCGACGGTGTATCGCACCTGGGATTTCGACGATCTTCCGCTCAACCGAACGGTCGAGCGCAGCGGAATTAAATTCACCGTCTATCCTGCGCTTTACGTGAAAGAGGGCGGCGCGGCCATGATCGAGTGCAGTTCGCCGCAAGAGGCCGACGCACTGTCCAGACGCGGCATGGTGCGTCTCGCCGTGCTTGCATTGCCGCAGCAAGCCAAGCTCGCGCGGCAAGCGTTCACCGCCCGGCGTGAGCTCGTTCTGCTGACTCAGGCGTTCGGTCCGCAACACGCGCTGATCGAACAATTTATCGAGCGGGTATTCCTGGAGTGCTTTTTTTCCGACGACGTTTCGCTGCCACGAACACGCGCGGAGTTTCAATCAAGACTTGACGCTCATCGTAGCCGAATCGGAGAAACAATCGAGCGCTTGATACTCCAGGCCATCGAGGTACTGACCCTCGCGCGCGACGTCCGTCAATTGCTTGCGTCAGTGAAAGCGCCGCTCTTCAAAGACTCCTTGCTCGACATGGAAGCGCAATTGACGGCGCTTATGCCGGCGGACTTCTTGATCGTGATTCCGAATCCGTGGTTCAGTCATCTGCCGCGCTATTTGCGGGCGCTTAAGCGTCGCCTCGAGCGGCTACCCGGCAATGCAAAGCGCGACATCGAGTTAATGAAATCGATTGCGCCGTTCGCGCAAGCAATCAAGCAATTCACGAAGAAATCACCCACGCATCCCGAACTCGACAAGCTTCGCTGGATGATCGAGGAATATCGCGTCTCGTCGTTTGCGCAGGATCTCAAAACCTCGATTCCGGTGTCGGACAAGCGACTTACGGAACAAGTTCTACGCGCCCGGGAAGAATACGCTCGCTGAGCAATGGTCGGCCGACCCGTTGCCGCGCTGAACTTTTTTACTCCCCGCCGCTCTCAAGCAACGCCGCAGCGATCTTTATAAGGCGGCCGAAATAGCAAAGGGAGACCTTGTGGAATTGCCGCTTCTGGCGCTGGGTGCTTTTGTCGAGAACGAGCGCTTCGTGATCTAGGCGTGGAACATGGACTTGCACACCCATCATCGGCAAACCGCTGCGGTGTGTGTCTTCGTTGTCGCGGCACACCTTGGCGCACTGGTGACTTTCAAGGCTGCGTTGCGGTATCGCAACGCGAATGAAGGCACAACCGATTCATCGGGTGAGTTGATATTCATCGCTGCGCACCCGGTTCCTTCTCGAATGGCGTTGCGCGATGAGGTGAAAGTGCAGAACACGCTTCCGCGCGCCAAAGCAAAAGCCCGCGACGATATCGACAAAGAAGAACCTCCGTTAGAAATGCCGCAGAGCATGTCGATAACCGATCCTCAAGCAATCGATTGGCATGAGCAAGGAGCGCTCGCAAATGCCAACCAACTTAAACTCGCGGAGAAGGCCGGTAAACAAAAGCACTTCGACGCAACGGATCGGCCGCCCGGATTACCGGCGCCGAAAGCGATAGAGCGCAGCGAAATACATTGGGATCCCTTGCATGGCCGGCGGGTCGGACTGACGGATGAAGGGGTGTTCTTTGTGAAGCTATCCGACAAATGCATGATTCTCGCCGTATTCTTAGTCTGCCAATTCGGCGGCAAAATCGAGCCCGAGGGAAAATTATTCGAGCGGTTGCCGGATAAACTGGATCGTGCTCGCGAGCGCGAGTTGCCATGAGTCAGTTCGATACAGATGGCGATGCGGCAACGGAGGTTGAGCCGCATTGAACACGACGCTACTTAGGCATGTGATGGGCGCTATTCTGGAACGCGGGCGCAAGCCGCTCATCGTCTCGGTGGTAATTGTCGGGCACGCGATGGTGATCATTCTGGTGATGCACGTGCGCCCTCCGGCTAAAACAGGACCGACGCAATTCGTCAGCACCTACATCGTGATCGAATCGACGCCGCACGCGACACCTCCCACACGGAACGCTACTCGAGCCGCATCTAGGCGTTTGTCGACGCGGGCTTCGATCGAAGGGGAGACTGCGAACGGCATACCGACGATCCCGTTGGCGCCGCAACCAAGAGATTGGCAAGCGGAACGAGAACGAGCGGCGAATGAATCGGCGGCGCATAGCTTAGAAGAGACGAACTCGCCGCTATTATCGAAACCTAAAGTGATCGAGAGGCCCCGGAACGGAACGCAGTATCAGCCTGAGGGCTCGCGTCGATCCGACGGCGGCGAAATAATCACATGGATAAGCGAGGACTGCTATGCGACCAATCAACCGCCGCCGGGCCCCCAATTGGATTCGAATAGGCTCAATATCATTTGTAAAAAAAAGAACAGATCGCCGCAGGGCGACCTATTCAACCATCTCAAACCGAATTATTTGGGCGCCCCGGATGCACCGACGTCAAAATTCAATGGCCTCTTTTGATAGGCCGATGCAGACCTGCAAAGTTAGAGAACCGAAGAGGACGAATTCCAATGCGACTCATCATTATTCTTGGATTGCTGCACGTGATTGCGATGTCTACGGCGGGCGCACAATCGACGACGGCAAGTGAATCCTCGGCAACCGCCGATTCGATTACGCTCGAAGAAGTGTTGGTAATAGGTGAACAGCCCGGCCCGGGGCTCTGGAAAGTCTCGAAGGGCGATCATGCGCTATGGATCGTCGGAACGCATGCGCCGTTGCCGAAGAAAATGATATGGCGCTCGAAACAGGTGGAAGCGCTCGTGGCGGAGTCGCAAGAAGTCATTGCTCCGGTAAAAATAGACACCGACACGAACATCGGATTCTTTCGTGCAATCACCCTCGTTCCTGCGTTGCTGGGTGCGGCAAAAAACCCGAATGACGCGTTGCTCAAGGATGTCGTCCCAGCCGATGTCTATGCGAAATGGCTTCCCCTAAAGGAAAAATACCTGGGACGCGACCGCGGCGTGGAAAAATGGCGCCCCACCTTCGCTGCGCAAGAATTGCGTTCGGAAGCGGTGAACCGATCGGGGCTGGGCTACGAGCCCGTGGTTTGGCCGGTCGTAAGCAAGGCGGCTAAAGGCAGCAAGGTGAAGATCACGGCGCTCGAAGTGAAGATGAAATTGCAATTCGACGAGCCGCGAGCGGCGCTTAAGAATTTTCGGCGCACCGAGTTTTCGGACCTGGAATGTTTCGCTAAGACGCTGGATGGACTCGAGAGCGATCTTGAAACGATGAAGCTGCGCGCAAATGCGTGGTCGACCGGCGATATCGATGCATTACGTCGCCTGACCAAGACCGACCCTGGCGAGGACTGCATGGAGCTCTTGCAAACCGCGATCATGAGAGGGCAACTTGCCGATAAGGTGGGCGCGCAAGACACCGTGGCAAATGTCAAACGCGAGATCGAGCGCGTCGCCAAGGAAGCGGAACGGAAATGGATAGCAGCAGCCGAATCGGCGCTTGCGTCTCATCGCACTACGTTTGCCGTACTGCCGATCCAGGAAATCCTTCACCCCAAGGGGTACGTCGCAAAATTGCGCGCACTGGGTTACACGGTCGAGGACCCCTGATTTAAGCGAGCAGATTGGCGGGGAGTTGCCATTCGCTCGGCGATTTGCCGTTGCCGAACCGCGATCCGTCCTGTATTCTTCGCGCCCCCGTAAATCGGTCGGTCCAAATCCGGCCGTGCGGTTTACTCCTTGCTTCACTTAAGTGCTCGGCTTAAGGAGGCTTTTCCCATAGGGAGACGACAATGCGACATTACGAGATTGTGTTCCTGGTGCATCCCGACCAGAGCGAACAGGTTCCGGCGATGCTGGAACGCTACAAAGGCATGATCACCGCCGGCGGCGGCGTGATTCATCGCCAAGAAGATTGGGGTAGACGCCAACTGGCGTACCCGATCGCCAAAATCCACAAAGCGCACTATGTGCTGCTCAATATCGAGTGCGACGCCAAGACCTTGAACGAGCTGACCGGTTCGTTCCGCTTCAGCGATGCGGTATTGCGTCACCTCGTCGTCAAGATGGATAAAGCAGATACCGAGCCTTCGCCGATGGCGAAAGGCGACGAAGAAGCTCGCGAAGCGGCATTCCGCGACGACGGCGACGAAGACGGCATCGGCGCTTAGTCTTTAGTCGTCTGAAACCGGTATCCACTCAATTCGGAGATCAATCCATGTCGCGTTTTTTCCGCCGCCGCAAGTTTTGCCGTTTTACCGCCGAAGGCATCGAGCAGATCGATTATAAGGACCTCGGCATGCTGAAGGCTTACATCACCGAAACCGGCAAGATCGTGCCGAGCCGCATTACCGGCACCAAGTCGAATTATCAACGCCAGTTGGCCGTGGCCGTCAAACGCGCCCGCTATTTGGCGCTGCTGCCTTACACCGACCAGCATTAACCAGCATTAAATAGTTCGCGTGCAACGACACGAGAGCGCGTCCACATGCATCGCGCTTTTGCGGTCTGGCTGCTAGCGAAACCTTGGCGTGCTTCGATCTCAGCCGTTTTATTGGGCGTAGCATCGATACTTGGGTTTTCGTTATTGGCAGTGCCGGCAGGAGCCGTTGCGGTATTGGCGACGCTGGCACGCGATGCGCGAACAGGGTTGCAGGCTGTTCTAGCTGGTGCCGTATCGGTAGGCGCGTTGTTGCTCGGTAGCGGCCAGCCGGTTGCGGCGACGATAGCGTGGATTGCTTTGGTGTTTGCGATTCCGTTTTGTCTAGCGGCAATTGCGCATCGAACCGGGTCGCTACGGTTAGGTTTTCAGATCGCCGTGCTCGGTGCAGCGCTGGTGGTCGTATTGATCTACGTTGCGATGGACGATCCCGTAGGTCAGTGGCAAGCGTTTACGGCGGAATGGATGCGCACCTTCGCCGACCAGTTGAAGCAGATGGGAGCGGCGTTCGATGAGCAGGCAGCTCGGGCGCTCTTCGCTCGAACGAACTGGGGAACGCTGGTCGTCGAAGGATTACTGACCGTGCTGAGTTCGTTTTTTTTGGGTTGCTGGTGGCAATCTTTGGCGCAGGCGCCCGGCGCCTTCGGCAAGGAGTTTCAGCAACTGGGTTTGGGGAAAGTATTAGGGGCCCTGGCGGTCGTCGTGATTCTGGCGAGCTTTGCGCTCGACAAGTTGAACGTGGCGGCGCCTCTCTTGAACGCATTGCTGTGGATCGCAATGGCGGTATTGGCGATTCAAGGGCTGGCGGCGGCGCATCGCTTTAGGGCGAGCGGTCGAATGGGGCGCGGTTGGTTGGTAGCAACTTACTTGCTGCTGATTTTCGCGGCGCCGGTGATGATCGCTCTATTAGCTGGCTGGGGTGTCGCCGACAACTGGCGAAAAGTCACCTAGCCCTACTGCGAACGATTTTTGAGTGTATAAGTGAATTTAAATTTGGCCCAAGTTAGGCCAATTGTAGTTTGAGCAGCGTTACCAATTGAACTAGTAGGGTAGTAGTGCGATGCAAGTCATTCTCCTGCAGAAAGTGGCCAATCTCGGCAACATAGGCGACTTGGTGAAGGTCAAGTCGGGTTACGGCCGCAATTTCTTGCTGCCGAAAGGCAAAGCGACACTCGCGACCAAAGACAACGTCGCCAAATTCGAAGCACGCCGCGCCGAGTTCGAAAAGGCCGCGGGCGAAGAGTTGGCAGCAGCGCGAACGCGCGGTGAGAAACTAGCGGGCTTAAAGGTCACGGTAGCGGCCAAAGCAGGCACCGAAGGCAAGTTGTTCGGTTCCGTGGGCACCGCGGATATCGCCGAAGCCTGCTCGCGAGCCGGTTTCAAAGTGGAGCGCGCCGAAGTCGATCTTCAGGGCGGGTTGCTGCGCCATGTCGGCGAGCACACTGTCCGTCTGCACTTGCATACCGACGTCATCGTCGACTTGATCGTTAACGTCATCGCCGAAGAGTAGTCGCGAAGCGGTCTTAGGGTCTGTTAACAGTGGGTTTCATCGTCGCGTTGGAGCCTAAAAAGTCGCCAGGTTAGGCGCGAGGAGTGCGGTTTGGTCATTCCAAATAAACGACGAGCAACGCCACCTGGCGGCCCAAGTCTTTTTAAACTTGGAGGCCCAACCCGAAGGGACGGGGCCAGTTTGCGTTGTGGCGTTGTTGCTCCTTCCTTGAGTACCTCAAGTACACCGCAGTCGTCGCGCCTAGCCACAACACAAACTGGCCGCCGTCGCGACGATGAAACCCACTGTTAACAGACCCTAACGTGGCCGAATCCGAAGACCGCGGAACACTCACTCCTTTTTCGCGAAGGAACCGCGATAAATCGGCCATCGATGCCGTGCGCGTGCCACCGCATTCGGTGGAGGCCGAGCAGGCCGTGCTGGGCGGATTGATGCTCGATAACGCGACGTGGGACGCCGTCGCGGATCGCCTTATCGCAGACGATTTCTACCGTCGCGATCATCAGCTTATCTTCGCTGCCATTGCCGAACTCGCCGGACGCAGCGAGCCCTGTGACGCGGTTACGCTCTCGCAATTCCTAGAGCGCCGTGGCCAAGGCGCGGAAACCGGCGGGCTCGGGTATCTCGGAACACTGGCGAGCAATACGCCGAGTGCGGCCAATATTCGCGCGTATGCGGACATCGTGCGCGAGCGCGCGCAGCTGCGCGGATTGATTCGCGTCGGCGGCGAGATTGCCGGCAGCGTTTTCGAAAACGACGGCCGTACGGTCAGCGAGCTGGTTGATGAGGCCGAGCAGCGAGTCTTTCAGATTGCGGAAGGCAGCCGCAAGGGCGCCGGTTTCGTGCCGCTGCGCGACGAGCTGGGCGCCTTGGTCGATCGGCTCGACATGCTCCATCAAAATCAAGGCGAATTGACTGGGGTCAGCACCGGTTTCAAGAAGCTCGACGAAATGACCGCCGGGTTGCAAGCAGGCGATCTCATCGTGATTGCCGGTCGCCCATCGATGGGTAAAACGACTTTGGCCATCAACATGGCGGAGAACGCTGCACTCGGCAAGAAGCACATCAACGTCGCCATCTTCAGCATGGAAATGTCGCGCGAGCAGCTGGCGTTTCGCATGGTGTCGTCGCTCGGCATGGTGGATCAATCGAACCTGCGCACGGGCCGCTACGACGATGAAGATTGGCCGCGCATCAACAGTGCCATTAACCAAATGCGGACTGCACCCATCTATATCGACGATGGCGGTGCGCTGACGCCCACCGAAGTTCGCGCGCGCGCGCGCCGCTTGAAACGCGAGCACGGCTTGGGGCTGATCGTCATCGACTACTTGCAGCTCATGCAAGTGAGCGGCACCAAAGAAAACCGCGCCACCGAAATTTCCGAAATTTCACGCTCGCTGAAGGCGCTGGCCAAAGAACTGTCGGTGCCCGTCATTGCACTCTCGCAGCTCAATCGCAGCGTGGAGCAGCGCACTGACAAAAAGCCCGTGATGTCCGACCTGCGCGAATCCGGCGCCATCGAACAGGACGCCGACGTCATCATGATGATCTACCGCGAAGAAGTGTACGACCCCAACAGCACTCGCAAAGGTCAAGCCGACGTGATCATCACCAAACAGCGTAACGGCCCGGTCGGCGAGGTCGTGCTGACGTTCTTGGGTAAGTACACCAAGTTCACGGACTTCGCGCCGGAGTCCTATGGCGATTTTCGATAGCCCGGCCAGTCGGTAACCGGCGATCATGAGTTTGCGGGACAGCGATTTCGGACCGCGTGCGCTCATCGATAGCGTGGCGTTGAAGCACAACCTGAGCGTGGTGCGGGCACGAGCGCCGCAATCCAAGGTGATGGCCGTCATCAAAGCGAATGCGTATGGGCACGGGCTCGTGCCTACGGCCCGTGCATTGAACGGCGCCGACGCATTCGGCGTCGCCCGATTGGCGGAAGCGCTCGCTCTCCGCAGCGCGGGTCTCGCGCATCCTATCGTCTTGTTGGAAGGCGTGTTTACACGCGAGGAAGTGGATGCGGCAGCCGCGCATCGCTTGGAGGTCGTCGTCCATACCTGGGAACAACTCGATTTGCTCGAATCATGGCGCGGCACACGATCGCTACGTGCCTGGTTAAAGGTCGATACCGGAATGAATCGACTAGGCTTTCGGCTCGAGGATTTTTCGATCGCCTTGCAGCGCGTGCGCGCCATTCAAGCGTTGCGCGACGCCCCGAGGCTCATGACGCATCTTGCGAACGCGGACGACGTCAACGATTCGAAGACAGCGGCGCAAATTGCCAAGTTTCGTGCAGTGGGGGATTCACTGGGAATGGAACGCAGCATTGCCAACTCGGCGGGACTGTTTGCGTGGCCCGAGGCGCGCACGGAATGGGTTCGGCCGGGACTGATGTTGTACGGCATTGCGCCTTTCCCCAAGCAAACCGGATCTGAGCTAGGACTCAAGCCAGCCATGACGCTAACCACGCGTCTTATTGCCGTGCGCGCAGTTAAAGCGGGTGAATCGGTCGGGTATGGGGGCGCGTGGCAAGCGACTCGCGATACTCGAATTGGAATTGCGGCGATCGGTTATGGCGATGGCTACCCGCGCCAGGTCGGAAACGGGTCGCCGGTCTTGGTCCACGATCGTATGCTCCCTATCGCCGGCCGCGTTTCGATGGACATGATTGCGATCGACCTGGAGGGGTTCGACGATGCGCAAGTAGGCGCTAATGTGACCCTATGGGGAGAGGCACTCCCGGTCGAGCAGGTGGCAGATTGCGCCGGGACAATCGCTTACGAACTTGTCTGCGGGATCAGCCAGCGAGTAGCGGTGGAGTATGTCTAAAGATAAAGCGGCTAGCCACTAGCCAGAAAGCAAAGAGATCCGTAGCGAGCATCCTGCGAGCGACGCAAGAATCCGACTCTGGCTAGTCGCTAGCTGCTAGTAGCTAATCTTCGCGCAGCGTTATGCCTGGTAGAACCCCATCTTCACGCCGGCCAACTGAATGACGTCGTTATCCTTTAATTTGCAGGCTTGTTCGCCGATCGGCTTGCCGTTGACTTGCGGATAGCTGTTTTGCGCACCGCCGTCGACGTGCACGATGGAGAAACCATCGGACCGTCTCGTAATGGCTGCGACTTGAATTCCCGGCCGTCCCATCGTGGTAAGCGCCTTGGTGAGCTCCAGCTCGCGCCCGGCGAAGGCACCGCTCAATACCTGGAGTTTTGCTTTGGGTAACGCAACGGGTGAATCGATCTTAGACGCGCCGGGCGCAGGGCGGACCGGAATCGCATCCGAAGCCCGTTGTGCCGCCTTGGTCGCCATCGCCGATCCCGGCGTGATGATCATCGTCTTTTCGAACTCATCCGGCTCTTGTTCGGCCGCATGCGAATCGGCGAAACGTAGCTGATGGTGTCCTACCGTAATCACGTCGCCGTTTTGCAGCGCGTGCTTCTTGATGAGTTTGCCGTTGACGTAGGTACCGTTCGTGCTGTTCAAATCTTCCAAAAAAGAATCGTTCAGAATATTGATGATGAGCGAGTGATGGCCGCTCACGGCGGCGTTGTCGATGCGGATATCGTTGTCCGGCAATCGGCCGATGGTGTAGCGCTCCTTGTTCATGTTGTATTCGGCCAGCACTTGACCTTCGAGGCTTAGAATTAGCCGCGCCATTTTTTTCCCTCGTTACCCGCTATCGCGATGAATGAGTAATACATACAAATAAACGTTTATGGGTTAGTCGAACCAGCCCATAATCTTGCCGACCACACCCTTCCTCATCGCAAACGATTCGAGGACCTGCGTGAGGATGAGCGACACGTTATCCCGACCGCCATTATCGTTGGACAGCTGGATCAATTGCTTAGCTACTGTTTCAAGATTAGCACTAAAGGTGCTTATAGTTAAATGGATATCTTCGTCCTCGACCATGTCCGATAGGCCATCGGAACAGAGGATGTAGAAATCACCCTTGGCGACCGGATGTTCGTGAATCTCGACTTCGACGGTCGGTTCGACACCGAGCGCTCTCGTCACGTAGTTTTTGTTCGTTGCCCGCGCCGCCTCCGCCTGCGAATAGAAGCCGCGATCGACCAACTCCTGCAAAAGCGAATGGTCCATGGTGAGCTGCTCGAAGTGGTTGGCTCGTAATCGATAAGCGCGCGAATCGCCCACGTGCGCGACCGACACTTTGTTGTCCGCAAAGATGCAGGCAACGATCGTGGTGCCCATGCCTTCGCACTGCGGTTGCGTCTTCGCAGTTTGATAGATGATCTTATTGGCGCGAACGATGGCATCCCGCAGAACAATACTCGGCCGCGACAAGCCGGATCCGGCGTCGACCCCGTTCAAATTCTGTTTGTCGACCGCTTCCTTCACGAGGCTCATGATGGTCTTGACCGCGAGCCCGCTGGCGACTTCGCCTGCGTTGTAACCGCCCATGCCGTCCGCCAGCACCATGAGTCCGATGTCGGCGTCCACGCCGATCGTGTCCTCGTTGTGTTCGCGCACGCGTCCGACGTCCGTCAGGCTAGCGGAGCGTATTTTGCCACGGAGCGTCATGTTGCCCATCATCGTGCGAGCGCGTCCTTACGCGCGACGAGCCGGATGCAGCCGCGCAGCGCGACCGCCATTTCCGCGCCGGTTTGATAACGATCTTGGGCGGACTTGGCGAGGGCCCGCGCCATGATTTGCTCGGCCATTTCCGGCAATTCGGGACGTAGAGAGAGCAGTGGCACGTGCGGTTCGATGGCGATCTTATGCATGAGGCGGGTCATCGAATCGGCACGGAACGGCAACTGGCCGGTGAGCAACTGATAGAGCGCGATCCCCAGCGCAAATAGATCCGATCGTCCGTCGAGCGGGCGGCCTTCGAGTTGTTCGGGCGACATAAACGACGGAGTGCCAAGCACAATGCCTGTCTTTGTTCTGCTCGTATCAGTCAATCGGGCGATACCGAAGTCCGTTATCTTGAGTTCGTCCGTGTCGGCGTTGAACATTATATTAGCCGGTTTGATATCGCGATGAACCACATTCTGTTTGTGCGCATAGTCGAGAGCATCCGCGACGCGCGCCATCAGCGCGAGCACTTTGGCGACCGGGAGAAGATGTATCGGTTCCGAGTAATGACTCAAGTGTTCGCCGCGCAGATATTCCATGGCGATGTAGGCGAGCCCGCGATCTTCGCCGGCGTCGTAAACGGTCACGATGCCCGGATGATTCAGGCGACCTGCCATTTCGGCTTCGCGAAAGAAACGCGCACGTGCGTCCGCCAAATCGTCTTCGGCAAATTCCTCGGCAAGGGCGATGGCCTTGATGGCCACGACGCGATTGATCTTCGGATCGCGCCCTAGATAGACGACGCCCATGGCGCCTTTGCCCAATTCGCGTTCGATTTCATAGCGGCCGAGCGATTGCTTGGCCGTGGCGGCCTTCGCGGTTGCGGCCGGAGCCGGCCGCAAGGGCGTTACCGCTGCCGATTTGGCCGCTCCACTACCGGTCTTTGAGCTGGTTTTCGTTGCGGCATTGAGGGCGATCTCCGAGCGTTTCATGCGCTCGCGGCGTGGTTGAACGTCTTTAAAGTTCGCATCGACCGAGGCAATGTAGCCATACACTTCGGCGGCCTTGCCGAATTGGCGGCGCCGCTCGTAGTCGAGCCCAAGACCGTAGATCAAGTCGAGGGATTCTTTGTCGGCAGGGCAGCGTCGGAAGGTTTCGTATGCCAAATCGAGTTGTCCTTGGCCCTGGAAGGTCAATCCCAGCGTTCGGAGACTGCCCACCGGGTCGTTACCGCGCGAATGCGGCGTTGCCAGCTTAAAGGTTGCCCGAGCAAATCCACTGCCCATCGCCGCGGCGAAAAGCGCCATCGCGGGCAACGTAAGTTGTAGCCAGGCGCCGCTCACATTAA
This sequence comes from uncultured Steroidobacteraceae bacterium, assembly GCA_964597495.1. Classification (GTDB taxonomy): domain Bacteria; phylum Pseudomonadota; class Gammaproteobacteria; order Steroidobacterales; family Steroidobacteraceae; genus CAZQYC01. Next base: position 57,115 of record CAZQYC010000003.1, on the reverse strand, counting down.
GAATGCCGATTTCCATAACAACCAGCGCCGATGAAAGCACGAGAGTGATGCCGATGGCGAGCAACATTCCTAGTTGAGGCAACAACCAAATGGCGAGAACCAGTACGCCCGCGCTCAAAAGCCACTGCAGCGCAAGTCCCCAGAGAGGGCGGTAAAACGTCCGTTCGTTCGTCAGGGTCGCGGCGAAGCTAGCAACGACGCCGGCCGCCGCTCGCATTTCTTTCTGGGGCGTCGTCATGGCGCTGTTCGTGCTCTCGGCAGTCAGTCCGACGACGATCGTTTTGCCGCGTAGCTGATCGGCCGGAATATTGCCGGCGAGAATCTGCCAGTAGGAGTAGCGTGCGATCGCGCGTGCTCCCGTGGCGGGAAATAAGATTCCGCGCCAGCGAAACCCGTCGTCCAACTCCAAGTGGCGTTCGCCGAAGTCGGCCGATGCCTCGTCCGAAAATCGAATCTTGTTCGTGTCGACGCCCTGTTGAGAAGCTCCCAGTGCCAACGCCAGCGACGGAATGAGTTTGTCGCCGTCGCGTATGGCTGCAATATCGGCGCGTACGACTTGATCCTCGTCCGGCAGCAAAACCAAGTGCGCCAGGCCGCGTGCGGCAGCCGTCAAACGCGAAGCGGGCAAATGAATATGCCCCGCAGCGGGCGCGGCCTTTAACGCCTCATCGCTGGCGATCGCGTGTGCTTGCTCCTGATCACTAACGGTCGCCCTGGTCGACTCGGAGGTTGTTTCGGCCAGATCGGCTTCAATCGGAAGGATGACGTTACCGTGATGGGCTATTGCCTCGGCTAAGGCCCCGTCCTCATCGAGATCCGCAACCGAACTGCCGAGCAGCTTTTTAAGCTGCTCAGTCTGAGCGGAATCATCGCTATTGGTGGACTGCAGGAGATTCAAGGCCGCGCGTACCTGGTCTAAACCAGCCTTGTTTTGCGATTCGTTCATCGGGAATGCGAACGCAACGGTACGAACTCCGGCATCGCTTAACTTGTTCAAAAGCTGGGCATGTACGCTTCGTGGCCAAGGCCAGGCGCCGAGCCGGCGCGTGCTTTCCGGGTCGACCGCAACGATTGCAATCGTCGGGGTAGGTAGGACGTTGCTCCGCCGCATGGCCAAGTCATAGACGAAGTTTTCGACCCGAAGACCGAAACCCGGGGCCAAAAAGGCGCCCGTCAGCAGCACGAGCAGAGCCGCTGAGACACTGGGAATAAAGGCTAATCGTTTGTCCCGAAGTACTTTAAGCACTCGCTATTCCGTCTAGAGTTATCCGCTAAGGCCTTGAAATTGTGGTTTAGGGGTTAGTAGCAAACGCCGAGTATAGAGAACCCCAGTCCCGCAAATTGTCGGAGCGGTCACAGATAGCAGCTTGTTGAAAGACCCCTTTCAACAAGCTGCTGGCTCGGACCAAGGAGGGTCCAACGAAATCAAGCACATTCATGTGCTTGCCATATAGAGATAGATGCGGGGGAGCGCCGCGAAAACCACGTTTTCGCAAGCGACGTCGAAAAAGTGACAGGAGGTCCTTTTTCAACAGACTGATAGGGTCGATTCGCTGGCATGATGGATGGCTGGTTAAACTCAATGTCTATGTCTTCCAAAACACGTTCTCTCTACGTTTGCGACAATTGTGGTAACGAAAGCCTCAAATGGCAGGGCCAATGCCCGTCCTGCGGGGCTTGGAATTCGTTATCGGCCGTCCGCTTGCCGCCGAAGTCGGCGGCTCGTTCCGACTGGACGGGGTCGACGGGAGGAAGCCGGCTGCTTACCGACATCAACGAAAGCGACTCGCCACGGTTCCTCACCGGGCTCGGCGAACTCGACCGCGTTTTAGGCGGCGGTCTCGTGCCGGGCTCCGTGACTTTATTGGGTGGTGACCCGGGGATCGGTAAGTCAACCTTGTTACTTCAAGCAGGGGATTCCCTGAGCCGTTCGGCGCCCACACTCTATGTCACCGGCGAGGAATCGTTGCACCAAGTAAGCCTGAGAGCGCGCCGACTCGGCACGGCAAGCCCGACGTTGCGTTTGCTGGCGGAAACGTCGGTCGAGTCCGTGATCGCCGAGGCGACCGCGGTAAAAACCAAAGTCGCGGTGATCGATTCGATTCAAACCATGCATACCGAAGGCGTCGATTCGTCGCCCGGATCGGCTTCTCAGGTGCGCGAATCGGCGGCGCAACTGGTCCGCTTCGCAAAAACCAGCGGCGTCGCCGTGATCATCATCGGCCACGTCACCAAGGAAGGCATGATCGCCGGTCCCCGAATTCTCGAACACATGGTCGACACCGTTCTCTATTTCGAAAGCGACGCCGGTTCGCGTTTTCGGCTAGTGCGCGCCATCAAGAATCGATTTGGCGCCGCCAACGAAGTCGGCGTTTTCGCGATGTCCGAAGACGGCCTCAAGGAAGTCAAGAATCCCTCCGCCATTTTCCTCTCGCAGCATTCCGCACCGGTCGCAGGCAGCGCCGTGCTGGTGGCACGTGAAGGCAGCCGGCCGATGCTGATCGAAGTGCAAGCGTTGGTCGATCAATCGCAAGCCATGAATCCGCGCCGCGTGGCGGTCGGGATCGAACAGCAGCGACTCGCGATGTTGCTGGCGTTACTGCATCGTCACGGCGGCATGGCGACGAGCGGGCACGACGTGTTCGTCAACGTAGTGGGCGGAGTGCACATCGCTGAAACCGCGGCGGACTTGCCTGCAGTCCTCTCGATCGTCTCCAGTGTGCGCGACGTACCTTTGGCGAAAGGATTGGTTTGTTTCGGGGAGCTTGGACTGGCCGGTGAAATTCGCCCGGTTCCTTATGGCGAAGAGCGACTACGCGAGGCTGCGAAGCATGGATTCACCAAGGCCATTGTCCCCACCGCCAACGAGCCGCGGCGAAGTTTGGAAGGCATGCAAGTGATCGCGACCGACCGCTTGGCCGACGCATTACGTAGCGCTTTTTGATTTCTTCGGCGACTTGTCAGAAGACTGCTGTGGGCCGGATGGATTCGTGCCGCCGGACAAGCGAATACGCACTGCCTTCACGGCGTTGTCGGCAATCTGCAGGATCTCGAACGACTGCGCGCCAATTTTCAATGCAGTACCCACGTCGGGAATGTTCTCGAGGTACTCCAAAATCAATCCGTTCAAGGTGCGCGGGCCGTCGGTCGGTAAACTCCAGCCCAAGCGTCGATTCAGCGTACGCACGTTGATGCTGCCGTTCACGACGAAGCTGCCGTCCGCATCGCGGTGAATGTCGCGGTGTAAGAGACCGGTGTCGGTCGTAAACTCGCCGACGATTTCTTCCAGCAAATCCTCGAGCGTGATCAAACCCAAGATATCGCCGTATTCGTTGACGATCAATGCGCTGCGGCGCCGCAGGCGCTGAAAATTCAGCAATTGCGTGTTCAGGGTCGTGCCCGACGGCACGAAATAGGGTTCGCGACTGCGAGCAAGCTCGACTAGCCGATCCCTGTCGAGTTCCCCGCGAGCCAGCGATTGCGCGACCCGCTTCAGGTGAAGAATGCCGACGATCTTATCGAGACTTCCTTCGTACACCGGAATCCGCGTGTGCGAACTGGTGCGCAAGGTTTCGAGAATGTCGTCCCAATCCAGGTGAGCATCGATGCCGGTGATCTCGTTGCGCGGCACCATGATGTCGTCCACGGTGATCTTCTCGAGATCGAGGATATTGATCAGCATGTTTTGGTGGCGGCGCGGGATCATCACGCTCGCTTCGGCGACCACGGTTCGCAATTCGTCGGCGCTCAAGGAATGCGAAGCGGTTTGTTCGTGCGAGACCCCCAGTAATTTCAGTAGCGCATTGGCGACTAGATTCGCCGCCCATACAACCGGATACAGGACGCGCACGAGCACCGAGTAAATCCACGCCGACGGTAACGCCAGCCGTTCGGGATGAATGGCGCCATAGGTCTTCGGCGCTAGATCGCCGAAAATGAACATCAAAATCGAAACCGTCATGGTGCCGATGGCAAACGAAATCCCCGTATCGCCCCACAGCCGAAATGAGATCAGGCTGGTGATCGCAGCGGCGCCAAAATTCGCGAACGTATTGCCGAGCAGGATGATGCCGATCAGGCGATCGGGCCGCGAAAGCAATTGCTCGGTGAGCCGAGCGCTGCTGCTGCCAGCCTGCGATTGATGACGCAAGCGGTAGCGGTTCAAGCTCATAAGCGCCGTCTCCGTCGCGGCGAAGAAAGCCGACAGGAGGATGAGTACGATCACCAAACTCGCAAGTGTGCCCGTCGAAAGGTCGGTCATCCCCAATGCCTGCCCAGAATGGTTTCGAGTACCAGCTTATTGCCGAAGTAGGCGAGACCCAGCACGATAAAGCCACCTAGCGTCCAGTAAAGCGCCGTGCGTCCGCGCCAGCCGAAGCGCCAGCGGCCGAGTAACAAGATGCCGAGAATGAGCCATGACAAGCACGACAAAATCACTTTGTGGGTGAGATGCTGCTCTTTTAAGTTTTGAAGAAAAAAGAAACCGCTGAACAACGCCAGCGAAAGAATGGCGAAACCGGCACCGATCGCTTGAAACAACGCCGATTCCATTGCTTCGAGAGACGGCAGGATAGAGAGCCAACCCAACGCCTGTCGCTGTCGCAAACGTTGATCGAGAAGCGCCATCGCGATCGAAAAGGCGGCGCCGACGGTCACGAAGGCGTAGGCCAACACCGACAGCGCGATGTGCGCATTTAATTCCCAGCCGTGCTGAGTGGTGACGAAGGCCTGAGCACCTTTGTCCGTTGCCGCGCCGACGATACCAGCAATGGCTAACAACACCGCGCTCGTTCCGGCGAATCGCGGTTGCCTAAGGCAAGCGATCGCTGCGAGCAACGCGAGAATGAATCCGACGAGAGAAGCCGTTTCCGCGAGCGTTAACGCCGCCGATTGGGCCGCTAGCACCTTCCACAGCGCAATCGCATGCGCGAATAAAGCGACGAACGACGTGCCCAGACCCGCGACACGCCGGCCGTGTGCCTGCTCGGGCGTAGCGCGATATACGCTCGCGACAAGCCATAAAGCGGCTGCCAAGTAACAAGCGAGAATGACAATCGCGAGCACGGGGTTCCGATGTAAGACGTAAGGAAGGCGGATGATCGCATAAAGCGCCGCCACAGTTGAAGCAACCCAACCAGCAGCTTGCTACTAGCTCCTAGCCGCTAGCAAGAAATATAAAGAAAGGGAAGGCTATACTGGGTCTTCCTAATTTGGCTTCCACTACGGGAATCGATGTGTTCGACAAACTAAGCGAACGCCTGCAAGGCGTGATCGAATCGTTGCGCGGCCGCGCGCGCCTTACCGACGAAAACATCGCGGATACGCTGCGCCAAGTACGCATGGCGCTGCTCGAAGCGGACGTTGCGCTTCCGGTCGTCAAGACATTTATCGACTCGGTGAAGTCGCGCGTCGTCGGCATGGAAATCGCCAAGAGCCTGACACCGGGCCAGGCGCTCGTTAAAACGATTCACGACGAACTCATCGCGATTCTCGGTGCGGGCACCCGGCCTCTCAATCTTCGCGCGCAACCGCCCGTCGTCATCTTGCTCGCAGGCTTGCAGGGCGCGGGCAAAACCACCACGGCGGCCAAACTGGCCAAGTGGCTCAAGGAAAACGAACGCAAGAAAGTGCTGCTCGCCAGTACGGACGTCTATCGTCCGGCCGCCATCTTGCAATTGGAGCGATTGGCGGCACAGCTTGAGATCGGATTTTTCCCTTCCGATCCGAAACAGGCGCCGCAAACGCTTGCACGCGAAGCGCTCCGCGAAGCCAAGCAATCGCTTTATGACGTATTGATCGTCGATACCGCCGGCCGTTTGCACGTCGACGACGAAATGATGCAAGAGGTTCGCGAGATCGCCGCGGCGGTGACGCCGATCGAAACGCTCTTCGTGGTCGATAGCATGGCGGGCCAGGATGCGGTGAATGCGGCGCGCGCGTTCGGCGATGCGCTCGAGCTGACCGGCGTGATTCTTACGAAAGCGGACGGCGACGCGCGCGGCGGCGCTGCCTTGTCGGTTCGCGAAGTAACCGGCAAACCGATTTTGTTCTTAGGCGTCGGCGAAAAGACCGAGGCGCTCGAGGTATTTCATCCGGAACGCATCGCCTCGCGCATTCTGGGCATGGGCGACGTGCTTTCGCTGGTGGAAGATGTCACGCGGAAAGTGGATCGCGAGCAGGCGGAACGCTTTGCGGAGAAGATGAAGAAGGGCAAGGACTTCGACATGAACGACTTGCACGAGCAATTGGGCCAATTGCAGAAGATGGGCGGCTTGGGCGCGCTGATGGAGAAGTTGCCGGCGCACTTGACGAAGCAGGCGCAAGCGGCGCAACCGAACGAAAAAGAAATCACTCGCCAGCTCGCCATCATTCGTTCGATGACGCCACGTGAGCGCTCCTTTCCGAAGATTATCGACGGATCGCGCAAACGCCGGATCGCAGCGGGTTCCGGAACGCAAGTTCCCGAGATCAATCGGCTGCTGAAGAATTTCCTGCAAATGCAAAAGATGATGAAGTCGTTCGGCAAGGGCGGCCTCATGCGAATGATGCGCGGCATGGGTGGCCGCGGCATGCCTGGAATGTTTTAGCCCGATGCACACGCACGAGCGGCGACTCTGGGTGGTCATTCCCGCGGCGGGTGTGGGACGCCGTATGTCGGGCTCCGTTCCCAAACAATATTTACGGCTCGATGGGAGAACCGTGCTCGAATGGTCGCTCGCCGTTTTCCTAGAGCGCTCCGACATTGCCGGCATCGCGGTGGCCATCAGCGCCGACGACCAACAATTTGCTTCGCTGACAGTGCGCCACGATCAACGGATCGTGGCGACACTTGGTGGAACGGAACGCGCCGATTCAGTGCTGAACGGCTTGCGTGCGCTGATGGCAAGCCATCAGCCTAACGATCATGACTGGGTGCTGGTGCATGATGCCGCTCGGCCGTGCTTGCATGCCGACGATCTGCAACGACTGATAGCGGCGCTGCAGAGCGATGAGGTCGGCGGACTTCTCGCCGTGCCGCTGACCGATACGCTGAAAGCCGCCGATTCAGAACAACGCGTGACTGCAACGCCGCCGCGCGACGGGTTATGGCGCGCTCTGACGCCGCAGATGTTTCGCTTCAGTCTTCTCAAACGCGCGCTCGAACAGGCATCCGGCAAGACGATCACGGACGAATCTGCGGCGATCGAGTCGCTGGGGTTGAAACCGAAGTTAATTACCGGGCGTTCGGACAACATCAAAATCACGTTACCGGAAGATGTGCGGTATGCGGAATTCATTTTGCGTCAACGCCGTGGAGAGTGAGTCATGGTACAGCTGCGCCCATTAGGCCGGACAAGTTTGCAAGTGTCGCCTCTCATGTTTGGCGGCAATGTCTTTGGCTGGACCGCGGACGAGCAAACCTCGTTCTCGATTCTCGATGCATTCGTGGCCGCCGGCGGAAACTTCATCGACACGGCCAACGTGTATTCGATCTGGATTCCCGGGCATGTCGGCGGCGAATCCGAAGCGGTGATCGGCAAGTGGTTCAAGCGCAGCGGCAAGCGCAGCTCCATCGTTCTCGCCACCAAGGTCGGTATGCAAATGGCGCCGGATCGCAAGGGATTGACCGCGGCGCAGATCGAGCGCGAAGTGGAAGAGTCGCTCAAGCGCCTGCAAACCGACTACATCGATCTTTATTTCTCGCACAGCGACGACGAACAGACGCCGCTCGCCGAAACACTGCAGGCCTATCAAAAATTGATAGCCAGCGGCAAGGTTAGAATCGTCGGCGCCTCCAATTACTCGGGTACTCGGCTGCGTGAAGCATTGCAAACCTCCGCACGGCACTCACTGCCGGCCTACCAAGTCCTGCAGCCGCACTACAATCTTTGCGTACGGACGGAGTACGAAAAAACGTTGGAGCCGGTCTGCGTCGAGCATGGACTCGGAGTCGTGCCGTACTTCTCGTTGGCGAGCGGCTTTCTAACCGGCAAGTACCGCTCGGAAGCCGACCTCAAGAAAAGCCCCCGCGGCCGCGGCGCCAAGGCATATATGAACGACCGCGGTTTTAAGATTCTCGATGCATTGGATGAGGCGGCAGCGCGCTACAAGGCGACCGTTGCGCAAGTTGCGCTTGCATGGCTCATGGCGCGCAAGAGCGTCACGGCGCCGATTGCCAGCGCCACTACGGTTGCGCAGACCGAAGAGCTAGCGGGTGCGATGCACGTGCAACTCGACATCGAAGCGATCGAACAACTCAATCGGGCGAGCGCCGAACCATGACCGAGATTCGAATCGGACAGGGCTTCGACGTCCATGCTTTCGAGCCGGGAGATCACGTCATGCTGGGTGGCGTTCGCGTGCCGCACAGCATGGGCGTACGTGCGCATTCGGACGGCGATGTCTTACTGCACGCGCTCTGCGATGCACTGCTGGGTGCGGCAGCTTTGGGCGACATAGGCATGCATTTTCCCGATACGGACCTCAAGTGGCGGGGCGCAGACAGCCGCGTGCTTTTGCGTCATGTCGCACAGCTGCTGCACGATCGCGGCTTTGCAGTCGTGAACGTCGACACCACGGTCCTCGCCGACGCACCTCGTTTGGGAAAACATCGCGGCGCAATGTGCGCCAACATCGCTGCCGATTTACGAATAGACATTTCGAATGTGAACGTGAAGGCGACGACGAGCGAGGGGCTCGGCTTTATCGGACGTCGCGAGGGCTTGGCGTGTCAGGCGATCGCATTGATTAAGAAGCAGCTAGCGGTTAGCGGATGAAAGCTTGAGCGACTCGCTAACCGCTATCCGTCATCCGCTTGCCTTTTCCCACGGCGGCCCGCTCGCGTCGGGACGCATTCGTGTCGAGCCGGAAGACTTCGTCGTTCGTGAGCATCTTGGCTTTGAAGCCAGCGGAGAGGGCGAACACATTCTACTGACAGTCCGTAAACGCGACACGAACACCAAATGGGTAGCCAAGAAAATTGCCGAACACGCAGGTATTCGCGTGCGAGAGGTCGGCTATGCCGGACTCAAAGATCGGCATGCGTTGACGGAGCAAGCCTTTACGGTGCGGTCGAAAGCAACGCCGGAAAGCTGGTTGGCATTCGCAGGCCCCGGATTCGAAATCTGCGCGGCCGCTCGGCAGCGGCGCAAATTGCGGCTCGGCGCGCACCGCGGCAATCGCTTTGAATTGATCGTGCGTGACGTCGACGTCGATCCCATACGCCTCGACGAGCGACTGCGGGCGATTGCGACTGGCGGCGTTCCCAATTACTTCGGCGAGCAGCGTTTCGGCCGCGACGAACGCAATTTGCTCGTGGCGAAACAATGGTTGTGCGACGGCGCGCCTCCGGCCGACCGAGACGAACGGAGTTTTGCGCTTTCCGCCGCGCGCTCGGCGCTGTTTAACGAAGTTTTATCGAAACGCGTGCAAGATGGCACTTGGAATCGCTTGCTCGCCGGCGAAGTCGTGAACTTGGATGGAACCGGCAGTGTCTTTGTCCTGTCGCCGATAGATGAAATGGCCGACGAAACGCTTAACGAACGCTGCCTAAGACTGGATGTTCATCCCACCGGCCCGCTGTGCGGCAGCGGCGATTCGCGGGTGCAAGCACGCGTCGCGCAATTGGAAACTGAAACCTTAGCGCCTTGGAACGACTGGGTGACGGGCCTCGTACGCTTGAACGTGCAGCAGCAGCGCCGCGCTCTGCGGCTGGCCGTGAACGATCTCGAATGGGAATACGAAGGACACACGCTCAAAATGCGTTTTCGCTTGACCCGCGGTGCGTTTGCAACGGCCGTGCTTCGCGAGATTGTGGCGGCTGCCGATTAGCGGCGGTCGAGCAGAACGTAGATTGCGCCGCTGCCGCCGTCGGTGGGTGGAGCGGAACCGAAGGCGACGACCACGTCCATGCGTCGCAGGCACACGTTCACGACGTTCTTTAAGACAGGCCCTCTCGGACCCGAACGCAATCCCTTGCCATGAATGACTCGCACGCAGCGGGCGCCGCGCGTCATTTCGTCAGCGATGAATTCGCGCAATGCCGATCGGGCTTGCGGCGACGTCAGGCCATGTAAATCGATTTCGGCATCGACCTTGAAGTGTCCGCGCCTGAGTTTCTTAAGCGCCGTGTCGGGCACTCCTGTGCGCCGGAACGAAATTTCATCGCCGGTTTCGAGCAGAGCGGGATCGACGACCGACTCGAGACTTTCCTGCAGAACTGCTTTTTGATCCGCGCGCGTGAAGCGAGCAGCAGGTGCAGGCTTCGGCCGCGCCACGGGCGGTACGCTCGCCGTCAACGGCTTGACGTCGCGCGTCGCGTCGCGGAAAAGTTTGTCGGGGGCATTCGAATTGCGGTCGTCGCTCATCGGCAGCTCTTCCAAATACCGTCCCTAGAACGAAGGGGACAGGTCTGCAGTATAGTTGCAACTGCGCACGTTAAAACGCCGGGATGATCGATCTTGAAACTTCTATTGAGCAACGACGACGGCTACCGAGCCGAAGGGTTGAAGCATCTCTACGATGCCTTGAAGCCGCTGGCCGACGTAACGGTGGTGGCCCCCGACCGCAATCGAAGCGGGGCCAGCAATTCGCTGACCCTCGACGTGCCGCTACGCGTGTTTCAATTCGACAAGCAGTGCTATTTCGTGAACGGCACCCCGACCGACTGCGTGCACTTGGCCATTTCCGGACTCTTCGATTTCGATCACGACATGGTGATTTCCGGAATCAACGACGGCGCTAACCTCGGCGATGATGTCTTGTACTCCGGCACCGTCGCCGCTGCCGTCGAGGGTCGCTATCTCGGTTTGCCTGCGATGGCCGTGTCGCTGGTTCTCAAAGACGGCCATCATTTCGACACCGCCGCGCGCGTGGCCACCGAATTGATGCTGCGCGTGCAACGCACGCCGCTGGATCGGGCAACGATTCTCAACGTGAATGTTCCGGATCTGCCGTTCGACCGCATCAAGGGTTACCAGGCCACTCGCTTGGGATTTCGCCATCGAGCCGAGCCGATGGTGAAAACTGCCGATCCCCGCGGCCAACCCGTCTATTGGGTCGGTCCCGCCGGACAAGGCGCCGACTCCGGAGCCGGCACCGATTTCGACGCGGTGGCCAATGGATATGTATCGGTAACGCCGCTGCAAATCGATCTGACCAGGCATTCCGTGCTCGATGACGTGCGCGATTGGCTCGCCGGCCGCAGTGCATGATCGAGCCATGATCGTTTCAAAAGAAAACGTACCGAAGGAAAGCAAAGGGATCGGAATGACCTCCGCCCGCACGCGCGAGCGGTTGGTGCAGCGTCTGAAGGAACAAGGCATTCGTAACGAAGCGGTGCTCGAACGGTTCCGCGTTCTGCCGCGCCACGAATTCGTCGACGAAGCGCTGGCGACGCGTGCCTACGAAGACAACGCATTGCCGATCGGCCTGGGCCAAACGATTTCGCAACCGTATGTGGTCGCCCGCATGACGGAAGCGCTTCTCGAACATGCGCCGCGTAAAGTGCTGGAGATCGGCACCGGCTGCGGTTATCAAACCGCCGTGCTTGCGCCCTTGGTGACGACGCTCTACACCATCGAACGCATTGCCGCGTTGCTCGATCGGGCACGACAGCGATTCAAAGCGTTGAATCTGCGCAATGTCACCGTGCGTCATGGCGATGGATTCAAGGGCTGGAATGCGCACGCACCGTATGACGCCATCTTAATGGCAGCGGCACCGCATGCGATACCGCGCGCATTGCTCGATCAGCTTTCTTCGAACGGCGGCCGACTTATCGCGCCGGTGGGGCCCGATGGCAGGCAGGAACTGGTCCGCATCACCCGCAAAGGCGATGAACTGATCACCGAGCGGCTTGGCATCGTGAGCTTCGTGCCGCTGGTGAAGGGATTGCGATGAATGTGACGAGAACCGGTCTCAAAATCGAAAACGGCTTTGATGTGCCCTGGTTCGGCCACGTCAATTTTGAGATAGATTCGAGTGAAGTGTGATGAGTGATGGGTAAGAGATCCAATTCGCACTTCTCCCGTATCGACCGAACCGTTTTTGGGAACGGCAATGACCCGCGTCATCACGCTCTTGCCCATCACTCATCACCCATCACCCATCACGCTTTAATTTTCTTGCTCTTGGTTCTCTCCGCCTGTTCTCACGATCCCCCACGCGCTCCCAACACCTATGTCGTTAAGCGCGGCGACACGCTGTATTCGATTGCCTGGCGGCACGGCGTGGACTACAAGGAGCTGGCGAAGTGGAACGGCATTGGCCGCGATTACGCCATCGCACCGGGACAAGTGCTCAAATTCACTCCGCGCGGTTCGCCATCGACGAAAGCTCGCGCTGCGGCCTCGGCGCCCGCAGCGACACGAGGACGCGGCGGTTCATCGTCCGCGACGGCGGCCACAAGCATTCCGCCGATTCAATGGGCATGGCCGGTTCAAACGGGAACGGCGACGCTCACGACGCGTCCCAATGGCGGACAAGGCCTCACTATCGTAGGAGCGTCCGGTCAGGAAATTCGCGCGGCGGCGGCGGGCCGTGTGGTGTATACCGGCAGCGGTCTTCTCGGCTACGGGCAATTGGTGATCGTGAAGCACAATGAAACCTATCTGAGCGCATACGGGCACACCAAATCCGTGCTGGTGCGCGAACAAGATTCCGTGACTGCAGGTCAATCCATCGCGACGATGGGCGAGGGTCCGAGCGGCGCGCCGATGTTGTATTTTGAGATTCGCATCAACGGCCGGCCCACCGATCCGCGGCCGTTGTTGCCTGCCAATAGATAAGCGGCTATCGAAAACGCGGAGAGCTCATGGAAAAAATCGAACTCGTCGATGTGGGTCCGCGCGACGGCTTGCAAAGCGACTCGACCGTCTTGCCGACGCCGGCCAAGTTGGAGCTGATCGAGCGCTTGATCGATTCGGGCGTGCGAGCGGTTGAAGTCGCCAGCTTCGTGAATCCCAAAAAGGTTCCGCAGATGGCGGATGCCGAAGCCGTCTTTGCGGGACTTAAACAGCGCGCCGACGTGCGCTACATAGGGCTCGTGCTCAATCGCAAAGGCTTCGATCGTGCGAGCGCAGCCGGGTGCCGTGACTTCTCGATGGTGACGGCAGCGACCGATCAATTCGCCGTAAGCAATCAAGGCATGTCGATTGCCGAGTCGCTTGCGGCGTGGAATGAAATCGCGCCGCTGGCGCGTGCGGTCGGCGCACGCGCCGAGTTGACGATTTCCGTCGCCTTCGGCTGCCCGTTCGTCGGCGAGGTGGCTATCGAACGCGTAATCGACGTCGCTCGACAAGCCGCTGCATCGCTGCCAGACGCCATTACGCTGGCCGATACCATCGGTGTGGCGGTGCCTCAACAAGTCAAAGCCGTTTTCGAAGGCGTTCGCGCAGCGCTACCGACCGACATTGCATTGCGCGCTCATTTTCACAATACGCGCAACACAGCGGTCGCCAATGCACAAGCGGCATTAGACGCCGGCGTCCGTAGCTTCGACGCCAGCGTCGGCGGCATTGGCGGCTGTCCTTTTGCGCCGAACGCCACCGGCAATGTCGCTAGCGAAGACTTGCTTTATCTCTTCGAGCGGAGCGGTTATCAAACTGGGGTCGACTTGAATCGACTAATTGCCGTAGCTCAGTGGCTTGGACAACGACTTAACAAGACGATGCCGAGCATGGTGTCACGCGCAGGAGGATGGCCGAAGAGACATGCTACGTGATAAGACGCGCTCGTTTCCTACGCCGCGACGAAAGTGTCATAGAATCCCTATCGAAACGCATAATCACCACCTGGAATTTTCAAAGGCTATCCAAAGCATTTCGATCAAAACTATTTGACGCCATATCAGCAGAGGGAGATAACAATGAAGCGATTTTTATTCGGTATTGCGGTTGTTGTGTTTGGTATGTTTTCTGCGTCCGCCGCGCATGCCAAGCTGATGTTCGGGGCGGCGGAAAAAATCGAGTTTGTAAGCGATACGGGAATTCCAGGTCCGAATGGAACAAAGCTGACGTTGGCCAGAAAAATAACGACGAAAAGTTTCCTAGCGCCGTACACCGTGCATGACGACGGCTTTGTTCTAGGCGTTGCGGGAGATTCGAAGCGCTACATTCCGTTTCCGGACGAATCCAATATTAAGGCGTTCCAGATCGCAAAGCTCTTGCCAGACCCGCTGCCATCGTGGGAGATGCCGCTTTTCGACAAAGTGTGGGGACATAGCCTTTGGATCTTGCTTCTCGGCTTGATTGGCTATTCGACGTTGAAAACAATTTTCGGCAAGAAAGCGGCGGCCGAATAATAGGCCCAATAATAGACCCACAATAATAGACACAGGGGCTCGGCACCCAAGCCCGGTCCCTCGTCCTAAATTAAAATTCATCCAGCGAGTATCCTTGCCCCTAGCGCTCGATTCAAAGACGGCTAAGAACAAAACCAATCAGGCATTTCAGGCATTCTCTACGAGCACCGCGATGCCCTGGCCGCCGCCGATGCAGGCCGCCGCGATACCGTAGCGTTTACCGCTACGCTTAAGTTCGCGCGCAACCGTAACGCTGATGCGAACGCCCGTCGCGCCGAGGGGATGGCCGATCGCGAGGGCGCCGCCGTTGACGTTGTATTTCGCATGATCGATGCCGACGTCGCGCATGACCGAAAGTGCTTGCGCGCCAAAAGCTTCGTTTACTTCGATGCGATCGACGTCGGCGAGCCGAAGCCCGGTGACTTCGAGTAATTTTCGAATGGCTGGTGCGGGACCGATACCCATGATTTCCGGTGGAACGCCAACGACGGCGCCGGCGAGAACGCGTGCGAGCGGTTTGAGTTGCTTGTTCTTTACGTAGTTTCCGGAAGCTACCAACGTTGCCGCTGCGCCATCGACCACCCCCGAGGAGGTCGCAGCCGTGGTGACGCCGCCGAATACCGGTTTCAGCTTGCTCAGTGTTTCCAGCGAGGTGGGGCGAATGTGCGTATCCGTCGCGAAGCTCTCGACGCCGCGAGGCAATTGCGTGCCTCGCGGACTCATGCCCGGCGCTTCGAATTTTTCGTTGCTCACCGGCACGATTTCGCCGGCGAGAAAACCGGATTCCTGCGCCGCCAAGGCGCGTTTGAAACTTTCGGCGGCGAATTGATCGACTTCTTCGCGGCCGACGTTGTATTTCTTCGCGAGGTTCTCGGAGGTCATGCCCATGTTGCAGCTCACCGAGGTGTCGTACAGACCTTCCCAGAGGAAATCTTTCATTTCGAACTTGCCCATCTGAAACCCGCCTCGATGGGTGTAGGCGACGACGGGCGTTCGAGTCATGGATTCGGTGCCGACCACCAGCGCAAGATCGACGCGCCCGAGCTTGATCGCATCGGCCGCTTGCAGGATGCACTCGATACCGGTCCCGCAAACGCGTTGCACCTGCACGGAGGGAACTTCGAGCGGAACGCCGGCGTAGAGCCCTACATAGCGCGGGAGGAAATAGGTGTCATAGCTGGCCTGCGCCATGTTGCCGGCGATCACCGTGCCGACATCCGAGGGATTCACGCCGCTGCGCTTGAAAATTTCGCGCGCCGTTTTAATGCCGAGGTCGATCGGCGAAATGGCGCCGAGCGTGCCGTTGTAGTCGGCGAACGCGGTCCGCACCCCGTCGATTAGCCACACGTCGTCGTATTTGCCCGCCAGTCCGCCAGTTGCCATAGCTACCTCTTAAAGGGTGGTCGTTTGGTTTGGGGCGCGAAGTGTCACCGCAGTCGAGGATTATTGCAAGGCAGCAATCGAGCGCGCATCATGCGCGTCCGCGTATTCCGTCCCTATTTTGTCCAATGGCTCATCTATTGAGGAACGACTTATGACGATCAAAGTTGGCGACCGCATGCCCGCCGGTACTCTTAAGCACATGACGAAAGATGGCCCGCAGAACATCACCACCGACCAGCTTTTCAAGGGCAAGACCGTGGCGCTATTTTCGGTGCCGGGCGCCTTCACGCCCACCTGCGACGCCAAACACCTGCCGGGTTACGTCGAAAAGGCGCCTACTCTTAAGTCGAAAGGCATCGATACGATTGCATGCATGTCCGTCAACGACGTCTTCGTGATGAATGCCTGGGGTAAGCACGCCGGTGTCGGCGACAATGTGATGATGCTCGCCGACGGCAATGGCGATTACGCGAAAGCGCTCGGTCTTGAACTGGACGCCACGGGATTCGGCATGGGCATGCGCGGCAAGCGTTTCTCCGTGCTCGTCAAAGACGGCGTGGTGACGCAACTTCATCTCGAAGCGCCGGGCGAGTTCAAGGTGTCGAGTGCGGACTATCTGCTGTCGCAGATTTGAGCAACTAGGCTCTAGTAACTAGACGCTAGCCAGAGCAAGCAAGAGATGTCTTCTGCTTTCTTTTTCGACCTAGGGCCTAACGCCTTGAGCCTTCTCTTATGACTCTCGGTCCCCTCATGGTCGATGTAGCGGGCACGTCGCTGACGGACGAAGATCGCGGCGTGCTCGGCCATCCCTTGGTGGGCGGGGTCATTTTGTTTACGCGGAATTTCGCGGCGATCGAGCAACTCGAAACGTTGGTGCGCGAGATTCGCGCGATCCGAAAACCGTCGTTGTTGGTGGCCGTCGACCATGAGGGCGGCCGAGTTCAGCGTTTTCGCAAGGATTTCACCGTGCTCCCGGCGATCCGGGTAATTGGGCAGCAGTACGGCATCGATCCTGTGGCGGCAAAGGCTTTTGCCCGCGAATGCGGTTGGCTTATGGCCGCGGAATGTCTAGCGATTGGCATCGACGTGAGCTTTGCGCCCATTGTGGATCTCGACTATGGGGTGAGCAGCGTCATTGGCGATCGAGCTTTTCATCGCGATTCGCGCGCGGTTGCCGAACTGGCGATCGCGTACATGAATGGCATGCGAGAGGCGGGCATGGCCGCTACCGCGAAACACTTCCCTGGGCACGGCGCCGTCGTCGCGGATTCTCATGTGGCTCTGCCGGTCGATCGCCGTGAGCGAGCCGACATGACGGACGATCTATATCCGTACACACGACTGATCGAAAACGGGTTGCCAGCCGTGATGATGGCCCATGTCGTGTACGAAACCGTGGACGAGCGACCGGCAAGCTTTTCACCGTATTGGATCGGACGCGAACTGCGAACCGAACTCGGGTTTGCCGGAGCCGTCTTTTCGGACGATTTGAATATGCAGGGCGCCAGTGTCATGGGCGACATGCCGGCACGGGTTCGCGCCGCGCTTTCGGCCGGTTGCGATATGGTGCCAGTCTGCAATAACCGCGCGGGCGTTCTGCAGACCCTGGAGAAATTACGCTGGGAGATAGACCCTGTGAGCCAAGTACGATTGACGCGAATGCGCGGTCGAACTGCGCCGTCCAGAGTAGAGCTGCGGACCTCGGATCGGTGGCGCATCGCTGCGGAAGCCGTTGCCAACGGTACGCGCCCTCCGGAATTGCGGTTGGCTTAAGCGTGCTTAAACTGCCTCTTGCGCATGGACCGAACGAGTTCGCGGGAGCCGGAATATGAAGATCTTGTCACGCGAAAGTGTGAGCTAGGCCGTCGCACCGTCCACTCGCTCGCCGCACTCTTTAGGACCTCCAACCGCCTGCAACCATGAACGCCGATCCCGTCCTACTTCGCACCTTGTTCGACGCCGCACCCGAGGGAATCATGGTGTGCGATGCCGTGGCCGCGGATACACCCATCGTCTACGTCAACCGAGCGATGGAGCACTTAACCGGTTACACCCGCAGCGAAATGCAGGGCCGCAATCCCCGATTCCTCTACGCAGCCGACCGCGATCAGGACGGAATTAAGCGCCTGAGGGCTGCTGTGGCAGAAGGCGGGGGGTGCCATGTTACGGTCCGGAATTTCCGCCGTGACGGTACTCTGTTTTTCAACGACCTTACGCTCGTCCCGCTTCGCGACCCGCAGGGACACCTGACGCACTTTGCGAGTTTCCATCGCGAACCCGTCGGACCGATGCGCGCCGCGAGCGGTGAGTTCAAAGACTCGACGCTGTCGACGCAGACCTTGCTCGCTTATGTTCGGGACGACAAGCTAACGGGTTTGTTGCGTCGCTCCTATTTCGAAGATCTCTTGCAGCGCGATTGGGGATTGGCGCAACGCGAATCCCGGCGCCTAACGCTCGTGGCCTTCGATTTGGATTTTTTTGCTCAGTACCGCGAAGTGTTCGGCGGGCAGGGCGGCGACCAGTGCTTTCGCCGCATTGCGCGCGTAATTGCCGGGTGCTTCAGGCGCTCCACGGATTTGTGCGCGCGACTCGACGAAGATCAAGTGATTGCGCTGACGGTCGGCATGGAAGGCCCGGATGCGGCGAAATTCGCCGAATCGATCCTCACGCGCGTGCGCGATTTGGCGATTCATCATCCGCGTTCGTCGGTGTCTCGCTACGTAACGGTAAGCGCCGGCATCGCGTCAATGGTCCCCGGCGTCGAAGCGAATAAAGACAGCCTGATCGGCATCACCCTCGGCGCATTGCGACGCGCGAAAGAGCTGGGACGAAACCGAGTCGTGGTGGCGGGGTAGTGCCGTCACCTTAGAGCGAACTGAAAATCGTTCTTTCTGGCTAGTGACTAGTAGCTAGTTGCTAGCGGCTACTAGCCACTCATCCCTTCGGCGTCACCAACGCAATCACGCCGAAATAGGGATGATCCAAGTAATGCTTCTCCGTGCTGCGCATGCGGCGCGTTTCGCGAAGGACGTAGCGCTGGCCATCGGGTGCTTGGTAAGTGAGGTCGAGCATCAAGTGAAGTAGCCGCGGACCTCGCGACAACGATACTTCGCCGCTCACGGCAATGCCTTCCGGCAGAAAACCCGGCAAGTAGCTCTGAATGGAAAATTTCGGCGAGTTCCCAGGCGGGAAGCCCGGTTGCGTCCAGCCGAAATGAGCGAGCGGTTGATAGGCCTTGGTCTTCCTTAAGCTCTCTTCAACCGAGTTCATTCGGAATTGCGCCACGTTCATCGCCGGAAAAGAAGCCGTTGTTGCGGTATCCACAGCTGGAACGGAAACCGTCGTCGCCGTGGCGGTCGTTGCCGATCCCTCTTCGTTTGGCGAACTCGATCGAGAGTCCGAACCTTTCAGCGCACTGCCGCTTAAAGCAGCCCAGTTTTCCGGGCTCGCTGCCGGATGATTGACGCGAAAGACGATCAATTCGACTTCATACGACTGGAGAGCGCTGTCCTGCGCCAAAGAGACAGCAGACATCAAAGTAGAAATTGACAACGTCGAACAAGCGGCAAGGGTGCTGATTTTCATGAGGCGAGTGTAGCAGCGGGGTTATTGAGCGGATAGCGGATCGTATTCGCATTCATTGGCTCTCTTCCACCATCCGCTTTCCCTCAGGCCCGCAAAGCGGCGAGCAAAAGTTCCGCGGCGATGAAACGTTCTTCGTCCTTTTCCAGTTTCTCGGTAAAGCGGATCTTCTGTGGGCCGTCGAAGCGATGCGTTTTCGCGCGTTGCTGGACGAAGCGAATCAGTGTGGCGGGGTTTACTTTGGTCGTTGCGTCGAACACCACGCTTCCTCCGCCCGGACCCATATCGATTTTGCGCAGGCCGAGCGTTCGCGCGGCGATCTTCAGCGCCGCGATGCGAAACAGGTTTTTCGCCGCATCGGGAAGCAGCCCGAAACGATCGATCATTTCGACCTGCAGTTCGCGCAGCGCTTCATTGTCGGGCGCTGCCGCAATTCGCTTGTACAGCATGAGACGAAGGTGAACGTCCGGCATGTAGTCTTCGGGAAGCAACGATGGAATGTGCAAATCGACTTCGGGGCCGGCATGGAGCGGCGCATCGAGATTCGGCGTCTTGCCTTCCTTCAAGGCGTCGACCGCGCGCTCCAGCATTTCCATGTAGAGCGCAAACCCGATCTCTTGAATTTGACCGCTTTGTTCCTCGCCCAGGAGTTCGCCCGCGCCGCGGATCTCGAGATCGTGCGTTGCGAGCGTAAATCCAGCGCCCAAGTCCTCCAGCGATTCGATGGCTTCCAGGCGCTTGACTGCATCGGCCGTCATTGCATTCCGCGGCGGCGTGAATAAATACGCATAGGCTTGATGATGCGAACGGCCTACGCGTCCCCGAAGTTGATGCAGTTGCGCGAGCCCGAGTTTGTCGGCGCGGTCGATGATGATGGTATTGGCGTTCGGTACGTCGATGCCGCTTTCGACGATGGTGGTGCACACCAGCAAGTTGCAGCGCTGGTGATAGAAATCGAGCATGATTTGCTCAAGCTCCCGCTCGCGCATCTGTCCGTGGCCGATCGCAATCCGCGCCTCGGGAATAAGCTCAGCCAGATCCTTTGCGGTTCGCTCGATGGTTTCGACGCTGTTGTGCACGTAGTAGATCTGGCCGCCGCGGCGAATTTCGCGCAAGCACGCCTCGCGCACGCTTGCGCCTTCCCATTGCGCGACGAACGTTTTAATGGCGAGTCGCGAAGCGGGCGGCGTCGTAATCAGCGAGAGATCCCGTAAGCCGCCCATCGCCATATTTAGCGTGCGCGGGATCGGCGTTGCGGTGAGCGTAAGCACGTCCACTTCGGCACGCAGCTCCTTGAGCTTCTCCTTGTCTTTCACGCCGAAACGATGCTCCTCGTCGAGAATGACGAGGCCGAGATTTTTGTAACGAACGCCGCTTTGGAGAAGGCGGTGCGTGCCGACGACGACATCGACGGTGCCGGCTTCCAGACCCTGAATGACTTGATTCATTTCCTTGGTGCTGCGGAAGCGCGATAACGACTCGACCTTCACCGGCCAATCGGCGAAACGATCGGCGAAGGTTTGATAGTGCTGTTGCGCGAGCAAGGTGGTCGGCACCAGTACGGCCACTTGCGCACCGGCTTGAACGGCCACGAAAGCGGCGCGCAAGGCGACTTCCGTTTTGCCGAAACCCACGTCGCCGCAGACGACGCGATCCATCGGCTTGTCGCTCTGTAGGTCCGCGATGACTTGCGCAATGGCTTGCGCTTGGTCGGGCGTTTCTTCAAAGCGGAACGCAGCTTCGAACGCCCGAAGGTCGCCTTCATTGGCCGCGAGTCGGACACCCGCCCGCGCGGCACGACGCGAATAAAGGTCCAAGAGTTCCACCGCAGTGTCCCGAATGCGTTGTGCCGCTTTCTTCTTTGCCTTAGCCCAGGCGTCGCTACCCAGTTTGTGGAGCGGCGCGTGCTCGACAGCACCGCCGGTGTAACGGCTGATGAGTTCCAGCGACTGAACGGGAACATAGAGTTTGTCGCCGTCAGCATATTCGAGCAGCAGAAATTCGCTCGGCATGTCGCCGACGTTCATCGGTTTGAGGCCGAGATAACGCCCGACTCCGTATTCTTCGTGGACGACGGGCGCACCGGGTCGCAAATCCGCTAGATCGCGGATAATTTTTTCCGGGTCCCGGTCGGCGTGGCGTCGGCGGCGCTCTTGACGGGCTCGTTCGCCGAAGAGCTGCTCTTCCGCTATCAGGGCCAGCGGTGGATCGGCGAGCAATAGCCCGGTCGCAATGGGCGATACGGTGAGCGCAAGCCGAGCATCGCTTGCGGAGAACGCGTGCCAGTCCTCGAACGTGCGCACTTCCAACCGACGCTTGTTCAATAAATCCAACAACATTTCCCGGCGACCTGCCGTTTCCGCCGCCACCAGCACCCGGCCGGGGAATGTTCCTAAAAAGCCGAACAATTCACGGGCCGGATCTTGGCTCCGCTGATCGATGCGCACTCGCGGCGGTGCGCCGGTGCCGTAGTTCAGGAATTTTCCCGGTTGAGTGAGCGGGTCGAGTTCGGCATGCGAGATGTCGATTCGATCGAAATGCGCTAGCTGCGCAGCGAACTCCTCGGCCGTTAGATAGAGGTCCTTGGGCGACAGAATGGGGCGTTCGCTATCATGGCTTCGCTGCGAGAAACGCGCTTCGATTTCCGTGGTGGACTGCAAGGCAAGCGCACCGAGATCGTGCTCGGTCGCAAGGGTCGTTCCGGCCGGCAAGTAGTCGAACAAACTCACGGTGGCGTCGAAGAACAGCGGTAAGTAGTACTCGATTCCCGGCGGCGGTGCGCCTTCCGCGATGTCGCGATACACGGTCATCCGCGTGAGATCGCCGGGAAACCGCGATCGAAAGCGTCGTTTGAACGACTGCACGCCTTCGGCGTTCATTGGGAACTCGCGCGCCGGAAGCAGTCGGATTTCCTTCACGCGCTCGCCGGAGCGCTGTGTCTCCGGGTCGAAACGGCGAATGCTTTCGACTTCGTCGTCGAATAAATCGATTCGGAAGGGGCTCTCGCTCCCCATCGGAAACAAGTCAAGCAACGAACCGCGAACGGCAAACTCGCCGGGCGCCATCACTTGCGAGGTATTTGCATAGCCAGCGGCAATGAGGCGCGCGCGAAACCCGTCGAGATCGAGCTTGGCGCCTTCGGGGATGTTAAAGGCATGCGCGTCGATGTAATTCTGCGGCGCAAGACGTTGGAGCAGGGTCTCCAAGTCGAGTAACACGATGCCGCGCGTCAATCGCGGTAGAGCCGACAACAATTGCAGGCGCTGCGAAACGATGTCGGGATGCGGCGAGAAAGGATCGTAAGGAAGCGTTTCCCATCCTGGCAGCGTAAAAATATCGAGCGAACGTTCGGCGAAGAATTTCAGCTCGTCCTCGAGACGGTTCACTTCACGCGCGTTTGCAGCGATGACCAACAACGGCCGTTGCAACTGAGCGGCCGCCGCAGCCAATCGCCAAGCAGCCGCCGAACCGTAGAGTTGTCCCCACTTCACCGTGGGATGTGCGGGCGAGGGGAGTAGCAATTTCTGCGTCAATTCGTCAGTCCCGTAGTGCGGCGATGCATGCAATCAATAGAAAACACTCGGATCCGACGGTGTGCGTCTCCGAAAGTCGCGCAGGGTAGCAGGAGGAAGGTGACTAGGCGATAGACGTAAACGAGTGATGGGGTCTAGCTACTAGCCGCTAGCCAGAAAGCTACGTCGCTTAGAATGCGTTCCTGGTAAGGGTGGGACGACGACGAAAAGCAGATCCATCCCCTTTTATCCTCTCTGGCCTTCCCATTCTGGCTAGCGGCTAGTAGCTAGTGACTAGCTGCTTAGCGTCAGCTCTTCACAACCACCGTGTGCAACACACGATCATGTTCGAAGAACACGACATAGCCCGGGTATTCCCAGCGAGTGATCGGCGGTAATCCAATGGCGGGGATTTCCTGGGAAGGTGCGCCGAACTTCGAGCGCACATCGTCCATGGTGGCGCCTCGAGCAGGGGTTACTGGAGCTGCCGTGGTTGCCGCGACGGGAGCAGGGGTAGGAGCGGGTGCGGGTGCCGATTGCACAGGCTGCTGCTGGGCAGCGGGTTGCTCCTGAGCAAAAGACGACGTGGAAGCCAATGCGCCGACGATGACGGCCAGGCGCAAAGAGCTGGCTAAATGGGTAATGTGCGTACGCATGGTGATCTCCCTCCCTTCGTGAATTCCAAACACTCTCGGCCAACCACTCTCGGCCGAACACGCCCGTCGAGTAGTCTCGACTGTTTGACAAAATCTCAAACGCGGCGACTATAGCACTGCTGTTTCGTCGGACGAGGACTCCATCGCAAATACTTGTCGCAGTTCACGAAACCGCCTAGATTTGTCGCAAAGCACTTACACAATCGGTTCCCACGCCTTCATGTTTTACCCCTTACCGCTCTATGTCGGTTTGCGTTATGTGCGCACGCGTCGACAGGGCTTCTTCGTTTCCTTCATTAGCTGGGTATCGATGCTCGGGGTGTGCATCGGTGTCATGGCGCTGATCGTGGTGCTGTCGGTCATGAACGGCATGGCCAGCGAAATGCGCTCACGCCTGCTGAGCCTCGCGTCGCATGCGACGGTAACTGCCGCTCCGGAGCGGCTGAGCAACTGGCCGGCCCTTGAAAAGCGGATCGAGCAATTCGCCGGCGTGGTAGGGGTCGCTCCGTATGTCGAGATGCAGGCAATGATCGGCCGAGGCACGCAACTAACCGGGGCCGTCATTCGCGGCATCGTGCCGAGCGAGGAACGTAAAGTCTCCGACTTCGCACGCTATATGAAAGTCGGTTCATTCGATGCGATTCAAGCCGGTAGTCAATCGATCGTCTTGGGGGCAGGGCTTGCATGGACGCTCGACGCGCGAGTCGGCGACCCGCTGACCGTGGTTATCCCGCAAATAAATCCGGGGCGAACCCGCTTAAACGGCGGACAGGCGGACGAGTTCGATCTGCAACCGAGAATTCAAACGTTCAACGTCGCAGGCATCTTCGAAGTAGGCGCACAAGAACACGATAGCGTATTGGCGTTGGTCGACATGAACGATGCGGCATCATTTCTAGGAACCGACGGCGCACCGACCGGCTTGCGCATCAAATTCGCGGATATTTTTTCGGCGCCCGTTTGGGCGCCCAAGATCGCGGCATCGCTGTCGCGGGACGGTGCATTCAAAAGCCGCGACTGGTCGCAGGAGTTTTCCAGTTACTTCCGCGCGATCCGCATCGAGAAGACCATGATGACGCTGATCCTCGCGCTGATCGTTGCGGTCGCCGCCTTCAATATTGTCGCGGCGCTGGTAATGGTCGTGAACGAAAAGCGCACGGACATCGCCATCTTGCGCACGGTTGGACTCACGCCGCGCGCAGTCGTGGCCATCTTCATGACACAGGGCTTAGTGATCGGCTGGCTAGGCGCATTCCTAGGCATAGGCTTGGGACTTGCCATTGCGTTCAACGTCGATGTCATCGTGCCGTTCATCGAGCGGGCGTTCGGCATGCATTTCTTCGATCCGGACGTGTACTACATCGTAAATATTCCCTCTGAAGTCCAATGGCCGCAGATCGTGGTCGTTACCGTAACCGCCTTGACGCTCACCGTAGCGGCCACGATTTATCCGGCGCTGCGCGGTGCCCGTACCGAACCGGCCGACGCATTGCGGTACGAATGATGGCTAGCTACGAATTCCTGATCGGTCGCCGTTACCTGCGGTCTGCGCGCGGCAATCGGTTCGTGTCGTTTATTTCAGCCATTTCGATGGCGGGCATCGCGATCGGGATTGCCGTACTCATTATCGTGCTGTCGGTCATGAACGGATTCGAACACGAACTGCAACACCGCATCCTCGGTTTGACCCCGCACGCAACCGTTTCAGGATTCGGCGGTACCTTCGGCGACTGGCAACGCGTCGCCGCGCGCGTGCGCAATCATTCGGAAGTGGTCGCCGTCGCTCCCTTCGTATCCGGTCAAGCAATGCTTGTCGCCGGCGAGAACCACAGCACCGCACAGCTTTACGGCGTGTTGCCCAACATCGAACGCGGCGTTTCGCAACTGCATACGCTGATGACGGCAGGGCGATTCGAGGCGCTAACGGCAGGCCGCTTCGGCGTGGTGATCGGCAATGAATTGGCAAAGGCGCTGGGCGTTACGGTGGGTGACAAAGTGATCTTTGTCGTGCCGCAAGCCACTGTCACCGTCGCGGGCGTCACGCCGCGCCTCAAGCGCTTCACGGTGGTAGGGATCTTCAGCGCAGGGATGTACGAGTTCGACCGGAATTTTGCCTATTTGAACATGGAAGACGCTGCTCGCTTGTATCGCCTTGGGAACGACGTAAGCGGGGTGCGCGTTAAGCTGCGCGATCTCTTTGCCGCAAACCGCGTCGCACGCGAAATCGGCGCTGAGTTGGGCATGGGTCCGTACGTCGAAGACTGGACCCGCAGCCACGCGACATTTTTTCAATCCATCGCGTTGCAGAAGCGGCTGTTCTTTTTCATCTTGTTGTTAGTCGTCGTCGTCGCCGCCTTCAATATCGTTTCCACCCTGGTGATGGTCGTCAAAGACAAGCAAGGCGACATTGCGATTCTCAGGACGTTCGGCGCGACGCCCAGAAGCATCCTGAAGATCTTCGTTACCCAGGGGACCGGAATCGGGGCGCTCGGAACGCTGTTGGGCGTCGTTTTGGGCGTGGTGCTGTCCCTCAATTTGGAATGGTTGGTGCACCTCTTGGAACGCATCCTCGATACGCAATTTCTCGATGCACAGGTCTACTTCATGAGCGACTTGCCGGCGCGGGTAGAGCCGCTCGATGTCATCGTCATTGCGGCAACGGCTTTCGTATTGTGCTGTTTTTCCACGCTGTACCCGTCATGGCGCGCCGCGCGCACCCAGCCTGCGCAGGCGCTGCGGAAGGAATAGCGATTACTGCGTCGTCCCGCTTGCGACCGAGACGCGTAGGTACGCGACCAGCGCAAAAAACCAAACCAGCGAAGCGCCTAGCAGTGCGATTGCGAAGGCGCGCGCGGCAGGATTCGCGAATGCTTCGGTCAAGGCAACGACGAAGTAGGGTAGGACGCACAGCGTCGCCCATCGATACGTGTAGCGATCGCCCTTTATCACCCCGCGCAAAGGCAAGAGCGCCGGCACGCCGAATAGCGCCGCGCGTAGAAAAGCATCCCGCCACACGCCCTCCGTACCGAACTGCCATAGACAGACAACCAGCACCACGCTCGCCTCCGCGGCCAAAGCGATCGAGCGCCAGCGGGCAAGGAACGAGGCGTTCACGAAAGGCCTTTCAGTCTGGCCGCAAGCTCCGCGACGCGTTTGCCTAAGCGCTGCGCGAGGATTTGTTCATCCGGCGTTAGCGGATGGGCAAGCGCAGGATCTTTCACGGCGGCGACGTGGCTTGCACCATAAGGGGATCCGCCGGAGGTGGTCGTGGAAAGCGCCGGCTCCGTGTAGGGCAAGCCGACGAGATACATACCGTGGTGAAGCAGCGGCAGCATCATCGAAAGCAACGTGGTTTCTTGGCCGCCATGCATCGTTTGCGTCGAGGTAAATACGCCGGCTGGCTTACCGGCCAGCGCCCCGGACAGCCATAGGCTGCTGGTGCCGTCGAGAAAAAACTTGAGCGGGGCCGCCATGTTCCCGAATCGGGTGGGGCTGCCGAGAAGAAGGCCATCGCAGCGACGCAGGTCGTCGTAGTCCGCATAGGGCGGACCCGCGTCAGGCACCGCCGGGATCACCGGCTCGACATTCGTGCTCACGGGGGGAACCGTGCGCAATCGAGCGGTCGCACCGGCCACCGATTCGATGCCGCGGCAAATTTGCCGCGCCAGCTGGGCGGTGCTGCCGTGGCGCGAGTAATACAACACCAAAATGTCGGTCATGATGCAGGTCAATCCCGCGGTTGCAAGTCGAGTAACGACATTGTAATCGTTGCGGTCTTGACGCAGTAGCTCGCCGTTGTTACGGTCGCGCGGACGAAAATTCAGGGCCAATTTCCCAGTATTAATTTCAATCGTTGAGCGGAGACGATGGGTATTTCACCCGTACGACGAGCGGTTCTTCTCGGTGCTGCGCTGCTGGCTAGCGGACTGCTAAGCGCGTGCGCCAGCGCGCCGGTGCAGGAAATGAGCGACGCTCGCCAGGCGATTCGCGCCGCACAGAATGCCGGCGCATCGCAAAAGGCGGCGGTGCATTTGGAAAATGCGCAAGCTCTGCTGTCGTCCGCGGAAAAGTCCCTGCAGCGTCGGCTATACCGGGCCGCCAAAAGGGATGCGGTCGCCGCACGCAACCAAGCCGTGGAAGCGATGCAACTCGCCTCCGGCCATCAAGGCCAGCAAACGGGCCTTTCGCGTTAATCATTACCCCTTGGTCATCGCCAAAATCATCGCCAAACGCTGTTTGGTAGCCGGTCGCGTGCAAGGCGTGTACTACCGCGCCAGCACCCAACAACGTGCGCGCGAATTGGGCGTGACGGGACATGCCAAAAATTTGAGCGATGGTCGTGTTGAGGTGCTGGCCGTCGGCGAAGCCGATCGAGTCGACGCGCTCGTCCAATGGCTTTGGCAGGGCTCGCCCGCGTCGCATGTCACGCAAGTCGACGTCGTCGACGCTCCGTTGCCGGGCGAACCACTCACGCAGTTCCGAACGGGATAGGTGTTCGGGACTACGGAAGCTCTGCCTTCCTCTTGCTCACGTCTAAAGTTTAGCGTCTAGCGTCTGGCCCCTGACCCTAGCGATACTGCCAACGGTCGGCAAGGCGGGTGAGCACTTTGTCGGGATAATCCCGGCGATTCGGGCTTCCGTTGTAGCGAGCAAGCGCCTTCGTATAATCGCCCTTGGTGCGGTCGAGATAGAACTTCAGAATCGTGCATCCCATGCGGATGTTGTGTGGAATGTGCACAAGTTGCGCATTGGTCATGCCGAGCTGCTTCGGCCAAAAAGGCATGACCTGCATCAGCCCCACCGCGCCGGCCGAGGAAACGGCCCAGCGATCGAAACGACTTTCCACTTCGATGACGGCCAGCACCAATCCCGGAGGAAGTTTTAAGCGCTGCGCTTCGCAGTGCACGCGTTCCAAAATCAGCGTGCGTTCCTCGTCGCTTTTCACGAAGCGCTTGAGCTTCGGTTCCATCGCCTTGAAGAACACCTCGCGTTCGAAACGATCCTCGAAGCACGCCTCCTCGTCGTGCAGTGCTTGACGCAGCAGCGGTTCGAGTTCGGCATCGCGCTGCTGACTGGCGAACGCCGCCAGCGGCAGCCAGCCGAGAACGAGGAGAAACCAGATTCGAACGTTCCCAGCCACGATTACAAGCCTAATTAAAGGGCCCCGGATTCCGGCGAACGCTCAAGTTGCTCGCGCAAGAAAGCAAGCGCCTTCTCGATCGGCACGTCGATATTTTCCGTGCCACGCCGCGCACGGTACTCCAGCATTCCCTTGTCCAAACCTTTTTCGCCGATCGTGAAGCGGTGCGGAATGCCGAGCAATTCGTCGTCGGCGAATTTCACGCCGGGACGCTGGTCGCGATCGTCGCAGACCACGTCGATTCCAGCTCCGGCGAGCTCCGCATACAATTTGTCCGCCGCCTCGCGTACACGCAAGGACTTATGCAAGTTGATGGGAATGAGCGATACGGTGAAAGGCGCCAACGGGACCGGCCAAATGATGCCGCGCTCGTCGTGGTTCTGTTCGATGGCGGCTGCGACGACGCGAGTTACGCCAATCCCATAGCAGCCCATGTACATGACCGACGACTTTCCCTGTTCGTCGAGCACGGTAGCCTGCATCGGCTCGCTGTACTTGCGCCCAAGTTGAAAGATGTGGCCCACCTCGATGCCGCGGGCAATGGAAAGCTTTCCCTTGCCGGAGGGGCTCGGGTCGCCGGCTACGATATTGCGGATGTCCACCGTTTCGGGCTCCGCCAGATCGCGCCCCCAGTTAACGTGAGTCAGGTGTTGATCGCGCTTGTTAGCGCCGCATACGAAGTCGGCAAGAAGAGCGGCCGAGTGATCGGCAAAGACTTTGATTTTCAATCCGACCGGTCCGATGAACCCGGCTTCGCTGCCGAGCGCTGCGACCAGCTCGGCGCTGGCCAACCTGAGCGGATTCGCGACGCCGGGGAGTTTCTGCGCTTTGATGACATTGAGTTCATGGTCGCCGCGAACGATCAATGCGATCGCGCCGCCGTCCGTCCCTTCGACCAACAGCGTTTTCACGCATCGTTCCGGCGGCACTTTTAAGTAGGCCGCTACGTCGGCAATGGTCTTGGCGTTCGGAGTGTCGACCGCTTGCATCGCACCGCTCGCGGCCGGCCTGGGGGCGGCGGGAGGCAGCGCAACGGCCATTTCCAAGTTCGCAGCGTAGTGATCGCCGTCGGAGAACGCGATGGCGTCTTCGCCCGAGTCCGCCAACACGTGGAATTCCTGCGATTTGCTGCCGCCGATGGAACCGGTATCCGCGTCGACGGCGCGAAATTTAAGCTGCATGCGCGTAAAAATGCGCGTGTAAGCCTCGTGCATTTTGTCGTAGCCCGCTTGCAGAGACGCCGGATCGAGATGGAAGGAGTAAGCGTCCTTCATCAAAAATTCGCGGGCGCGCATGACGCCGAAGCGCGGGCGAATCTCGTCGCGAAATTTGATTTGGATTTGATAGAAGTTCACCGGCAATTGCTTGTAGCTGCGCAATTCGCGGCGCGCCACGTCGGTGATGACTTCCTCGTGAGTCGGCCCATAGCAGAAGGAGCGCTCATGGCGATCCTTGATCCGCAGGAGTTCGGGGCCGTATTGCTCCCAGCGCCCGGACTCTTGCCATAACTCGGCCGGCTGCACCGTCGGCATCAGCAGTTCAAGTGCACCGGCACGATTCATTTCTTCGCGAACGATGGCTTCGGCCTTTTTCAAGACGCGCAAACCCATCGGTAGCCACGTGTACATCCCCCCGGCAAGCCGGCGGATGAGACCGGCTCGCAACATCAACTGATGACTGACGACTTCGGCCTCCGAGGGAACGTCGCGAAGAGAAACGATGGGGTAGGCAGATAGATACATGGCAATTCCAGCATCGGCAGGGAGTGAACGGCTATCTTATCAACACCTCCTTGACTGGTCGCCTGCGTTATCATGGCGCCCGTTACCGCTTGCAGGAAACAGAATGGTCCACGATCCACGCCCGTCATCCGGCGAAGTTGGAAAGACGCACCCCGAGGGACGTCATCGAGCGCCGTACTTCTGGCTGCCGAACGCGCTCACGACAGGCGCGCTCTGGGCGGGCTTCTATGCCATCGTGGCAGCGATCGATCACAATTTTGCGCGTGCCGGCATGGCCATTTTCGTCGCCATGGTGTTCGATTTTCTGGACGGAGCCGTCGCTCGCTGGACCAATACGCAAAGTGAATTCGGCAAGGAATACGACAGTCTTTCGGACATGGTGTCATTCGGACTCGCACCTGCCATCGTCGCTTATCAATTCGGCTTCGTGCGTATCGCGGAATTCAACACGCTATGGGGAAAGCTGGGTTGGGTTGCGACGTTTCTCTATGCGGCGTGCGCGGCAATGCGACTGGCCCGATTCAACGCACGCGCCGCCACCGCCGATAAACGCTATTTCGAAGGATTGCCTAGCCCGTCGGCGGCGGCGACGGTCGCCGGGTTCATTTGGCTGGCCGACAACTACGACTTGGCTGGATTGCCTGCCCTGGTCATCGCCTTCGTGATCACCACTGTCATCGGGTTGCTGATGGTCAGTTCGTTTGCCTACCGCAGCTTGAAGGAATTCAATGCGCGCCGCCGCGTGCGCTGGGCGTATCTGCTCATCATTCCCATCGGCTACATGATCGTCGCCACCGGTCCGGGAGAAACGCTGTTTGGCTTGTTCGCGATCTATGCATTGCACGCGCCGCTAATCTGGATCTGGCGCAAAATCTTTCATCGCCGCACCCGCGATGAAGCGCACGTAAAGCCATGATGGAACGAAGCCTTCGCCTCCATTACCTGCGCGCGCTCGGAGTGGATGTGTGGGAGCGGCGCGATGCATCCGGGATTCAAGAATCGAAATTCGAACATCACGATTCGAAGGCCGCTCAGAATCGGGAACAACCCCAAATCCAAACTGTTGAACTCCAGACGGCGGACTCTTCGATTCCGGAGCCATCCTCCAAACCCGACTGGCCTTCGCTTGAAGCCGCTGTCAAAGCCTGCACGCTCTGCGGGTTGCATAAGACACGCACGCAAACGGTGTTCGGCGTCGGCAATCGGCAAGCGCAATGGATGGTGATCGGCGAGGCGCCGGGAGCCGATGAAGATGCGCAAGGCGAACCCTTCGTGGGACGCGCCGGTCAACTGCTCAATTCGATGTTGAAAGCATGCGGGGTGAAACGCGAGGAAGTCTTCATCGCCAACATCCTGAAATGCCGTCCACCGCAGAATCGCGATCCCACTCCGGCCGAAGCGGCGAGCTGTACGCCGTATTTGTCGCGACAAATAGAGTGGGTAAATCCGAAATTGATTCTCTGCGTTGGACGCATCGCCGCGCAGAATTTATTGAGCACGGATACGCCGATCGGCAAACTTCGCGGCAAAGTGCATCGACTGGGCGCCGCACAACGACCGGTGGTGGTCACCTATCATCCCGCGTATTTATTGCGAAGCCCGGGCGAGAAACGCAAAGCATGGGACGATTTGGTATTGGCAATGGCGACTGCGTCAGCAACTAGCAACTAGTAGCTTCTTCCATGAGCGCCGAACTCACTCCGTCCCCAGTCGTCGAGCCGTTTCCCGGATTGAAAACGCGGGCCATGGTGCCTGCGGATCTGTGGCGCATTGCCGGCATCGAACAAACCGCCTACGCATTTCCCTGGTCGGACGGCATATTTCGCGATTGCATTAAAGCCGGCTATTACTGCCGCGTGGCGGAGGTGCGCAGGGACTTGATCGGTTACGCGATCATGTCGCTGGGCGCCGGTGAAGCTCACGTATTGAACGTTTGCGTGCGCACGGATTTTCGCGAACAGGGCGTGGGGCGATATTTCATGCAGCTCCTCTTCGAACACGCACGCCATTCGCGCTGCCACGACATCTTTCTCGAAGTGCGGCCTAGCAACCCGCCGGCCATTCGCTTATATGAGTCGCTAGGCTTTCAGCGAGTCGGGATACGAAAGGGGTATTACCAGGCCTCGACCGGCCGCGAGGATGCGTGGGTATATAAGTTGGGACTTTAAGCAGGCCCTAGTAACTAGTAGCAGAATATTCTTGCTAGCGCCTAGAGCCTAGTGCCTAGTGCCTAGTACCCGTACAATCGCGCGCCCTTAGTCGCAACGCCCCCGCATGCCCACTCTGCACGACGAAATTGCCCGCCGCCGCACGTTCGCGATCATTTCGCATCCCGACGCCGGTAAAACCACGCTCACCGAAAAGTTGCTGCTCTTCGGCGGCGCAATTCAATTGGCAGGGACGGTGAAAGGGCGAAAGGCATCGCGGCATGCCACGTCCGACTGGATGGCGCTCGAACAGCAGCGCGGTATCTCCGTAACGTCGTCGGTCATGCAGTTTCCATACAAAGACAGAGTGGTCAATTTACTCGATACGCCAGGTCACGAAGACTTCTCCGAAGACACTTACCGTACGCTCACGGCGGTCGACTCCGCGCTCATGGTGATCGACTGCGCCAAGGGCGTCGAAGAGCGCACCATCAAACTCATGGAGGTGTGCCGGCTTCGCGACACGCCGATCATGACGTTCATCAACAAACTGGATCGTGAGGGGCGCGAACCCCTCGAATTGCTCGACGAAATCGAAAAAGTATTGAAGATCTCGTGCGCGCCGGTGACCTGGCCCATCGGCATGGGACGCGCGCTCAAAGGCGTGTACCACCTGCTCGAAGACCGCATTTACATTTATCAAGCCGGTGAAAAGGGTAGAGCGGGGACCACCGACACCATCGACGGTTTGCAGAGCGCAGCGGCCACCGAGTTCTTGGGAATGGATGCGCAAGCATTTCGCGACGAAGTGGAGCTGGTGCATGGCGCCAGCCCCGCTTTCAGCCTCGATCTGTATCGCGCCGGCAAGCAAACGCCGGTTTTCTTCGGATCGGCGATCAACAATTTCGGCGTCACCGAATTGCTTTCGTCGTTCGTGGAACTGGCGCCGGGCCCGCTGGCGCGCGCGACCACCGGACGCGCCGTGACGCCGAACGAAGAAAAACTCTCGGGCTTTATTTTTAAGATTCAAGCCAACATGGACCCGGGGCATCGCGACCGCATCGCGTTCATGCGCATTTGTTCGGGAAAATACCAAAAGGGAATGCGTTTTTTTCACGTGCGTTCCGGTAAGGAAGTGCGGATCAACGATGCACTGACATTTCTTGCCGCGGATCGCCAGCACACCGACGAAGCCTTCGCAGGCGACATCATCGGCTTGCACAATCACGGCACGATCAATATCGGGGATACCTTCACCGAGGGCGAGAAGATCAGCTTCACCGGAATCCCGAACTTCGCACCGGAAATTTTTCGGCGTGTCGTACTGAAAGATCCGCTGCGCATGAAGGCGCTGCAAAAGGGATTGGACCAGTTGTGCGAGGAGGGCGCTACCCAGCTATTTCGCCCGCTACGCAATAACGACTTGATCTTGGGCGCCGTCGGTCAGCTGCAGTTCGACGTGGTTGCCTTCCGACTGGGCGACGAATACGGCGTGCAGTGCGCGTTCGATAACATCGCCGTCCACACCGCGCGCTGGGTATATTGCACCGATGCAAAGAAACTCGAGGAGTTTCGCGAGAAGGCGTACGAGAACTTGTCCATCGATCACTCCGGAGCGCTGGTTTATCTCGCGCCGACCCGCGTGAATCTCAATCTCACCCTGGAGCGCTGGCCCACTATGCAATTCCGCAAGACGCGCGAGCACTTGGTGCAGGCAGAAGAATAAATAAGAAAGTCGAAATTCATGAACTCCCCTCTCTTCCGCCGTCCCGTTTTTGCCTGGGCTCTTTACGATTGGGCGAACTCGGCGTACGCCACGACGGTGATGGTGGTGTTCTTTCCGATCTTCTTCAAACAAACCCTCACGGGGGGAATGAGCGCAGCGGAGTCGACCTCGCACCTAGCATTTGCGAACGGAGCGGCGAGTCTTCTGCTCGCGATCATTGCCCCGCTGTTGGGCACGCTAGCGGATAAGGGGAGTTCGCATATTCGATTTCTAGCATTCTTTACGGTAATTGGCGTGATTCCGACGGTGCTGCTTGCGTTTGTCGACGGCAGCAACTGGCCTTTGGCATTGCTCTGGTTTGCGATTTCGTCGGTCGGTTTCTGGGGCGGACTCACGTTTTACGATTCGATGCTCGTCCGCGTAGCGCCGCCCAATCGCGTGGATTCCGTATCGGGTTTCGGCTATGCGCTCGGCTATTTGGGCGGCGCACTGTTGCTCATCATCAATGTGCTGATGTACGGGAAACCGGGATGGTTTGGCCTCGCTACGCCAGAAGCCGCGGTCCGCATGTCGTTCTTAACCGTGGCCGCGTGGTGGACGCTGTTCGCGATTCCTTTGTTTCGCCAAGGAGTTCCCGACGCAACAGGCGGAACCGCCAAGCCGGTCGCTATAAGCGAAGCGCTACGCGCAAGCATCGTGGAACTCGCGCGCACGTTTAAAGAGATTCGACACCTCAAGCCGGTGATCTTGTTCTTGATCGCTTACTGGATGTACATCGACGGCGTGAATACGGCGATGAAGATGGCGGTCGACTACGGGCTGGCGCTCGGCTTTCCGGCTAGCAGTCTAATTCTCGCGATCCTTGCAATTCAACTCATCGGCTTTCCGATGACGTTGCTATTCGGCGTGCTTGGCGATCGCCTTAGTCCGTTGTTCGGCATCTTCGTGTCCATCGGCGTGTATTCCGCGGTGACGCTGTACGCCGTATTCATGACTCAGGTGCATGAGTTCTATGTCATGGCCATCGCGATCGGGTGCGTACAAGGCGCAGTGCAAAGCATGAGCCGTTCGTACTACAGCCGGCTGATCCCGCAAGATCGAGCCGGGGAGTTCTACGGCTTCTATAACATGATGGGCAAATTCGCGTCGGTGCTCGGGCCTTTTCTGATGGGCTTTACCGCGTTGCTCACCGGCAGCTCGCGCTATTCGATCCTGTCGCTGCTGCTATTGTTCATCGCCGGCGGGATCGTACTCGTGTTCGCTTCGCGAAGCCGGTGAGATTCAGTCTTCTGGCTCGCG
The DNA here is from genome assembly GCA_964597495.1 of uncultured Steroidobacteraceae bacterium. GTDB lineage: Bacteria > Pseudomonadota > Gammaproteobacteria > Steroidobacterales > Steroidobacteraceae > CAZQYC01. Next base: position 21,647 of record CAZQYC010000003.1, on the reverse strand, counting down.
CCTAGTAACTAGAGCCTAGCGCCTGTCAGTTAAGCGGCTAGACGCTTCACCATGCGCTTGAGCCGCTTCAGCTCCTCCAACGTCGACGTGGGTCCATAACGCAGCCGCGCATATAGCTCACCCAGCTCGCGTATCTCATTAGCCATTTCCGGACGCGCGGCTTCGACTCGACTTAAGTAGTCGATCGGACCTTCGAAGCTTTCGCGAGGTAAGTTCGCGCGTGCAAATTTTCGACAAAGCCGATCGTAAACCCGAGCCACCGGATCGCGCGCGCGTGGCCGATACTGCCATCCCAAGTAGAGGCTCAAGCCGACGAAAAACGCGGCCAGCGATACGGCGAAAGCGATGCCGAAATCGCGCCAATCCGCATTCCGTACGCCGAGCAGCGCCAGCAACGAACGCTGCTTCATTTCGTTGTATTGCACGATGCGGTCGTTCCAGAAATTGTTGACGGCATCCCAAGTCAGATAGGCACGCGCCAGAAAATAATTCCGGCGCAAGAAGCGTCCCGTTCCCAATTCGTCGGCCGGCAGCGCTGCATCCAAATTGCGCTCGATTCGCTGCGGAGCGATTGCCGCCGTGGGATCGATGCGAGTCCATCCTGCATCGTCGAGCCAGATCTCGCTCCACGCATGCGCATCGGACTGCCTGACTAGCAAATACTCGCCCAGCGTGTTGTATTCGCCGCCCTGGTAGCCGGTCACGACACGCGCCGGAATGTTCGCTGCGCGCATCAGGACGGTGAAGGCCGATGCGAAGTGTTCGCAAAAGCCGCGGCGCGTAACGAATAGAAATTCGTCGACGGCGTTGTCGCCCAAGGTGGGCGGCGATAACGTGTAGTAGTACTCCTCTTGACGGAATTTCTTCAGCAAAGATTGCGCGTAGTCGAGATCCGACGTCGAAGCCGCGCGCAACGCTTTGGCATAGGCGCGGGTTCGCGGATTCGCGGCACCGGGCAGCGCCGTATCCAGCGCACGCAGCGTACGCGATAAGGTCAGCGACGTTCGATAGCGCGTAGCCGACTGCAGTTCGAAGGACGTCAAGGCGGTAATGGGACGGCGGGCGAGCAGCTGAAAGTCGTAATTGGAAACGACGACTTGATCCGACCAGGTGATCGGCATGTCGAGCGCAAAAAGCCAGGATCGCTGGCTTGGTTCGAGAGTAATGCGATAACGATACGTTTCCCCCGTGCCGCTCACGTCTTGCGACTGCATGGGGCGTAGCTTCTCGCGGCTCCAGCGCCGTCCATCGAAATCGTGCAGAACCGGACCACGCCAATAGCGCGCCACGGCCGGAGGCGGGGAACCTTCGAACTTCACGCGAAAAGCAGGAGCGGTCGATTCGCTTAATTGCGAGATATCGCCGGGCGCCATGTCGTCGCTTAGCCCGGTCGTTGCGCTGCTACGCGAGGGCAAGGCCCAAAACTGTCCCGGCAAGCGTGGAAAAAACAAGAACAGCAGAATCGCCACCGGCAGCGCTTGTAAAACAATCCTGCCGGTGGCCGAGAGCGCTCCGCGCGCGGGCATCGGTTTTGAAACCTGCTGAAGTCGCAGCAAGGCGGCGGTGAGTAGCCAAGTGGCAGCCAAGATGTAAGGCAGGCGTACTAGCGACTGATCGTAAAGCAGCGCCGTGAACACGGAAACATAGCCGATGAAGATCAACATCGCGCAATCGCGCGTGCTGCGGGTTTCAAGCAGCTTGATCCCCGCCATGGTGACCAGCAGAGCCGTTCCGGCCTCCAATCCGTTGAGCGTTCGAAACGTAACGGCGATTGCGGCCATTGCGACGACGGCAAGCAAAATTCGCACTCCGCGCGGCGGCAGCCGCCAAGTGCGGATCTCGATCGTGATGCGCCACAGCGCGAGCGTGGCGATCAGCGCGGGAATCCAGATCGGCACTTGCGCGAAATGAGGCAGTAGCGCGACGGCAACCGCACCCATCGCCCAATACAAACGCTGTGAAGCAGCGCCGATTTGCGTGCCTACGCTAAAACGCCGAGCGAGCGCCAGCATCGTCTACACCGAAGAGGGCAAGGAGAGTAAGGCAACGTTGCCGGTGTGCATTGCCGACATTCTCCGGAACGCTAGCGCCGGGAATCGTAAGGCCAAACGCGCGGCCGGCGGCATGAGCGTCTTCGATCCAGCGCGCGAGCTGCGACAAGCGAGCTTCTTGAGGCATGCCTGCCAACGTGTCCCAGTCCAAGAAATGCGACGTGACGGCGGTCCCCGCATATTGTTTTACCTGCAACTCCTGTCCACGTGCGTACGCCTTCCAAGCGATGCGCCGCGGCGAATCGCCGGGATTGAAACTGCGCAAGCCGGCGAAATCGTCGTCGCCGCCGCGCTTTGCATCCTGTGCGCCGCCTATGTCCGTCTCCGTCGGCGGCGGAATAAGGCCGCGATCCGCCAACTGGGGATAGACGATGCAGTGCATCGGCACGTGCACGTGCGTCCAGGCGCGGAACAAACCGAACGGATAGTGCGTGCTGATCTGAACGTGATCCAATAAAAGACGTCCGCGCTGCACTGCCGGTACTTCCACGTTCACGACTACGCGTTCGAGCGGCGCTATGCTCGCCGGATCGCAGACGGAGTAGTCACTGGCGACGGCGAGGTCGTAGCGAAAACGACGGAGATCGCTTTCCAGCGCGACGGAAAACTTGGCGGTTTGTCCTGCAAACACGGGATTCGTTGCGGCCGATTGCACGCGCACGCCGGCGAGATTTCGCTGGCAGTGATGCATCGCGACCAAACCGATCGAAGCGAGAATGAAGGTCAATGCCAGCGCAAGATTGTTGGCATAGTTCATCGAGCCTAAGAACATCAGGAATATCATGCCGGCGTAGAAGAGGCCGAGCCGCGTCGGCAAAATATAGACGCGTCGAGTAGGCACGGTGAACGGCTCGGCATCGGTGCCATGCCGTCGCCGCGCCCACGCCGCGGTGCGTTTTCGCAGTCGCGCGATCAACGAGGTTGCGACTCTCTTCGGCGCCAACCGAGAGGCACGCGAAGCGGCGGAAAAGCTTCTGCTTTTAGCGGGCGAATCCGAGCGGCTTGCCATCAAGGCACCGGGACGGATTTCAGTACTTTTTCGCCAATTTCGACTGCGCTTTTGAAAGCATCGTCGTCGCGCGCCGCAAGACGGTGACCGACGACGCCCGGTATGACTGCCTGCACGTCTTCGGGAAGGACGCCAACATGGCCGTGCATCAGCGCCCAGGCCTGCGCGGCTCGCAGCAAACCGATGGCCGCTCGCGGCGAAAGCCCGGTTTCGAACAAGGGCGACTCGCGCGTGAATTTAACGACCGCTTGCACGTAGTCGAGCAGCGCTTCGGAAGCATGCACGCCCGGTACCTTGGTTTGCAGCAATAGAAGTTGTTGAGGCGATAGCGCCGGAGTCATTGTCGTCAATAGATCGCGCCGATCGCGCCCTAAGAGCAACTGGCGCTCAAGCTCGGCATCCGGATAACCGAGATCGATCCGTAACAGAAAGCGATCCAGCTGCGATTCCGGCAGGGGGAACGTGCCGATTTGATAGACGGGGTTTTGCGTGGCGATGACGAAGAACGGCGCCGCGAGCGGATAGGTTTGCCCGTCGGCAGTGACCTGGTATTCCTCCATGGCTTCGAGGAGCGCGCTCTGCGCCTTCGGCGTTGCACGGTTGACTTCGTCGGCCAGCACGAGATGCGAAAAGATGGGGCCTTTGTGAAATCGAAACGCGCTCGATTCACGGTCGAAAATAGACACGCCGATGATGTCGGCCGGCAATAGATCGCTGGTGAATTGAATACGCTGATAAGAAAGTCCGAGCGTCTGCGCTAGCGCATGTGCCAGCGTGGTCTTGCCGACGCCGGGAATGTCCTCGATTAACAAGTGGCCCCGCGCCAGCAAACAGACCAGCGACAATTTAATCTGTCGTTCCTTGCCGAGAATGATTTGATTGAGTTGCGCGACGGCGCTGCTCAGTATTTTCGGCGCGTCTATCAATTGCGTGGGCAATGGCGTGGGCGAGGAAGGGGACTGCGAACTCGGTATGGAACTCATAAGCGTCCGCGAAAAAAAAACGGTGACGTTCCTTTTAGCAGAAGTGGCGGCCGGTGTCAGTGCCGGTACTGGTGCCGGTATCCATGATGTGCCGTCGATCGCGATCGACGTACGGCAAAGGATGAATTGTCCATCTGTTGAAGAAGGACGTCCTGTCGAAAAATGTTTTTCAGCAGGCCGGGCGCTCTAAAGACGGGGAAAATGCGCCCGGATTTGCGGAAAGAACTCCAGGAAGTCCTCGCTCAACGCCGCGTATTCGCGACGAAGTTCGTCCGTCGCCGCACCCAAATCGAAGGGACGGCGCAAACGCCTGCTCACGCGATCCAAGGTGATTCGAACGCCATTCAAGTCTCCATACGAAGTCAACCATGCGCCCGTGCGCATGCGTTCGAACAGCGGATGGATGTCGGGCGGTATCTCGGAACGGCAGGCATCGACATCACGATGAAACTCCGCGACGAATTGCACAAGCGGAACGTCGCAATACCGGTCCCAGGTCGTCGTCAGCATATGATCGTAGAAAATATCGATCACCACGCCGCCGTAACGGCGAAAAGGCGGGTGCAGTCGCGCCACGCTGCGCCGATATACCGCATGCTTGTCGGTGAACGAATCGATGGCGCGATGGCGGGCAATTCCGCCTTGAAACGCATCGGGCAGGATGCGTAACTCACCGATCGGCAGAACGTCGGCAAGCACATTGCCGACGCGAAATGCAGGCGTCGCCTCCGAAAGTACCAGATGAGCCAGCCAGTTCACTCCCGCACTCTCTCCTGCGACTCCGCTATTTCAGCAATGCAACGCGCCTCGCTTGTTCGCGGAGTTGGTCGATTTCGTTCTGCATCGCGATGATTCGCCTTCGTTCTTGCTCGACCACTTCGGCCGGCGCGTTGGCGACGAAATTGGCGTTGGCAAGTTTCGCCTCGAACTTGGCGAGCTCTTGGGCGGATTTCGCACGGCGCTTTTCGATGCGCGCGAGCTCGGCGTCGACATCGTCGATCAAATTTTTAAGCGGCGCATAGATCGAATGCCCCTCGACGATTTGTAGCGCCGTCGGCGGAAGCTTGCTTTCGTCGGCAATGCGCTCCACCGATTCGACGTTCGCCACGGCGGTAATCAAGGCACGATTCCGCTCGATAGCTTGCCACTCCGGTTCGGACGCCACTTTCACGAAAATCGGAATTTTCCGCGACTGCGGCACATCGAGCTGTCCGCGAATTTGCCGCGGGCCCAAGATAACGGCCTTTACGATGGCGAGCTCCCGTTCGGCGTTTGCGTCCTTCGGAAACTCGTGAGCGCTGGGGTAGGCCTGCAGCATAATGGTCTCGCCGTTTTTTCCCGCCAGCGGCGCGACCGTCTGCCATATCTCCTCCGTGATGAACGGCATGAGCGGATGCAAGAGCCGCAAGTACGCTTCGAGAACCTGCACCAGCGTTTGGCGTGTCCCGCGTTTCTGCTCGACCGTCGCCGTCTCCGATTGCAGAATCGGCTTAGTGAGCTCGAGGTACCAATCGCAGTATTCGTACCAAGCGAACTCATAGAGCGCCTGCGACGCCAAATCGAATCGGTACTCCTGCAACTTGCTCTGCACTTCGTCGACTGCCGAACCGAGGCGCGACCGAATCCACTGATCGGCGACCGAATAGCTGCACGATCCCGCCACGCCGCAATCGTGGTTCTCGGTGTTCATCAGCACGAACCGCGCCGCATTCCACAATTTATTGCAGAAATTTCGATACCCGTCGATGCGTCCGAGATCGAAGCGGATGTCGCGACCTAGCGTGGCGAGCGAGGCCATCGTAAAACGCAGCGCGTCGGTGCCGAAGGCGGGAATGCCCTCGGGGAATTGCTTGCGCGTGTTCTTCTCGATCTTGGGCGCATCCTGGGGCTTCATGAGTCCCGTGGTGCGCTTCTTGACGAGCGACTCCAAATCGATGCCGTCGATGAGATCGAGCGGGTCGATGATGTTGCCTTTCGACTTGCTCATCTTGTCGCCGTGCTCGTCGCGAATGAGGCCGGTGATGTACACCTCCCGGAACGGCACGTCGCCGGTGAATTTCAATCCCATCATGATCATCCGGGCCACCCAGAAGAAGATGATGTCGAAACCGGTGACGAGCACGTTGGTCGGATAGAACGTTTTAAGCGCGGCGTTCTGCTCGGGCCAGCCCAGCGTCGAAAATGGCCAGAGCGCCGAAGAGAACCAGGTATCGAGCACGTCGCTGTCTTGCGTAAGCTTGACTTGCTTGCCGTGCTTCGCGTGCGCTTGCGCCTCGGCTTCTTCCGAGGAACGAGCGACGAAGACATTGCCTTCATCGTCGTACCAAGCAGGCACTCGATGTCCCCACCAAAGCTGCCGGCTGATGCACCAGTCTTGAATGTTGTGCATCCACTGGAAGTAGGTTTTCGAATAGTTGTCCGGCACGAAGCGTATGCGGCCGTCTTCGACAGCCTTGATCGCGGGCTCGGCCAGCGGCGCGATCCGTACGTACCACTGATCGGTCAGCCAGGGTTCGAGCACCTCGTTGCTTCGATCGCCGCGCGGGACGTTGAGCGTATGCGGTTCGATCTTCTCGACGAAACCCTGCGCTTCGAGATCGGCCACCATTTTCTTGCGTGCGACGAATCGGTTCATGCCGCGGTACGCTTCGGGCGCCGCGTCGTTGAGCGCGGCATTCGCATCGAACACGTTGATCAGCGGCAACCCATGCCGCTTTCCGACTTCGTAGTCGTTGAAGTCGTGGCCGGGCGTGATTTTGACGCAGCCGCTGCCGAACTCGCGATCGACGTAGTCGTCGGCGATGATCGGAATGAGGCGATTGGTTAAAGGGAGCCGGATTTTCTTGCCGACGTAGCTTCGATAGCGGTCGTCGTCGGGATGCACGGCAACGGCTGTGTCGCCGAGCATCGTTTCCGGGCGAGTGGTCGCCACGACGAGATGGCCGCTGCCGTCTTCGAGCGGATACTTGAAATGCCACAGCGATCCTTTCTCGGGTTCGGAAAGCACTTCAAGATCGGAAAGCGCGGTGTGGAGCACGGGGTCCCAGTTCACCAGTCGCTTGCCGCGATAAATGAGGCCTTCCTTATGCAAGGCAACGAACACCTCGGTGACTGCCTTGGACAAGCCCTCGTCCATCGTGAAACGATCGCGCGACCAATCGACCGAATTGCCCAATCTCCGCATTTGGCGGTTGATCGTGCCGCCCGATTCGGCTTTCCACTGCCAAACGCGCTCGACGAATTTCTCGCGACCTAGATCGCTGCGATGCTTGCCTTCGGCATTGAGCTGCCGCTCGACGACCATTTGCGTTGCAATGCCGGCGTGATCGGTGCCCGGTTGCCAAAGCGTGGTATCGCCTTGCATGCGGTGCAAACGGGTCAGCGTATCCATCAACGTATGCTGGAACGCGTGCCCCATGTGCAGCGTGCCCGTGACGTTGGGCGGCGGGATCATGATGCAGTAAGCCGGACCCGAGCCGCGCGGCGCAAAATAATTGGCGGTTTCCCAGCGTTGATAGAGGCGTTGCTCGATGTCGCGTGGGGAGTAAGTCTTATCCATGCAAGGGAGTGGTCACAGTCAAAGTAAAAAAAAGGGGAAAATCAAAAATTAGAATTATGGAGTGGCCTACTTGCCGAGACTTTGCACGCGCACCACCGTTTGACCGGCATGGATCTGACTTTGATCGTCGGCGTACCGAACTTGGATGCCGAACGGGTAGTACTCACCCTCGATCCATTCGATTTTCTGTTTGCCGCCCTCGCGGGTGATCGTAATGCCGAGCGCATAACAGCCGGAGTGCTCGCCGTTACTGCGCGGCCACGTCGCTTCGATGCCCGCTGCAATCGTGGCATCGAATAATTTGCCGCTCGGCGTACACAATCGGAAGTGATCCGGGAGCAAACCGGAAATCGGCGCACCTGTCAGCGCATCGGAGACGGAAACGAAGAGTTCGAGATGGAACACCACATCGGTAAATTTCGATTCTCCCGAAACGGCTTCGACGATGAGACGCGGCATAGAAACTCCTAGATAGTGTGGGTCGCCGGTTCGATGCCCAAACTGCGATAGTACTTGAAGCGCTCGCGAGCCGCCGATTTGCGCTCGGCGTCGGCGGGGACGAATTCGGCAATCCGCAGGGCACCCTCAGTATCGGCGGCTGGATCTACGCTTAAATTGATGATGACGTCGCGAAATTCCGGCGGGGGCACGCTGCCGATGAGAATACGGATGCGCGCATGCGTCGGCGAGGCGGGCGATGCCATTTCGTGCGGCAGGAAACTTCGATCGCCGAAGGTCCACAGCAAATCGTCGATGCGCCTAGCCTCGTCGGCGCCGGTCGCACGCATGAATACCTTCTGCCCCTGATCGACTGCTTGCTCGGCGATGCGGCACGCATGACGAAGGTGCGCATCGGGTGCGCCTTCGGAGAAAACGTAGAAGTCGACGGTGGGCATATACGAAGTTGTTAGCTACTAGCCTCTAGCTGCTAGCTTCTAGCCAGAAATATCCGAGACGCATTCTGCTCTGGCTAGGTGCTAGTCGCTAGTTGCTATGACTCAGAAGGTATTCCACCAGCAGCGGTACCGGCCTTCCGGTGCTGCTTTTTTGCGCACCGGATTGATAGGCCGTACCGGCAACGTCCAAGTGCGCCCATTTCAAATCTTGGGTGAACTTGGAAAGATAGCAGGCCGCCGTAATGGCGCCGCCCTCGCGGCCCGCGACGTTGGCGAAGTCGGCAAAGTTGCTTTTTAGCTGGTCGGTGTATTCGTCGGCGACGGGCATGTGCCAGGCGCGATCGTCCGCGCGTTCGCCGGCCTTGAGCAATTCGCTCGCGAGCGCATCGTCGTTACCGAACAGTCCGGAAATGTGATTACCTAGCGCAACAACGCACGCACCCGTCAGCGTCGCCACGTCGATGACCACGCTGGGTTTGAAGCGCCGCACGTAAGTAAGCGCATCGCACAGAATCAAACGGCCTTCAGCATCGGTATTGAGGATTTCCACCGTTTGGCCGGACATGGTCTTCACGATGTCGCCGGGTTTGGTAGCTCGGCCACTCGGCATGTTTTCGCAGGCAGGGACCACGACTACGAGATTCAGCGGCAGCTTTAATTCGGCAGCGGCCTTGAGGGTGCCCAAAACGCTCGCAGCACCGCTCATGTCGAATTTCATTTCGTCCATCGCAGCCGGCGGCTTCAACGAAATACCGCCGGTATCGAAAGTGACGCCTTTGCCCACCAGGGCAATCGGTGCCTTTGTTCCGCCACCACGGTATTCGGCAACGATCAAGCGCGCCGGTTCTTCCGAGCCGCGGGTTACCGACAAAAACGCGCCCATCTTGAGCGCGCGGATTTCCGGCTCACCGAGAATTTTCACGCGTAGGCTGCGATAGTCGCGCGCTAAGCCGCGCGCAGCGTTGGCGATATAGGTCGGCGTGCAGACATTGGGCGGCAAATTGGCGAGGTCGCGCATGAAGGCCATGCCCTTCGCGAGCCCTTGACCATGGGCGATGCCGCGCTCGGCGGCGGACTTGTCGCTGCGATCCGCTGCGGCGATTCCAAAGCGCTTAAGCGCCGGAGCGGGTGGCTTTTTAGCTGATTTCAAATCCGGGATGCGATAAAGCGCGCTCGCTGCGATCTCCGCGAGGATGCGCCCGTGCCCATAAGCATCCACGCCGCGAATTTTTTCGAGCGACAGGTAATTAACGGCTTCGCGAGCGCCGGTTTTCAGCAATAGGGAAGTAACGACCGTCAGCGCTTTCCGATACTGCTTGCGCGCCAACCTATCACGAGCGCCGAGCCCCACGAGGAGGAGACGTTGGCACGGCGAGTTCTTCAAATCCCCGATCAGCAGCGCCTCACCCAGCTTGCCGCGCACATCGCCGCTCTTTACCAATCTGGATAATTTCCCGCCGAGCTTCGTATCCAATTCGGCGGCGGCACCGGTCAGCGCGCCTTTTTCGTAGACACCGACGACCGCGCAATCGGTGCGCTGGCGGGCGGGAGAAGCGGTCACGACGAAGTGTTCCATAGCAAACTCCTGGTAAACTTCGGCGCAGTTTACAGATAGTAGGCGCTAGGCTCTAGGCGCTAGTTAGGAATCGAATTTCAATTGAGAGGTATAGAGTGCAGATGGCTTGTAAAGCGATTGAGCGAGCTACTACGTGCTCCTTATGCTAGGGCCTAGCGCCTAGCGCCTTCTTCCCGATGCCCATCCTTCACCGCTACTTGGTTCGCGAAGTCGTGGCGCACTTTGTCACGGTAACCGGCGTGCTGTTCGTGATCTTGGTGTCGTCGCAGCTGGCCAAGGTGCTGACGCAAGCGGCCAGCAATCAGTTTCCCCCGGGCGCGATCCTGTCTCTTCTCGGGCTCATGTCGTTGCGGTATTTACCGAATCTGGTGCCGCTTGGATTATTCCTAGGGGCCGTTCTCGCACTCGGGCGCTTGTATCACGACAGCGAAATCACCGCGATGCAAGCGTGCGGAGTCGGCGTTCGGAAATTGTGCGCGCCGGTACTGGCGGTTGCGCTTTCCGTCGCCGTGATGCTTGCAGGGCTAGGATTGTGGATCGGTCCGTATGCGGTCGGCCGGATTCAGGAAATTAAAGCGCAGGCGCTGCGCGACTCGCGCTTGGCAAGTTTGGAACCGCAGCGTTTCCGACCCATTGCAGGCGATGCCGTGTATTACGCCGAGCGCGTCGACGACGACGGCGTGTTGCACAACGTGTTTCTACAGCGGCGTGTGGGCGACAAAGTGGAAATCGCGGTGGCTCCGCGTGCCGAGCAGCGCGGGGCCGGACTTGAGCAACAGACTTTCGTGCTGTACGACGGCGAACGCTACGAGGGCGTGCCCGGCAGCAATGAATTCCGCATTGCGCGGTTCAAGGAATTCAATCTGCCGGTCCGCATGCAAGGTTTAGAGCGGAGTGCAGAGCGTACCGACGCCAAATCTTCGCTGGCCTTGCTACTCGGAGACGACCCACGCGAGCATGCGGAATTGCACGCGAGGCTGGCAGGTCCGTTGATGGCCGTCGTTCTCGCCGTGCTGGCGGTTCCTTTGTCGAGGCTGCGTCCCCGCCAGGGACGGTACGCCAATATTGGCGTGGCGCTGCTTGCGAGCTTCCTTTATATGATGGCGACGCGATTTGGAACCGCGTGGATCGAGACGTCGCGCATTCCTGCCGCATTCGGTTTGTGGTGGTTGCACGCGGCGGTCTTAGGCGTCGCCGTATGGCTGCTGTTGCTCCAAGATCCGCTCGGATCTGCCGGCCTTTCCTCCAAAACTACCGACGACAAGCCGGCCGCCTAGCCCCATGCCACTCCTCGCGCGCTATGTCGGCAGAACCATCGTGAGTTTCACGTTGCTGACGATGACCGTCCTGATGATGCTCTTCGGCGTTTACTTGTTCGCCGACGAGCAAGCGGATATCGGCGAGGGCGCCTATACCGCGCTCGATGCATCGCTGGTGGCGCTCCTAAATTTGCCGGGATCGGTTTTCAGCTTGCTGCCGCTAGGCGCATTGATCGGTGCTTTGCTCGGTTTGTCGAATCTCGCGCGTGGGAGCGAACTGACGGTGATGCGCGCTGCCGGCGTGTCCTCGATGCGTCTCGGATTGTGGGCCGGCATGACGGGATTGTTACTCGCGGGTGCTGCTTGGCTCATCGGCGACTACGTTGCACCGCCGCTGCAACAGTACGCGTTGCAACACAAAACGTTCGCCCGCTCCAAGGAAGTGAGCTTGATCGGTGAAGCCAGCGCCTGGGCAAAAGACGGGAATACCTTCGTTTCGGTACAGCGCCAAACGACCGACAATCAATTCGGCGGCGTCTACATCTACCGTTTCGACGATCAGCATCACTTGATCAGCGTCGCCCGAGCGGCGAAAGCCGATGCCGGCGCTCAATGGCAGCTGCGCGATTACGCGGAATCGCGGCTCGACGCTCATCCCGACGGCGATCGAGTGGTCACGACGCGCGCGTCCACCCAAGCATTCGATACGAATTTGTCGGTCGATTTTCTCGGGCTCGCCGCACAGGAACCGGAGGCGCTGCCGGGCCGCGTTCTATTCGATTTGATTCGGCACTTGCATGCCAACGAGCAGGATGCGTCGCAATTCGAAATTGCGCTCTGGTCGCGCATCGCGCGCACGATCGCCGTGATTTTCTTCGTCATGCTCGCGGTGCCTTTCTCGCGGGGATCGAATCGCTCCGGCAGCGCAAACCTTCGCCTGGTCGTCGGCATCTTAGTGGGAGTGGCCTTCTTTCTGTTCGCCAAGACGATCGAAAGCGGGGCCAGCGTTTTCAATTTGCCGCCGCTGCTCGTTGCCTGGTCGCCCACGCTGTTGTTGGCCGCCGTTACGATGGTCGCACTTGCAAGGTCTCGATGAGCAGTCCGATCGCAATGAGTAATCCGCCCACTTACGCACCCGCGGGGCCGATGCGCCGCCTCGGAGCCATGCTTTACGACACGCTGCTCGTCATCGCGGTTCTCATGGTGGCTACCTTGCCGTTTCTGCCTTTCGTGAAAGATAAGGTGCTGGTGCCGAGCGAGGCGGGCGCCCTGGCCTATGTTTATAGGTTATGGCAGGTGGCCATGATTGCGTTCTATTTCGGATTCTTCTGGTGTGCCAAAGGCCGCACGTTGGGCATGCAAGCGTGGCGTCTACGGATCGAGCGAAACGACAGCCCTCGCGTCACTTGGAGCGACGCGTTCAAGCGATTTGCGTGCGCGTCGCTTCCATGGATGCCCGCGTTCGTTGTAATGGCCGTAGCAGAGCACGGCAATAGTCGCGATGTGTTGATGCCGATTGGTACGGGGTTGCTGGCCATCGGCTTATTGAACTACCTAGCTGCGTACTGGACCGAGGATCGGCGCGCGTGGCACGAACGAAAGCTGCAGACGCGAATCGTGGTTACGAAGGAGTGAACGCTTGCTTATTTCCTATATGTCATGCCGGCGCACCTGACACTGCGCCTGCGTTTCTGGCATGACCTACGTCCATGTAGGCCCAGGCCGGTATCCATCTTCTTTTCCCGACGCTCAGATGGACCCCGGCCTACGCCGGGGTGACAATCCTTCTACTTCTTCTTCGTCTCCACCTTCTTCAGCATGTCTTCGAGCGGTTTGAAGATGGCTTCGTATTTGAACGTCGGCAACGCATAGGCCCAGGTGTCGACTCGCGCGACGATCTCAGCCGCCTCCTCCTGACCTTTCTTCTGTACGTTCTCGAGCGAGTGGTCTGGAGCGCTCTTCTCCTTGTCCTTGTCCGTGTCTTTATTCGTGGAGTTGCCGGCCTCGCCGATAGCCTGCGCGGCGACGTGAAAGCGTTTTGCTTGTTCACCGTCGAAGCTCGCTTTGACGACCACCCAGCGCTGTTCGCCTACCTTATAACCCGTGCAGTCGAAAATCAGCCCGTCGAACGTGCGAAAAATCGCGTGATCGACTTCCTTGTCATTGTTTTTTTCATTAGCCAATTCGCTGGCGGGACGCACGTCGTCGAGCTGCAACGACGTCAGTGCTTGCGCGAGTGAGTTGGCGGCCGTGTTGCTGTTGAGTTCGCGGCCCTTGGGTAACCCGGTAACGTCGAAATTTGCATCCGCGCGAGCTTTCTTTTCGGAGAAGTAAGGGGGCGCACCCGCCAATTGAACCTCGACACGTTGAATACGATCGCTCCCTACATTGACGATCTCGCGCTTCAGCCACTGGGTAGGGTCGGCCGACGCGGCGATTTCCGTGCCGACCAACCAGCTTTCCGCTTCTCCAGCGCGTCGAACGTAGGTGGATCGAGTGGCCGCATCTTGCTTGCCGACAATGAGTTTCACCGGAGCCGCCGTACCGGCTAACTCGATTCGCACTCCAGTAGTTGCGGCATCCGTGAGATCCTGTACGGCAAGCGTGCCATAGTTCGCCGGGCTCGAGGTTTTCTGCTCGCGCAACGCGGCGGATTCGAGATTGATCAGTAGATTGTTGATCTTGACGGCATCGCCGGGATAGTCGTGGCGTTGCTTGACCTTCCACTTTGCGCCGTCGCGTAGAAGCTCGGCGGCAAGTTGATCGCCAGCTTTAAAAATGGACACGCCGGTCACCGAATCAAGCTTGCCTTTCAGACCGGGATAGAGAGGTTGCTGCTCGGCACTCTGCGGCGCGCGCGAGTGCCCGACCCAGAATGCGACCGCTACGATAAGCACGGCCGCCGCGACTAACAGACGCAAGTTACGTGCGTTCATGCCACGGTTCCTCCTTGGACGGAGGGCAGGGAAGGCGAACGGCTGGCGCGTAATCGCCGTCGCCGCCGCAGAGCGACCCCGACGGCCACGATAACCAGTATCAACGGGATCGCCGTGATATTGATCCATTTCAACACCCAACCGAGATTCTCGATCCCTACGTCCAAACTGCGCTTCACTTCGCGAAGCTCTTTGCGCACTCGGCTTCTTTCTTGCTGGAAGCGAAGCACTTCGGTTTGTTGTTCCGTGGTTAGCGAGAGCGAACCGCGATCGCTTCGCGCCGACTGCAGTTGAGTCAATTTGCGTTCGGTTTCCTGCAATTCACGATTCAGCTCCTGCTCCTTAGCGCGCAGCTGCTGGTCGGCTTGCTGCTTGAGTTGATCGACACGCTTGAACGGACGGAAGAAACTCTGGCGTCCGCGAACGCTGATCAAATCCGCGCTGCCCGCGAGATTGTCGACCGCATTCGACATGAAATCGCCGTTGTTGGCCCAGGCCACGGCGTAACGCTGGCCGAACACATTTTGTTGGCGCAGCCACATCATGTCGGCCAGCATATCGGCGTCAGCGACGATCACGACGCTAGTTTCCTCTTTCGATTCCTTAAGATGCTCCGCATTCGCAGGAACGCCTTGCGGCGGGCCGTTCGGAAAGGCGGATGCGAGCTTGCCGCGAACGCGCGCCGCCAGTGCATAGCTTTCGCCGCTTGCCTTAAATCCGTCGAGTAACGTCTGCGGATCGAGCAGCATCGTGAAACGGTCGGCCGGCAGAAGGGCAGACTCCTTACTGGAACTCAACAAAGCCTCGAATTCCGTTTTTGCGTCCTTGGCTTTCGCAAGCGCGCCAACGGTCATCATGTTGATCGCATCCAAATTCGCCGTGACGACGTCCTTGGCGTTCATGTTCTGTCGCGGCAAGGCGAGCACGCCCAAGTGACGGGTGGGCGCCTGGCCTTGCTGCATGGCGACCGTGAGTGCGAGTCCCTGATCGGAGACCACTTTCGTCGGGTCATAGTCCACGCCCCACGCTTTGAGAAGCGGATTCAGGTCGGACGCTGCGCTGCCGCCACCGCCGCCCATTGCAGCGGGCCGCCCGGCCGGATCGAGTTCGGAGTGAGGATCGACGAACGTCAACAGCTTGCCGCCGCGCATGACGAATTGATCGATCGCATAGAGCGCAGTCGGCGACAAGTTCTTCGGATGCACCAACAGCAAAAGATCGATGTCTTTGTCGACGGCGTTCAACTCGGCATTGAGCGATCGCACGGTATACAACTCGCGTAACTGCGTGAGGATGCCCCAGCCTTCCTGCATCTGACCGGATTGCTGATCGTAGCGCGCATCGATCGGCAGCGACGACAACACGCCGATGGTGGGGCGTTTCGGATGCGCCAGTTTATAAATCATGCTGGCGATGTCGTACTCCAGAAACTCTTCCTTTTCGGGAGGAAAGAAGCCGATCGTTTGCTTGCCGTCCGTGGAATTCGTGCCGGCCAATCCGAAATAGAGCTGCCCTTGGGCGCTGGGCGTAGCCTGCAAACCGAACTGCGCTGCTCGGTCCTCGTCGTCGGAGAATGGCTTCGGATCGATGACCGTCAGATGCAGCTTCCCCCCGGACCGCTGCACCATTTCTTCCAGCATTTCACGCACGCGCTGGGCGTAGGTACGCAGCATGGGGTCGTCGCGGCTCGGTTCTTGCGAGAAAAAGAAATATAAGTTGATCGGTTCCTCAAGCGAGGAGACGACGCGCTTGGTGCCAGGAGCGATCGTATACAACTTGTTTTCGGTGAGATCGAGGCGCGCGCCGCGGAATAGGAAGGTGGAAACGACGATAAGCCCAACGAAGAGCACCGCCAGCACCACGAGCGCCGTGGCGTCGAATACTCGCTTTTGTCCGGTGTGAGATAGGTTGCTCATGAGTTAGTCTGCCTTTTTCATGTCGAGCACGATGGCCGTCGCCGCCAGCCAAACCGCGATCATCGCCCCGAAGTAAATGAAATCGCGCAGGTCGATGACGCCCTTCGAAATCGTTTCGAAATGGCTCCAAAAGGACAATGACGCGATCGCATCGATCAGCAGTTGAGGCAGCAGCCCTTGGAATATATTGAGCAGCCCGGGATAACCGATAATCAAAAAGACCAAACAGGTCACCGCGGTAAAAATGAACGCGATCACCTGATTCCGAGTCGTGGCTGAAAGACAGGATCCGATCGCAAGAAATCCGCCAGCCGTCAAAAAACTGCCGACGTACGCGGCTAGGATCACTCCATTGTCGGGGTCGCCCAAATAGTTGACGGTGAGCCAGATCGGAAACGTGAGCGATAAAGCAACGCCCGCGAAGGCCCATGCGGCTAGATATTTAGCAACCACCGCTTGCGACAAGCTAATGGGCAGCGTCATGAGTAGTTCTATGCTGCCCGATTTGCGTTCTTCAGCCCAGAGACGCATCGAAATGGCGGGAATCAAGAAGAGATACAACCACGGGTGGAATCTGAAGAACGGCATGAGATCAGATTGCCCGCGTTCGTAAAAGCCGCCGAAGATGAAGGCGAAAAAGCCGGTCAGCACCAGAAAGATCACGATGAACACCAAAGCAAGCGGAGTTGCAAAGTAGCTGGCGAATTCGCGTTTGAAGAGGACTCGCACGGCGCCAAAGAAATTACCCAGAGGGAAATTACCCATGACGCACCTCCGTCGCGCCGGCGCCCAACGTAATCGTACGGAACACGTCGTCCAGCCGGCCGGACGGCGCGCGTGCTTTTAGCTTTGCGGGCGTATCGTCGGCGAGGATCTTGCCGTTGGCGATGATCATCGCGCGGTTACAGACGGCATCGACTTCTTCGAGAATATGCGTCGACACCACGATGATTTTATCTTTGCTCATTTGATTGATCAGCGTACGGACTTCGTGCTTTTGGTTCGGATCGAGACCGTCGGTCGGCTCGTCGAGGATCAGAACTTGCGGATCATGAAGGATGGCTTGCGCAAGACCGACTCGGCGCCGGAACCCTTTCGATAGCGTTTCGATGCTTTGCTCCAGCACGCCTTGCAGCGATAGACGCCCCACGACGTCGTCTTTGCGTTTGAGGCGCTGCTCGCCGTGAAGGCCGCGAATGTCGGCGATAAAATCGAGGAACGCGGCAACCGTCATCTCGCCGTAGCTAGGCGCACCTTCCGGCAGGTAGCCCATGATTCGTTTCGCGGCGAGGGGCGCTTGTTCGACATCGTGTCCGCCTACGCGAACCGATCCGCCGGTGGGGGCAAGAAACCCGGCGATCATTTTCATGGTGGTCGACTTACCGGCGCCGTTGGGGCCTAAAAACCCGAGCACTTCACCGGCTTGGACGTTGAATGAGATGTCGTCGACGGCGGTAAGCCCGCCGTACCGCTTGGTAAGCTGACTGACTTCGATCATTTATATGCATCCCCACTAATAAGATCTAGTTTGGTCGCGTAGGACAGGCAGTCGGTACTTAAGTTCCGGTACGCGAACGGCGCGCGATTTTGGCGAGGGGATGAAAAGGAATCAAGACGCCGACGTTATAGTGGCGTTATAGCGCCGTTACTTCGCGGCGTCCTTGGCGGCCTTTTCAATGGCAGCGCGGTGTGCTCTCAGTACTTTGCGAACGTCCGCTATCGGAGGGCGGTCCGCCATACGCGCAATCAATTCGGCGAGTTCGTGCCACGTGCGCCCCCAACCCAAGAGCCGAATCGCATCGGCGATGACCGTGAACTCTATTTCGTTGGTCGGTGTCGAAGCTGTTTTTGCCGAGGACTTCGGCGGAGCAGCGGATTTTTTCGGCTCGGGCTTGGGGGCAGGAGCGGAAGCGGTTGGCCTCTGCTGGATGGGAGGCTTCGGCATTTCCCTCGTCGCCTCCGGATCAAGCGTACGCAGCGAGGGTTTGGATTGCGGTACCACCTGAGACGGCGGGCGGACTGGAGGAGAAGCCGGTGCAGCGGATCTCGGTGGAGTTTTGATCGGCTCAACCGCCGGTTCCGAACGGACGGCCGCTACTTTGACGGGCGGAGGTTGTGCCGGCGCTGCCGCATGCGCCTGCGCATACCACTTAGGTACGTCGCTGGACGCGGGTGCAACAGAAACGGCTTTGGGCGTCGGCTTCGGAACGGCCGTTTCCGCTTGTGGCTCCGCCATCGGAATGAAGCGATCGACATGTTGTGCGCCGACGAGGTTCGCCAAGAACGACATCAATTCCAACGCATCGGCAAAACGGCTGTCGCCCATTTGCTGACGGCCTTCAAATGCGTACTTGAGATCGCTGGCCTTCTGTTTCGCCAACTCAAGCACCCAACGTGTCGGACGGTCGTGCTTGGGCCAGTCCTGAATCTCGCGATAAGCCTCGTCGCTTAAGTTCACGTATTGCAAATGCAGTTCGATGCTGGCCAGCCAGCGATCGATCAATTCCTTAATACGCTTTTCGGCGGGGGTCATAGGTCGTCGAGCGGCCCATCTCTAGAGGTACGGCATTATGCCTGGACTTTCGTCATCGCATGGCAGGTAGTCATTTTCGGGCGCCGGCGACACCCGACGGATGGTCGATTTCGTCCGCCAAGCGGTGGTAACGTGCTCGCCGTCTTTTCAATTGTTAACACGGTCACTTCGACGTTGCGCGAAACGAATCTCACCATGACCCAGTACGCATCGTGCGCTCTTAAAAATGCCGCGCTCTTTCGCGAGCAGTCCTACGTTGCAGGAAGCTGGTGCGCAGCCGACGACGGTCGCACGATAGCCGTTGGCAATCCCGCCACCGGACAAAGCATCGGCGTCATTCCAAGTGTCGGCGCAGCAGAGACACGTCGTGCGATCGAAGCGGCGAATGCGGCGTTACCCGAGTGGCGCGCTCGCACGGCCAAGGAACGCGCGCAAATACTGCGGCGATGGTTTGATCTGATGATGTCGAATCAAGAAGACTTGGCGCGACTCATGACGATCGAGCAGGGCAAACCCTTGGCGGAGAGTCGCGGGGAGATTGCCTACGCCGCATCGTTCATCGAATGGTTTGGAGAGGAGGGTAAACGCATCTACGGCGATACCATCCCGGGGCATACACGTGACAAGCGCATCGTCGTGCTCAAGCAGCCCATCGGCGTTACCGCGGCGATCACACCGTGGAATTTTCCAGCGGCGATGATCGCGCGCAAGGTTGCGCCCGCGTTGGCGGCCGGGTGCACGATGGTGATTAAGCCGTCCGAACTCACGCCGTATTCCGCACTGGCGCTTGCGGTGCTTGCCGAGCAAGCAGGCGTGCCGCCGGGCGTGATTTCGGTAGTGACCGGCGAGGCGCGCGTCATCGGCGCCGAACTCACCTCGAACCCTCTCGTGCGCAAACTAAGCTTCACGGGCTCGACGGCCGTTGGAAAATTACTTATGGCGCAGTGCGCCAGCACGGTAAAAAAACTGTCGTTGGAACTAGGCGGTAATGCCCCCTTCATCGTATTCGACGATGCCGACCTCGACGCTGCCGTCGTAGGCGCAATCGCTTCGAAGTATCGCAACGCCGGCCAGACGTGCGTCTGCGCCAATCGATTGCTGGTGCAAAGCGGAATCTACGATCGGTTTGCCGCTCGGCTGGCGGAAGCGGCTAGTCAACTCAAGGTCGGCAACGGACTCGACGCGGAAACGAAACTAGGCCCGCTCATCGATGCGCGCGCGATCGAGAAGGTCGAACGGCACGTGGCCGACGCGGTTTCGAAAGGCGCGAAGGTGATCACCGGCGGCCAACGCCACACAGGCGTAGGAACGTTTTATTTGCCGACGGTACTGACCGACGTAACCGCTGACATGCTTGCGATGCGCGAAGAAACGTTCGGCCCTGTCGCGCCGCTGGTTCGCTTCACGACGGAAGCGGAGGCGGTACGTTTAGCGAACGACACGGAATTCGGTTTGGCCGCGTACTTTTACAGCCATGACGTACAGCGGATATGGCGTGTCGCCGAACAGCTTGAGGTTGGCATCGTCGGCATCAACGAAGGCATCATTTCCACCGAAGTCGCTCCCTTCGGCGGCGTCAAGGAAAGCGGTATCGGCCGCGAAGGCTCGAAGTACGGCATCGATGAGTACTTGGAGATCAAATATCTCTGCTTTGGAGGAATCGGCTAGTGATTCATGGTGAATGCATCGGTTATTTTGCGGTTCTGAAGTAATGGATTACGTCGACACCGTGGTGGTCGGAGCAGGCATCGTCGGTCTTGCGGTAGCCCGCAACCTCGCGCTTGCCGGGCATGAGGTGCTCATTCTCGAAGCGCTTGAAGATTTTGGAACCGAGACCAGCGCTCGCAACAGCGAAGTCATACACGCCGGCATTTACTATGCGCGATCCTCGCTGAAAGCACGACTGTGCGTCGCGGGGCGAGCGATGCTGTACGACTTTTGCGAACGTTATGGCGTAACTCATCGGCGCTGCGGAAAACTAATCGTCGCTACGTCCGATGCGCAGGTAACGGACCTCGAAAAAATTCGATCGAGCGCCGGCGCCAACGGGGTCGAGTTGGAGCTGATCGATCGAGGACGGGCATTGGCGATGGAGCCGCAACTTGCATGCAAAGGCGCGCTTTGGTCGCCGATGACCGGTATCGTCGACTCGCATGCATACATGCTTGCGTTGTTAGGGCACGCGGAGGAAGCCGGCGCGACGCTGGCTACTCGAAGCCGCGTGACGCGCAGCTGGCTCGATGACGACGGCGTGAAGCTAGCCATTAACGGCGAACGCGAGCCGCTATTGCACGCGAAGCGGCTGGTGAATTGCGCCGGTTTATACGCACCCCAAGTAGCCGCTTCACTCGTAGGCTTCCCAACCAGTCATATCCCCAACGCTTACTTCGCAAAGGGCAACTACTTTGCGTTAGAAGGACACGCGCCTTTCTCCCGCCTGGTCTATCCCGTCCCGGAACCGGGCGGATTGGGCGTGCATCTCACGCTGGATCTGGGTGGTCAAGCCCGTTTCGGGCCGGACGTCGAGTGGATCGACGATCCGGGATATCCGATCGACTACGCAGTGAATGCAACACGTGCGGACGCTTTTTATTCCGAGATCCGAAAGTATTGGCCCGGACTCAAGGACCGAGCGCTCAAGCCCGCTTATTCCGGAATGCGCCCGAAAATTTCCGGACCGACCGAAATGGCCGCCGACTTTCGAATCGACGGACCCTCCAAGCACGGCGTCCCCGGCATCGTTCAACTCTTCGGAATAGAATCGCCTGGTCTTACTGCATCGCTGGCAATTGCCGCGGAAGTGAGTCGAGAACTTAGCAGCTAGCCACTAGCCAGAGATAAAGAGTAGAGCCGGTTCTTCATTCTGGCTAGTAACTAGCGGCTAGTAGCTAGCGGCTTCTTCTCCAAATAGCGCTGCAACTTCTCTCGC
>CAZQYC010000002.1:0-108676 GCA_964597495.1 uncultured Steroidobacteraceae bacterium | reverse complement strand
TGCGGGGGCTTTTTTCGCAGGAGCTTTCGCTTTCGCCATGAGTTGCCTCCAATAGGATGGGTATCGACGAAGGTACACCCGGCGCTAGTTAAAAAACAGTGCCGGGTTTCTGGTTATTCGACTACTTTCTTTCTTTAGAAATTGGACTCTCTTTAGAGGCCGGGCTTTCTTTGGCAACCAAGAATTTGGTCAGCGCGATGATTTGCTCCAATCCACCTGCGGAAGATTCGGTAAAACGGTACTTGCCGTTGACGACCATGGTCGGCGTTTGATCGGCCCGTAATGCTTTGATGGCGCTTTCCGTGCTATTGATCCTGGTTTGAATGGAGAACGATTTCGCGACTTTCAGGAACTCCTCTTTCTTGACGCCGGTGGTCCGCTCATAGAACGCTGCAACCTGTTCTATCGTCGGCGGAGTGCTCTTGATTCTATTCGTGCTGCGGTCCGCAACCGCCAGTTCGTCGGTTTCCCAAATGGCGCGAAATAGCGCGTTGTGCGCTTTTTCGGCGACGCCGAGCGCTTGCGCCGTCAGGAAAACCCGTTGAAAAAGAGGCCAGGACTCGCTGGTGCTCCAAGACGCGTGTAGAAACGTCATTTCCGCATTCTTCGGCAATACGGACTTTATTCTGTCGATCGTGGTGTAGAACCGATAGCAGGCGGGGCAGCCGTACGAGAATATTTCGGTCACCTCGACTTTGCCGGGGGCAACCGACGTGGGTTGTGCGGGCTTGACCAGGAAGTAATGCTGTCCTTCAACCCAAGCGGACGGCACGGGCATTTGAGCGATAGCGACATGGGTCGTCGCGGCGAATGCCAGCGCGATTGGAATGCTAAATAGACTTTTTCGCATAACTTAAGATCCTGCCCTCAAGGATAGACGTAGCCGGCGCATCATACTGTAGGAACGATGCTGACAACTTGCTGAACCGCTGCGTCCGTCATGACGGGGCCGTGCTTTGCGTTTCTTTCCGCATTGCGAGGTCAATGGCTATGCGAGGTCAATGGCTATCGCCAGAAGTTTCCGCCCTGGTCGGTAATTTTCGCCGCCGCGTCGCGGCGAGCGGTGCCGGTGAAACGGGTGTTCTGCATAAAGAGCTTTGCCTCCGGGCCGGCATCGAACGACGCTGCGCCGCCGAGTACCAAGCTATTGCCAATATGGACGGTCGCGTCCTGAATGACGATGGCCGTTCCGGTCGCGCTAATTTCGCTGTTGGTCAGATGCAATTCGCAACCGCCGCGGGCAATGATGGCGTCGCCGTCGATTTTTAGGCGGCGATGGTCGAGATGCAGCATCCGCGGCCCTTCGCAAATAATGGGTTCGTCGAACCGTTGCCGACCGCCGAGTGCCGGTGGTTGACCGTTCGAATTGGTCGCCTCGATGTTCATGCCTGGCCCACTGACTCGTACTCGTCCGTCTTGGCGCTCGATCTTGTAGTCCGTGGCGGTCGGCGCACTAGCTGACGAGTTGGCCGGCGGAGCGATCGTCGCTGCCGCTTCATTTTCCGGCGGCGGCGTTACTGGAATGGATTCCTCGACGACTTTGGAAGCAGCTGCGTCGTGCGCGGCATTGACGGAATTCGTCAATGCCACCAAATCGCCGATGGGGAGCGCGGCGAGTTCGCCCGGTGTCAGGTTGGTCGTTTCGCCCGACGCTTTGATCATCACTTTGATCGAATTCCGTTCCTTGTCGACTGAAATAACCTTGAGTTCAGGATTTCTCTCCAACGCTGCGCGCGCCCACTTCAACTCGCTGGCGGCTTCGTCCGGCGCCGAAGCTATGGGTGCTTCAGATTGCTTGCAAGCCGATAGCACGAGTCCAGCGACGAAGCAGGTCAGAATGGTTGCCGACGACAAAATGTGTGGGGCTCGTTGCATGTCGGTCTCCGTCAATCGAACGTCGCGGTCGATCTTAGCGCAGGTGGCTCGATTAGTGGCTGTCGCGCAAGTTTATTTGCGCGCCGTAGCGGCGAAGCGTCCGACGCGATTGTAAGGATCGTTGCTACCTGCTTCGATTTGCACGCTGAGCGAACTGCGGCCGAGAAGCACCGACAGCGGATCGCGAATTACACGCTCCAGCGTTGAATCGGTATCGAAGCTATAGACGGGTGCGTTGAACGACTTGCAGGCACGTTTGGTATCGAGAGTACGCATGATCATCACCTCAAGAGTCACGCCAAAAATTGCGGCGGTTGAGAGGAGCAACGCCCGCCCATCTCTCGCGTTGACGGAAGCAGCAACCCGCGAATCGAATTGCGATGGAGATCTAAAAATGTCCCGTCTGCAATTCCAGACAGACGGAATTCTTGTGACGTTCTGCTCATGGATTCGGGTGCTTCCTAGGACATTGCGACGACCGTGAACCGCTTCCGGTAGTGGGAGAACGAAAGCCGAGCATGACGACATGCAAACCAATAAGACCTTCCCGAGAAGTGTGGCGCTTCAGATCCGCTAGAGGTAAGGTTGTCCGTGGCTGGATTAAAGGGGAATGGTATGAACGAATCCGAATCGAAGAACAAAATCGTTATCGGGGCGGTCGCCGTCGTGGCAATAGGAGCGGCGGCCTATTTCTTATGGCCGAAACCCCACGAAGAAGCCGAAACAGCTCCTCCACCGGTCGCTGAAACACCTACCGAACCTGCTCCAAATTACCCTGTGCCGTCGGCAAATACGGCTGCGCCGCCGCTGCCGTTGCTCGAAGACAGCGACACGTTGTTTGCCGATTTATTCACCTCGTTGCTGGGTGCGGACGCGGTCCAATCGTTGCTCGTGAAGACGGACATCGCTCGCCATGTGGTCGTGACGATCGATAACTTGCCGCGCAAGAAACTTGCCGAACGCTTGAAACCCATTAAGCCCATTCAGGGGAAATTCAAAGTTGCAGGTCCAGAGGGCGGTCAATCGATCGCTGCCGACAATGCAACGCGCTATGCGACTGCGGTGAAGCTGGTCGAAGCGGTCGATCCGCAAACGCTGGCTGCTGCGTATTTCCGCGTCTATCCTTTATTGCAGCAAGCGTACGTCGATCTCGGCTATCCCACCGGTTATTTCAACAATCGATTGGTTGAAGTGATCGATCACTTGCTGGCGACACCGAATGTCCAAGCACCGATCCAAGTCGTGCAGCCCAATGTGCTTTACGAATTTGCCGATCCGCAATTGGAGGCGCTCTCCGCGGGACAAAAGACGCTACTCCGCATCGGGCCGGAGAATGCCGCGATCGTGAAGAAGAAATTGCGCGAGTTGCGAGCGGCCGTCACCAACAAGGGCCCCGGTTAACGGAAAGATCTCGAAAGAGGGGAAATAGGGGCACGCGCTCGCCAAATAAGGAATAGAGTGGCGTTTTGGCGGGAGAGCGTATGCCGAATACTGCACACGAGAAAGAACGGGATTTTTTGCTTAGGCTCTCAAGCGAATCGGTCGCCGAATACCGCGAACGCATTGCTCGCCAGCAAGTCGAGGTTTTCGAAAGCCGGCGACAACGGCTTCGCGAACAGAGCTCAGTGCAAAATTCGCCCGGGCGGCGCATTCGAATCTGGGAGCATATTCACGCACTAAGATTGCCGAGCGCCGTGCACCATCCGCTATTGGCAGTAGTGGCGAGTCAAACCGGATTGTCGCTGGAGCAAGTTCAGGAAGAACAGCGGCTACGAAGCGCATAGCGCTATCGGCCGATCCCAGTGAATCAAGGCGCGGGTTTGTTGCCGGAAGTGCCGAGGGAAATGTGCTTGCGGCCGGATTTCACGGTGCGGCGCGAATTGAGCTGGTCGACCAGGAGATCCACATCCTCGCGAACCCTTTGCGGATTCCCGCGGCGATAGCCCACAATTTGATTATGACCTTGGTTGATCACATAACGAAACCAGTCTGCTTCGTCGGTATCGGTCGGTGAAGTCGATTGCGTAATCGAAGCCAGGAGATAGGGTTGATCCTGCGCGGCTTCGGCGGCGCGGACATTGCTTGCATAGGTAGCCATGGCGCACATTAACCTGAAGGCCGCCCAAATGACGCCTAAATAGACTATGTGCGGCAGATATATATTTTTGGATTTCGTCGCCCGAAACCCCGAACTGCCTGTATAGTGCGCCCCGGCTCGCGACCTTTCTCTTTTGTCTGCTTTTGGCATGCGCTGTCTGCGCCTCCCCCGCCAAAAGGTCTCAAATCCGAACTGCCTCGAACCAGGTGACAGACTGTTCGGACCCCACTCGCTGATTCTATGCAGCCAGCGGCTACCACGGATTGCTGTCGTTTGTCGGATTCGCGGCGCCTGCATAAATTCAGAAGCCCCGAATCGCATTTTTTAGTGAGTATTGTTATGAGTAAGATTTATGTGGGCAATTTGCCCTTTACCGCCGATGAAAATGCCGTCCGAGAGCTGTTTTCGCAGCATGGCACGGTCGAATCGGTCGCTTTGATCAACGATCGCGAAACGGGTCGTCCGCGCGGCTTCGGTTTCGTCGAAATGCCCCGCGCCGATGCCGCTCGGGCCATTCAGAGCCTGAACGGCCAAGACATGGGCGGTCGCCCGCTCAAGGTCAATGAAGCGCAAGACAAGCCGGCCGGCAACCGCGGCGGCGGTGGCGGTCAACGTCGCTGGTAACGGTATGTGCTTCGGCTGGGTTTCCTCAGCCGGGTAGATAAAGCCGAGTAAGAAACGCCGACACGGTTAATCGTGTCGGCGTTTCCATTTGTGTCCGACCCGAAGGCTCGGAGCTGGTTAGCGCCGCTTTCTGCGCGCGCGCTTTCCCATGCATCTAGGAGCACTTGACGGTCCCGCGACAAGATTGCTTGAATGGTATTTTCCGTTGCGTGCCACCGCCTGCGTATGAAAGCACTTTCCTTTCGGCAACTCGTCAAAACCTACAAGAACGGAGTTCAGGCGCTCAAAGGCATCGATCTCGATGTCGAGGAAGGCGATTTCTTTGCGCTGCTTGGTCCGAACGGCGCGGGTAAAACTACTGCGATCGGTATCGTGACGTCGCTCGTCAACAAAACGAGCGGAAAGGTCGAGGTATTCGGCCACGACATCGACCAGGAACTCGAAGTGGCGAAGTCCTGCATTGGACTCGTGCCTCAGGAAATCAATTTCAATCAATTCGAAACGGTCTCGACGATCCTCACCAACTCGGCCGGCTTTTATGGGATTCCACGCCGTATTGCGCGGGAACGTATCGACAAATACCTCGATAAATTGCAACTGTCGGACAAGCGCAACGCGGTTTCGCGCTCGCTCTCCGGCGGCATGAAGCGGCGCTTGATGATTGCCCGCGCCTTGATCCACGAGCCAAGACTTCTGATTCTCGACGAGCCCACTGCCGGCGTCGATATCGAGGTGCGGCGTTCGATGTGGGAATTCATGCAAGACATCAACAAGGCGGGCACCACGATTATTTTGACGACGCACTACCTCGAGGAAGCCGAGAATCTGTGCCGCCACGTCGCGATCATCAACAAGGGCAAGATCGTCGAGAACGAAGGCATGGGCACGCTGCTCCGTAAATTGCAAAGCGAGACCATTGTCTTCAATACGCGCAATCCCATAGCGACCGCGCCGGCGTTGCCGGGCTATGCGGTGACGCGCGTGGACGACCACAACCTGGAAATCGAATCCTCCAAGGATCAAAACATCAACGACATTTTCAGTGCGCTGTCGGCGCAGGGGATCGAAGTGATTTCCATGCGTAACAAGGCAAACCGTCTCGAAGAGCTCTTCATGCGGTTGGTGGAGAGCGGCGCCCAGGCAGCGGCGAACGGCACAACGGCGAACGGCAAGTGACATTCAATTAAGTATGACGGCGCAAACACGAGTTACCGGTTTCAAGACCCTCGTCCTTCGCGAGTACGGGCGCATCGTTCGCATTTGGGGACAGACTATCGTGCCGCCCGCGATCACGGCGACTTTGTACTTCATCATCTTCGGCAGCCTGATCGGTCGCCGTGTGGGCGACATGGGCGGTTTCACCTACATGCAGTTCATCGCCCCCGGCCTCATCATGATGAACGTCATCACCAATTCGTACGGCAACGTGGTGTCGTCGTTCTTCGGCGCGAAGTTCGGTAAGCATATCGAGGAATTGCTCGTGTCGCCGCTGCCGAACTGGTTGATCGTATGCGGTTACATGTGCGGTGGAATCGTTCGCGGCTTGATGGTCGGCGCGGTCGTGACGATCATTTCGCTGACGTTTACCTCCTTGCACGTCGCTCATTGGTGGGTCGTGGTTTCGGCCGTGCTGCTCACGTCGATTATTTTTTCCTTGGCCGGAATGATCAATGCGGTGTTCGCCAAGAACTTCGATCAGGTGTCGATGATTCCGACGTTCGTGCTCACGCCGCTGACTTACTTAGGCGGCGTGTTCTACTCCATCGCCATGCTGCCCGATTGGGCCGAAGCGCTTTCGCATAGCAATCCGATCCTCTACATGGTGAGCGCGTTTCGTTACGGATTCCTCGGAGTCAGCGACGTCGACGTGGGCATCGCGTATGCCATCATGCTCGGCGCTGCGGGTTCCTTGTTCGCCATCTGCATTTGGTTGATGAATAGAGGCGTCGGGATGCGGGAGTAGACGAGCGAAGCTTGTTTCCCATGCTTCCTGCATCCAGGCGGCAGAACTACCAGGGAGACCGAAGCGGAGGATGGAAATGATGCGCAGCGCCGGTCGCAGACCGTTGTCGATCCTGATCGCGGTCGTTATTTGTGCTCCACGGTCGTTGTGGGCTGCGCCCGACACCTCGATGTCTTATATCGACGCCCAGATTTCGGCACATCGAGATCAGAGCGGTGCCTATGTGCTCGATAGTGCGGAGGAAGCGTTGCTCTCTCGAGCCTGGTTGGCCGATCACGCCGAGCGCAGCATCGACGTACAGTATTTCATTTGGAGCACCGACAACATCGGCATCCTTGCCGCGGAAGCCTTGCTGCGAGCGGCCGACCGAGGCGTCAAGGTGCGTGTAATCGTCGACGACCTGTTGGTCGATGCGCCCGACGACTCACTGCTTGCCCTCGCGCAGCATCCGAATTTCGACATTCGCATTTACAATCCCAAGATATCGGTCGGCGTGCCCTTGCATAAACGCCTTTGGAATGCCGTCACCGATCTGCGCGGCGTGAATCAGCGCATGCACGACAAGACGTTCGTCGTCGACGGGAAAGTTGCGATTACCGGCGGCCGCAATATGGCGGCCGAGTACTACGATTATCATCCCAAGTACAATTTTCGCGATCGCGACGTGCTGCTGGCGGGAGTCGTCGTTAAGTCCATTACCGCCAGCTTCGAACGATTTTGGCGGAGCGATTTGTCGGTGCCGGTGGAAACGATTTATGAGGATCGGCGGCTCGCTGAAAAAGATACGCGCGTGGTGCATGAACGATTGCATTCGTACGCCGCTCAACCGAGTAACTTTTCAACCAGCGTACGCGAAGCGATCGAGACGGCCGATATTGCCTTCGCGCGCCTTATGGGCACGGCGGTTTGGGGGCGGGTCGATTTCGTGTGTGATGTCCCCGGCAAGAATTCGCCGGATTCGGGACTGAGCGGCGGCGGCCGCAGCGGTCGCGCGCTCCGTCAATTGGTTTTCGACGCCAAGAAGAATCTCGTCATTCAATCGCCGTACCTCGTCCCGTCGGGCAAGGCGCTTGAACTCTTCAAGCAAACCATCAAGCGCGGCGTCGGCATCCGTATCAATACGAACTCGCTCGCCGCGACGGATAACTTGCAGGCCTTCGCAGGCTATCGGAATCAGCGTGACGATCTTCTCGAAATGGGTATCGGGATTTTCGAATACCGGCCGAATGCGGCTGAACAACGCCGCGCGCGCGCCGGCGAGTTAGTACAAAGCTTGCCGGCCGCACACGGCGACGCCACGTTTGGATTGCATGCCAAGACCATGGTGATCGACTCCGGGATCGTGTTCATCGGTACCTTCAATCTCGATCCGCGTTCTGAAAATCTGAATACGGAAGTCGGTGCGGTTATCTACAGCGATGAGATTGCACGCCGTGTTGAGAGGGCAATTCAGGTCGATATGCAGCCAAACAACAGTTGGAACGCCGCGACGGACGACCCGGATCAATACGCCTCGTTCGCTAAGCGGAGCAAAGTGCGCTTTTGGCAAGCCCTGCCGATCAAACCATTACTCTGACGTTAGCGCACCGCTAGCTCACGCGGCGGGACCAGCCGCCATGTCGCGGGTATCGAAGTCGTCCACGTTGACGATGTTCATTACCTTGCGATCGTAGTCGCGTAGCAGATCCGCTTCCTGCGACGTCAGGACGCCGAGCGACTGTGCTTGATCGATTTGATGCGGCAGATCGAGAGCGGTGATTTTCCCGGTCTTCACGCCCTCGACTCTTAATTTTCGTTCGAGCGGTTCCGTCGTTTGCGCCATGACCAAGACCTCTTGCAGTAACCCGAGGGCATTAGTAGGTTCAAGCGTCTTGTAGGCACCGTCGGTGAGGCGTTCACGCGTTTCGCTCGGCACCATGATGCCCGCCACCAGTTGCGCCGATAGCTGATCGCCGGGTGCGGAATACGTGCGTCCGCGCGGGAAAATAATTGCACGCATGAACGCGGCGATGAAACGATTGGGGAAGTTCTGCAGTACGCCATGCAGTTGCTCTTGCGCTTGATACAGCAAGGTGCGGCACGCCCATTCGACCAGCGGAAGGTCTTCTTCGCGGCGGCCTTGATTGTCGAAGTGCTTTAACGCCATCGACGCGAGATACATGTACGAGAGCACGTCGCCCAGGCGTGCCGACAGGCTTTCCTTTTTCTTGAGGTAGCCGCCTAGCGTCAGCATGGCCACGTCGGTCGCGAAAGCAAACGAAGCGCTGAAGCGGTTGATGTGCTGGTAGTAGCGCTTGGTCGGGCCGGATTCCGGCACGTACGAGAATCGCGCGAGCGTCGACGCCATGATCAATGAGCGAACCGCATTGCTGAGCGTGAAGCCGATGTGGCCGAATAACGCTGCATCGAATTCTTTCACGCTTTTCTGCTTGTCTTTTTCGCGCGCCGCATTCATTTCCTTGAGCACGAACGGATGGCAGCGGATGGCGCCTTGTCCGAAGATCATCAAGCTGCGCGTCAGAATGTTCGCACCTTCCACGGTGATGGCTACCGGCACGACTTGATAGCCGCGCGCCAGGTAGTTTTTCGGTCCCATACAGATGCCTTTGCCGCCGTGCACGTCCATGGCGTCATTGGCAACTTTCCGGCCTAGCTCCGTGCAGTGATACTTGAGGATGGTGGAAGGTACGGAAGGTTTCTCGCCCCCATCTATAGCGCCGGCGGTGACCGATCGTGCGGCATCCATGATGTAGGTGTAACCGACGATGCGCGCGAGCGCTTCCTGCACACCTTCGAAGTTGCCGACCGACGTGGAGAATTGACGCCGTACGCGCGTGTAGGCGCCCGACGTGTAAACCGCCGCCTTCGAAGCGCCGGTGGCGTTGGAGGGCAACGAAATGCAGCGACCGACTGACAACTGCTCGACCAGCATGCGCCATCCCTGTCCCGCCATTTTCGCGCCGCCGATGATGTAGTCGAGCGGCACGAAGACGTCGCGGCCCTGTATGGGGCCGTTTTGAAAGGGCACGTTCAAGGGAAAGTGACGACGCCCTATTGTGACGCCGGCAGTTCCACGCGGAATCAGTGCGCACGTAATTCCATAGTCGGTTTGTTGACCACCCAATAATTTGTCCGGATCGAAGAGTTTGAACGCGAGCCCGATGACGGTGGCGATGGGTGCGAGTGTGATGTAGCGTTTGGCGAAGTTGAGTTTAATGCCGACGATTTCCTGGCCGTTGAACATGCCTTTGCAAACGATGCCCGTGTCCGGCAGCGACGCCGCATCCGAACCGGCACGCGGGCCCGTCAAGGCGAAGCAGGGAATTTCGTCGCCGCGTGCGAGTCGCGGCAGGTAGTGATTTTTCTGCTCGTCGGTTCCGTAGTGAAGTAACAACTCTGCAGGCCCCAGCGAATTGGGGACGGCAACTGTCGAACCGGCGACGGCGGAGCGGCTCGCCAGTTTTACGAGTACGCAAGAATGCGCGTACGCCGAAAAACCGAGGCCTCCGTATTGCTTCGGAATAATCATCGCGAAGAACCCTTTGGTCTTCACGAATTCCCACACCTTCGGCGACAGGTCGGCGCGCACATGGGTCGTGTCCCAGTCGTCGACGAGCCGGCAAAGCTCTTCGCACGGCCCGTCGAGAAAGGCCTGTTCTTCGGCGCTCAGTTGGGGCTTCTTGGCAGCCGCCAATTTCTCCCAGTTTGGGCCGCCGGTGAAAAGTTCGCCGTCCCACCATACGGTGCCGGCTTCCAGCGCTTCGCGCTCCGTGCTCGACATCGAGGGCAGCAGCCGTCGATAAACGCGCAAGAAGGGTCGCGTGATGTAGCGTACGCGGAAGGCGTCGACATTCAGCAGCACCAACCCGGTCAGTACAAGGAGTAAAAACGTTTTCCAAACGAGGCCGGCATCGCCGATTGCGAAATACGCCAAGATCGCAACGCCGTAAGCAAGGGTGGCGGTTGCAAGGGACGCGCGGCGATAAGCGAAGAAGAATGCGCCGGCTAGAAAGAAAAGAATCCACGCTATGCTCGCCACGGCCTAACCTCGCTGAAAGAAGTTCGTGCACACTATAGCGCACAGTCACCATGGCTCGACGAAAGTGGCGCCGTTACCGCTATATCGAACCGAAAATCCGACGCAGATACGAAAACGGGCCGCCTAATTTCTTAGGCAGCCCGCGTTTTATCAGACTTTCGATGAGCGAAGCAGGTTATAAAAAAGGGCTCCTGCCGCTTTTTAACGTCGCTTGCGAAAAACGTGGTTTTCGCAGCGCTCCCGAAATCAGGCACAGATGTGCATGATTTCGTCGGTCCATCCTTGGACCGATGATCTAGCACCCTATTGAAAAGCGCTTTTCAACGGGCCGCTAGATCAACTCTTTCACGCCGTCGCGCTCTTCGAGCAGTTCCTTGTGCGTGGCATCCATGCGCTTGCGGCTGAAGTCGTTAATCGAAAGGCCTTGAACGATTTGGTATTCGCCGTTTTTGCACGTGACCGGATAACCGTAGATGACGCCGGCCGGAATGCCATAACTGCCGTCCGAGGGAACGCCCATGCTGGTCCAATCGCCGTCCGCGGTGCCAAGTACCCAGTCGCGTACATGATCGATCGCGGCAGAAGCGGCGGAGGCCGCCGAGGAAGCACCGCGCGCTTTGATGATGGCCGCGCCGCGCTGTTGAACCACGGGAATGAAGGTGTCCGCATACCAAGTCTGATCGACCAGCGACAGAGCGCTCTTGCCGTTGACCGTGGCGTGATGCAGATCGGGGTACTGCGTGGCGGAGTGATTGCCCCAAATGATGGCTTTCTTGATTTGCGTGGTGTGCGCACCGGTTTTCTCAGCCAGCTGCGACAGCGCTCGGTTGTGATCGAGGCGCACCATCGCGGTGAAGTTACGCGGATTCAAGTTCGGTGCGTTACGTTGTGCGATCAAGGAATTGGTGTTCGCCGGGTTACCGACGACGAGTACGCGCACATTGCGGTCGGCGACGGCGTCGAGCGCCTTGCCTTGCGCCGAGAAAATCTGCGCGTTCGCAAGCAACAGATCTTTTCGCTCCATCCCAGGTCCGCGTGGGCGTGCGCCGACCAACAGGGCGACGTTGCAGTCTTTGAAGGCGACTTTCGCATCGTCGGTCGCGACGATTTTGTTCAATGTCGGGAAGGCGCAATCATTCAATTCCATGACGACGCCTTGCAGGTTGCCGAGTGCCGGCGTGATTTCGAGCAAGTGCAGATTGATCGGCTGATCGGGACCGAGCATTTGACCGGATGCGACGCGAAACGCCAGCGCGTAACCAATTTGTCCGGCGGCTCCGGTGATCGCGACATTGACGGGACTCTTCATGGGAATCTGCACTCCTAAAAAACGGCGCTGTTGACGCGGATTGAAAATCGGGCGCGAATTCTAGCCGACCTTGGCGGTCAACCCATATTGCTTTGCGTTCGATGCACATAGGCCGGCCCGCAAAATCTTTCTATCGAGGTGGTGTGCAGAAAGGCGAGGATGGCTGGTAAGTGACTGATATAGAAGGAATTGGATGGGTCGCTGGAAGTTTGCTTTGCATCTCCCGAAGGAGATGCCCCGAATTCACGTGGCGCCGGCGGGGTCATTGTCGAACGGCCGTTTGGCGATCCCTCGTCATGACGATCGAAAAATCCGAAGCGAAATCGACTTGACCTAAAGCCGCACGGGGCGGATTTGAGGCTTTGGCCCGCTTCGAATCGTACGCACGCCAATGCCTTTATGCGTCGACATGCCTATCATTCACGCTACGCTATTTGGAGACGGGACGAATTTATGTATCGCATCGCGTGGTCGTTCGACGCTCGCCCGGAGCAGCTTGAGCAGTTCGAACAGGTTTACGGTCCCGACGGCTTGTGGGTGAAGTTTTTTCGCAAGAGCCAAGACTTCGTCGGCACCGAATTCTTTCGCTGCACTCACAATCCTTATCGATTCGTCACCCTCGACGAATGGCGTACGCGTTCCGCCTACGAAAATTTTCGTAAGACCTACGCCACCGAATATGCGCAGCTCGATCAATGGTGCGAACGGCTCACCGAACACGAACGTACGCTGGGCGTAACGGACGATGGCAAAGATTGACGTTGCTTTAGCCTGTTGAAAATGCTTTTTCAGCAGGCCGCTAAGCCTCGAGTCTTCGGACTTGAACCGTGTTTCGCTAGGCGTACACTCCCGGCATGACTCTGCTGCTCATCGAAGACGATCTCGAAACCGCGCGCCTGGTTTGCGAGGCTCTGGAAGAATCCGGATATAAGGTGGAACACGCCGCGGACGGACGACGTGGGCTGGAGCGTGCTCTGGATGGAGACACGCTGGGCCAGCCTTGGGATCTGATCATCGCCGATCGCACGTTGCCCGGTCTCGACGGGCTCACCATCGTGCAGACGCTTCGGCAGCGAGGCGTGCACACGCCCATCTTGATGCTAAGCGCGCTCGGCGATGTCGACGACCGCGTGCTTGGTTTGAAAGCGGGCGGCGACGACTA
The DNA here is from genome assembly GCA_964597495.1 of uncultured Steroidobacteraceae bacterium. Taxonomy (GTDB): domain Bacteria; phylum Pseudomonadota; class Gammaproteobacteria; order Steroidobacterales; family Steroidobacteraceae; genus CAZQYC01. The sequence continues at coordinate 95,606 of CAZQYC010000002.1, read as the reverse complement.
TCTTCCGAAGCCCTATGCATTCACGGAACTGCTCGCGCGTATCGAAGCGCTGTTGCGACGTGGCTCGCAAAGCATGCCGCTTCCGATTCGGCTGAGTGTCGGCGACTTGAGCGTCGATCTTGTGCAACGGCGCGTATGTCGCGGCGACCGGGATATCGAACTTACTTCGCGAGAATTCGATCTTTTGGTCTTTTTGATGCGCCACGTTGGCGAAGTGGTGACGCGCAAGATGCTTCTCGAACAAGTTTGGGACATGCATTTCGATCCGCAAACCAACGTAGTCGACGTACATATGAGTCGTCTGCGACAAGCTATCGATCGCGGTTTTGCACAGCCTCTAATTCACACGGTGCGCGGCGCGGGCTACCAGCTTAGCGAATAGCGAAAAGATCTCGAAGCGAGCGCAGCAATAAGACCCATGGAAGGGTCCCGCTGCCGTCGCCTCGACGGCAGCGGAGAAAAGCGAAAATCGCATTTTTGCTTTTCTCGCGATCGTCGTGACAGGAGTCCGATCGATCGCAACAAAATATATCGATCGCAACAAAAAGCATCGCACAAAAAAAAGCGCCGGAGATTGCATTAGCGATCTCCGGCGAGTGCTCCAGCGTTCCAAAAGGGGGAGAACGAACGCTGTCTGAGGAGGGAGATTACATGATCAGAGTTCGTTAAAACTCCGGAGTTTCTCTTAAAGCAGATTAAATTGGCTTAATGTTCTTCGCTTGCATGCATCCACTATTGAAATGGATAGGCATTTGCGCAGCACGGCATGGATCACTCGGTCGTCGTCTTACGGCCTTGTAGGCGTTTACGGACAATGCCGATGAATTGCATTGCACCGCGATACAATTTCACCTTCGTGATGGTTCCAGCACCGCTTCGAATGTGAAGTTTTCTTGTCTTGCTATTTTTATGGCGCAGTCTCCTTATCAGCAGCTCGAGCAAACGTTTTGCCGTCTATTCGCATTCCGCGGGGCCAGCAGCATTCTTCATTGGGACGCGGCAGTGATGATGGCGAAAGGCAGCGCCGATTTGCGCGGCGACCAATTGGCTGCGCTCGATATCGAAAGTCATGCGCTGCTGACTTCGCCGAAGGTGTCGCGTTTGTTGGAGCGCGCCGAGGCGAGCACTAGCGGACTCGACGATTGGAGGCTCGCAAATCTGCGCGAAATGCGCCGTGCTCGAGATCATGCGATTGCAACTCCCCAATCGCTGGTCGCACGACTGGCGAAAGCGAAGTCGAGTGCCGAAGTCCATTGGGTGGAAGCCAAGCAACGGAATAATTTTGCGTTGTTCGCTCCGCATCTCGAGGAAGTGGTCGGTTTGGTCCGCGACAAAGCGCGTTTGCTGGGTAAAGCGCTCCACCTCGAACCGTACGATGCCCTTATCGATGAGTTCAGTCCCGGGTTGACCGCGGTCGAGATCGACCGGATTTTTACGGCACTGACTCGCAAGTTGCCCAGCCTCATTCAAAGGTCGATCGAATTGCAGTCGAAGACTGCGCCGCTCGAACTGACCGGCAAGGTGACCGCGCTTAAACAACGGCAATTGGCGCTCGATGTCATGCGGTCGCTGGGTTTTCAATTCGAGTGCGGGCGCTTGGACGAAAGCGAACACCCCTTTACCGGCGGCATTCCGGGCGACATTCGAGTCACGACGCATTTTAGTCCAAGCAATCCGCTGTCCGGGTTGATGGGCGTCATTCACGAAACCGGTCATGCGATGTACGACTTCGGTTTGCCGGAGTCGTGGCGTACGCAACCGGTCGGACACGATCGCGGCATGGCGATGCACGAAAGTCAGTCGCTATTGCTGGAGATGATCATCGGGCGGAGCCGGCCTTTTCTCCGCTATCTGCAGCCGCTCCTGGAAAAACACTTCGGCGTGAGCGGGCCCGAGTGGCGCACGGAGAATCTTTATTTACTGTTGAATCGAGTCCGCCGCAGTTTGATTCGCGTCGAGGCCGACGAACTGACGTATCCCGTGCACGTGATCTTGCGTTACGAACTCGAGCAAAAAATTCTCGACGGCAGTTTGCGCGTTGCCGAGCTGCCTGCGGCGTGGAACGCTGCGATGGAAAGCCGCCTCGGCGTGCGACCGACGGGTGACGCCGACGGTTGCCTGCAAGACATTCACTGGGCGGGCGGCGCTTTCGGCTATTTTCCCTCCTATGCGTTGGGCGCAATGATTGCGGCGCAACTCCACGACCGCCTGCGCAGCGACTGCCCGACCCTGGATGACGACATTGCTAACGGCCGATTTGCGCCGCTGTTTCAATGGTTGCGCGACAACGTTCACGGGTTCGGCAGCAAAGTGGGGACACCGGAGTTGATCAAGAACGCAACGGGCAAACCGCTGTCGGCGAACGCCTGGCTGCGTTATGTGGAAGGAAAGTATCTGCAAGAATAGCTGCTAGCTACTAGGCGCTAGCTACTAGCCAGACAAGAGTTAGAATTCCGCCCCATTTCACGCCCTAGTGGGGCTCAGGGGCCGATAGATCATGTCCGTCATTCTTTCCAACAATTTCAAACGCCTTCAAGCCCGTTTGCGCGGCGACGTGGGCAAGGCGATCGGCGACTTCAAGATGATCGAAGCCGGCGACAAGGTCATGGTGTGTTTGTCGGGCGGCAAGGATTCGTACACGTTGTTGGACGTGTTGCTGTCGCTGCAACGAAGCGCCCCGGTCAATTTCGAACTGGTCGCAGTGAACTTGGATCAGAAGCAACCGGGCTTTCCCGCGCACGTTTTGCCCGAGTACTTAACGCAGCTGGGCGTTCCGTTTCACATCATCGAGCAAGATACCTATAGCGTCGTGAAGCGAGTGGTGCCGGAAGGCAAGACGATGTGCGGTCTGTGTTCGCGGCTCAGGCGCGGTGCGTTATATCGTTACGCGAGCGAGAACGGCGTGACTAAAATTGCGCTCGGCCATCATCGCGACGACATTGTCGAAACGCTGTTCTTGAACATGTTCTTCGGCGGCAAACTCAAGGCGATGCCGCCCAAATTACAATCGGAGGATCGGCGGCAAATCGTCATTCGCCCGCTCGCCTATGTCGCCGAACGCGATATCGAGCGCTATGCGACCGCGCGCGAATTTCCCATCATTCCTTGTAAGCTCTGCGGTTCGCAGGACAATATGCAACGCAAGGTGATCAAACAAATGCTTGAAGGTTGGGAGCGGGAATTTCCCGGGCGCACCGAATCGATTTTCTCCGCGTTGCGCAATGCAGTGCCCTCGCATTTGGCGGATACGCGGATCTTTGACTTTGCTTCTCTCGCTTCGCCCAACCCCTCTCCCCAACCCTCTCCCTCAAGGGGAGAGGGGGCAAGAGTAGAAGGTATCTTCACTCCCTCTCCCCTCGCGGGAGAGGGTTGGGGTGAGGGGGAAGAGGGCGATACGATAGACCACGCAGCCGAAGCATGGTTCGAACGAGAGATCGAATCCACATGATGCTGCGCATCGTATTGGTTGTGTTCTGCCTGGCTGCAGCGCCCGCGCACGCCGAATGGGTCAAGCGCACAGTCGATGGAATCATGGGCACGCGCATTGCCGTCGAGCTCTGGGGCGACGATAAGAAAGCAGGCGAACAGGCAATCGATGCAGTGATTGCAGAAATGGAGCGCATCGATCTTGCCATGAGCACCTACAAGCCCGAGAGCGAGGTGTCGCTCGTCAATGCGCAAGCGGCGAAAGGGCCCGTGAAGATCGGCGCCGAGTTGTTCGAGCTGCTGTCGACCGCGCTCGATTACTCGCGCATTACGCACGGAGCTTTCGACATTACCTATGCGAGCGTGGGATTCATGTATGACTTCCGCGCGCATCAAAAGCCGACGGAGCAGCAGATTCAATCGGCATTGCCCGGGGTCAACTATAAGCACCTCGTCCTCGACGAAAAAAACAGCACCGTCCAGTTTGCGCAAACGGGTATGCGGATCGATCTCGGCGGTATCGGCAAAGGCTATGCGGTCGACCGCGGCATCGCGATCCTGAAGGCGCGCGGCGTTACTCATGCGATCGTGACCGCAGGCGGGGATAGTCGGATCATTGGCGATCGCTTCGGCAAGCCGTGGATTATCGGCATTCGCCATCCCGACGATAAAAGCAAAGTGATCGCAAAAATTCCGCTGGAGGATACGGCGATTTCGACATCGGGCGACTACGAGCGCTATTTCGACGAAAACGGCCAGCGGTATCACCACATCATCGACCCGCGGACCGGCCATTCCGCCAGCAAGGTTCGCAGTGCCACCGTTTTAGCGCCCACCGCGACGCGGACAGACGGTCTTTCCAAGACCGCGTTCGTCTTGGGTGCCGAAGCAGCGATGCAAATCTATAACGAGCTCGACGACGTGGATGCCATACTCGTGACGCCGGAAGGCAAAGTGCTGTACTCGAAAGGGATCGAATCCGCGCAACCGCCTACCGAATGACCGGTCTTTGATCGGCCATTGATTTAGACAATCCGCTCTCGGGGGAGAAGCGGACCACAAAGAAGGGGAGTCAATGAAGAAGTTATTTTGGATCGGCGTCGCGATTCTCGGCGCCTACGCGTTGAGCGGCATCGCCCTTCATCAAGGCGAAACCATCAACGCAATGTGGCTCATCGTGGCGGCCGTTTGCGTCTATGCACTCGGTTATCGGTTCTACAGCGCTTGGGTGTTGGCGAGCGTATTGACGGCAGATGCCACGCGAGCGACACCGGCGACTCGTTTGAACGACGGCCGCGATTTCGTTCCCACGCACAAGTGGATCGTATTCGGTCATCACTTCGCCGCCATTGCGGGGCCAGGTCCGCTGATCGGTCCGACGCTGGCCGCGCAGTTCGGTTATTTGCCCGGCCTGCTTTGGATATTGGTCGGCAGCGTATTGGGCGGTTGCGTTCAGGACATGACCACGATGTTCTTGTCGACACGGCGCAATGGCCGGAGCCTCGGCAAGATGGCGCGCGACGAACTCGGTCCCATCGGCGGCTATGCCGCATTGATCGGCACGATCGCCATCATGATCATTTTGATTGCCGTCTTGGGCTTAGTCGTCGTCAACGCCATGAAGCATTCACCTTGGGCGACAGCCACTGTGTTCGCGACGATTCCGATCGCCGTTCTGGTCGGCATTTATTTAAGGAACATCCGTCCCGGCCGCGTCATCGAAGGTTCGCTCATCGGTCTTGCGCTTTTGCTGCTCGGCGTCGCGGCCGGAGGTTGGGTCAGCGGCTCGCCCGAACTAGCGAAGCTGTTCGATTGGGAAGGCACCTCGCTTGCGTGGTTCGTCATTGCGTATGGGTTCACCGCGGCGATTCTTCCCGTGTGGCTTTTATTGGCTCCGCGTGACTATCTTTCCACGTTCTTGAAGCTCGGAACGGTGACGCTTCTAGCGATCGCCGTGGTCTTCATGAGTCCGGACATTAAAATGCCGGCGTTCACGCAATTCGTCGACGGCACGGGCCCGGTGGTCGCCGGAAAAATTTTTCCGTTCGTCTTCATCACGATCGCTTGCGGTGCGGTTTCGGGTTTCCATGCATTGGTGTCGAGCGGCACTACGCCTAAGTTGATCGGCAGCGAAACCGACGTACGGCTGATCGGCTACGGCAGCATGATGCTCGAATCGTTCGTCGCGATCATGGCGCTGATTGCGGCAACCCTGCTCGATCCGGGTGTGTACTTCGCCATCAACAGTCCGGGTGGAATCGTCGGCACCACGGCAGAAGCCGCCGTGGCCACGATTTCCTCGTGGGGTTATCCGGTATCGGTCGAGCAAATGATCGAACTCGCAGGCCAAATGGGCGAGAGCACTTTGTTCGCGCGCACGGGTGGAGCGCCATCGCTGGCCGTGGGCATGGCGAGCATCTTCTCGTCCGCGTTCGGACAGGGTTTGTTGGCGATGTGGTATCACTTCGCGATCATGTTCGAGGCGGTGTTCATCTTGACCACGCTCGATGCCGGCACACGCGTGGGCCGATTCATGGTCCAGGATTTTCTCGGCTATGTGTGGAAGCCGATGGGCCAAACGAGCTGGTATCCGTCGGTGTTGATTTCAAGCGCATTGGTGGTGGCGGGATGGGGCTACTTTTTGTACATCGGCGTGATTGATCCGAACGGCGGCGTGAACATTCTCTGGCCTTTGTTCGGCATCTCGAATCAAATGCTCGCGGCGATCGCGCTGTCGGTTACGACGGGCGTGCTGGTCAAGCAGGGCAAACTGAAGTTTGCGTGGGTGTCCGGTGTTCCGCTCGCGTGGCTGGCGATCGTGACGACGACGGCATCATGGGAAAAATTATTTTCCACCGACGTGCGCGTCGGGTTTCTGGCCGGCGCCAACAGCATGGCCGAGAAATTAGCGGCTGGCACTTTGCCCGCAAAGCAAGCGGCCGTAGCGCCCGAACTCATTTTCAACCAGCGATTGGATGCCGTGCTGACGGTATTTTTCGTGGCGGTGCTGTGGATCGTGATCCTCGACATGTTGCGAGTTTGTTTACGTGTCGTGAATAACAAGCCGGTCTTGCCGAATTCCGAAGCGCCGTATCAGTCGAATGTCACGAGCGTTGCAGTGAGCGTCGAAGTGACGACGATAGAAGTGCGGACATGAAACGCGAAATCCGCAATCTAGTCGCGGCCGGCTGGAATGTGCTGCGCGAACTCGCCGGTGACGACGCCTACGAGCGTTACTGCGCGCATCATCGTCAGCGCCACTCCCGCGAACCGCTGCTCGATAGGCGCGCGTTTTTCGTCAAAAGACAGCAAGAGAAGTGGAACGGCATCAAGCGCTGCTGCTGAAAATTTTGCTCCGCGGGTTCGTGCCGGAACTAATGAGGGAAATATATGAAGAGCTTCATTGTCGCTTTGCTCTCGGTCATTTCGTTTTGCGCGCTCTCGGAAGCGCATGACAACATCGACATCGACAAGCGCGTCACGGACGGCTATGCCGATAGCAACGGCGTCAAAATTCACTACGCAGCGCTCGGCAGGAAGTCAAAGCCGCTCATGGTCATGATTCACGGGTTCCCGGACTTCTGGTACACGTGGCGCGATCAAATGGCCGCGTTGTCGAAGGAGTATTACGTCGTCGCGATCGATCAGCGCGGGTACAACCTGAGCGATAAACCGAAAGGCGTCGAGAGCTACGACGTGAAGCTTTTGGTCGGTGATGCCATTGCGGTGATCAAGAGCCTGGGTCGCGACAAAGCCATCGTCATCGGCCACGATTGGGGCGGCGTCGTGGCGTGGAACTTGGCAATGCATGCGCCGCAATTCGTCGACAAGCTAGTGATCTTGAACTTGCCGCATCCACGCGGCATCGCTCGTGAGCTTGCAACCAATCCCGAGCAGGTGAAGAACTCGGAGTACGCACGCACCTTCCAAAAAGAGGGCGCTCACTTGGCGCTGTCGCCAGAACGGCTGGCGTTCTGGGTGAAGGAACCCGCTGTGCGGGCGAAATACGTCGAAGCGTTCAAGCGCTCCGATCTCGAGGCGATGACCAATTACTACAAGCGCAACTACCCTCGCGAGCCCTACGTCGAAGACACCTCGCCGCTCGTGAAAGTCACCATGCCGGTGCTCATGATTCACGGTTTGAACGACACGGCGCTCATGTCCGGCGCGCTGAACAACACCTGGGATTGGCTGGAGAAGGATCTCACGCTCGTCACGGTTCCGGGGTCCGGTCACTTCGTGCAGCAGGATGCAAGCGATCTGGTGACGCGCTCGATCAAAATGTGGCTGGCGAGATAGCGGCTTTGTCCGCTTCCTACTTGGCCTGCGCCGCGAGCCAATCGCGCATGTCGGCACGGCCCACGGCAGCTGCCATGAGGTCGGGGAATTTATCCGGCGTGCAGGCGAATGCAGGGATGCCGAGCCCCGCGAGTTGCGAAGCGAGCGGCGCATTGAAGCTGGGTGCTCCCTCGTCGCTCAGCGCCAGCAGCGTAATGAATTGAACGCCGGCAGCGGAAAGTGTCGCGGCACGTTTTAGAAACTCCTCTTCGACGCCGCCTTCGAAGAGATCGCTAATCAAGACGAAAATCGTGTCTTGCGGCGCACGGATCAACTGCTGGCAGTACTGCACGGCGCGGTTGATGTCGGTGCCTCCGCCGAGTTGCGTGGAAAACAGCAGATCGATGGGATCATCGAGTTGATCGGTGAGATCGACCACTGCCGTGTCGAAAACGACGAGTGACGTCGCTACTGCCGGCATCGAGGCAAGGACCGCTCCGAAGATTGCTGAGTACACCACGCTGCTCGCCATGGAGCCGCTTTGATCTATGCACAAGATGACGTGGCGCATGGACTGCTGGCGCCTGCCGAACCCAATGCGAATCTCGGGGACGATGGTTCGGTATTTTGGTTGATAGTGTTTGAGGTTCGCGCGAATCGTGCGTGACCAGTCGATGTCCCGATGCTTGGGCCTGCGGTTCCTAGCGGCGCGATTGAGAGCCCCGTTAATTGATTGCCGCATTGGATCGGCCAGTTTGCGCATGAGATCGTCGACCACGCGTTTCACGACCTGGCGCGCCGTATCACGCGTCTTGGCCGGAATCATGCGCGACAACGTGATCAAGTTGGCCACCAAGCGTACATCCGGCTGCACGGCTTCCAGCATTTCCGGCTCCATCAACATGCGATGCATGTCGAGCCGTTCGAAGGCGTCGCGTTGCATGACTTGCACGACGCTGGCCGGGAAATATTCGCGGATGTCGCCGAGCCAGCGCGCTACGTTCGGCGAGGAACTGCCGAGGCCGCCTTTGCGGTCCGAGTCGTAGAGCGCCGTTAGCGCGCGGTCGAGCGCAAGCTCGCGTGCGTTCAACGATACGCCAAGTCCATCGGCTTGGTCGCCGCCTAGAATGAGGCGCCAGCGCTGCAGTGTCGCGTCATCGCTCATGATGTCCAAATCCTCTTCAAGAGCGCATGCATGGCGGCCGCCGATGTTTCGTCATATTCAAGTCGTTGCGATGTTTCAACCGCAGGGGTTACCGAACCGGAGCGCCTGAGTTGCTCGCCGATGGCGCGTCGTTCCGGAAAGGGGAATTGCGAGAAGGTTCTACGCAATAGCGGAAGCGCCTGCGTGAAATGGTCCGCGCTGACTCCGCGCAGCCAGGTGTCCAGCGCATCGCGAAGCGCATTGTCGTGCACGAGCAGTGCGCCGCTGCCGGCGAGAAAGCCCTCGATCCACGCGGACGCCGCCAGCGGATCGTTGCCGACCGACAGTTCCAGCGAGAGTTGCTGATCCAATTGCTGCCGATCGAGCTTGCGTGCGTCGTAAATAATTCGTGTGGCGTAGCCGCAAAGCAGACGCGCCAGCGCACTATTGTTCGCCATCCGTGCCAGCGTCGCGTGCCAGTCGTCCAAATAGCTTTGTTCCGCAAGAACGGTTAACGCTTGCTGCGCGGCTTGCAAACGTTTCCACATTTCACGCGCGGCATCGTCGTCGAGGTTGGCGCATGCCGACGGCAGCGCGATCAGGATTCGCGGGATCGCTCCGCGCAGAATTTCGTCAACCAGACTTACGTTGGTGCTGCGTACGTTGCCGTAGCGACGCACGCTCACTAATGGAGGTAATGCATCCAAGAGTTGCGCGATATCGGCCGCCGTGGCGGTTTGATTTTCGATGGCCGTCACCAGGACCGGAATGGCGTCCGGTAGATCAGCGAAGAGTCCGTTCTCCAGCAAGCCGACCAATTCCTGCAATGACTTTGCCGTGGCGGCTTGTTCGACAATCGCCGTCGCAGCTGCTTGAGCGATGGTGTGGCCGAACCGGCTACCGGCTATCAGCGCCACTGCGAAATCCGGCTGCCAGCGAACTTGCCATACTTCGTGGAAAGTTCCTTTCTGCGAACCGCCCGCATGGGCCGGCGTGCCCCATTCAATGCCGAGCAATCGTAAGCGACGCAATAGATGGCTGCGTTCGCGATCGGTGGCCTCGCGCAAATCCAGATCGTAGGTTTTGTCTTCGGCCTTCGGCGGCATCCGTAGGCGTTTTTGTTGCGCAGCCAAATCCGTTTGCAAGGGCGACGCCGGAAAGTGTTCAGGTATTTTTCCCAAGCGATCGCCGCAGTGCCAGCGTTGGGCAATAAGTTCGAGCGGCATGGCGTCGCCGTTAACCAAAACGGAAAGCGCCGCGTCGTTGTATTCGGGAAGTCCGGGCAAGGGGCGTGATCGCAACGACGCTAGCGAATCCGCAAGCCGGCAGGCTTCAATCACGTGCGCCGAGGAAATCGGCAGGTCTTCATCGCGCAAGAGGCGCGCAGCGCGAGTGAGCCACTGTGCGCCCAGCGCCGTACTGCGGTTCCAAAGCAATTCATACCAAAGCGGCGATTCGACGCCCGCACCGTATCCGGAGTGAAATGAAAGTCGTTCGTAGGACCAGGGCACCCACGCTGCCTGTGTTTTCGTTTTGGGTAAATTCTTGAGCAAGAGCCGGTCGGCTTTTTCGTTCTCCAAGTCGCTAAGCCCAGGCGTGTGATAGGCGCCGCATACGACGGCGATGCGCGCATGACCGCCGGCACGCGATTCGCGAATGCAGGTGCGCATATAGGCTTCGCGCTGCGCTTCGAGCTCGGCGTCGCGCCGGGGCGCTTCGACGAGCGCTTCTCGCGCCGCGCACATCATTTCATGGACGGCGGCAAAGACTTGCGTGTCGTCGCCGGAACGCGCTTCCACCAAGTCGTCCCACCAGCGTTCGGCATCGCTGTATCCGGCCGCTGCGGCGAGCGGTTGCAGCGGATCCTGTGCAAGAAGCTCGGAATTTTCCTTTTGCGCATTCTTTTCTTCCGCTTCGATTTCTCTCGGGGGGCGGGCGAGTCGCTGCGCTTGCGGAAGGTCGATAAAGCGCACGGGAATTTTATTTCGCAAAGCAAATTGAATGGCCTGCCACTCCGGCGAGTAGTCGGCGAAGGGATAGAGCACTGCATCGCGAGGAGAGTCGGAGGCGTAGATCAATAGCGCGATCGGCGGTTCGATTTGCGGATCGGATGCAAGGCCGAGCAACTCGTCCGCATCCGGCGGCCCTTCGATAAGTACGATATCGGGTTTGAGTGCAGTGAGCGCGCGCACCAAACTCCGCGCGGAGCCCGGGCCGTGATGACGAATCCCAAAAAGATGGACTTCGCTCATGAGTCTCGCGGTATTAGAGCAATTCGCGGCAGGCGCGATAGAGATCTTTCCAGCCGTCGCGTTCCTTCACGACAGTTTCGAGGTATTCGCGCCAGATGACCGTGTCTTGGGCGGGATCTTTAATGATTGCCCCGACCAATCCCGATGCGACGTCCTGAGCCGATAATTCACCGGTGCCGAAATGGCTGGCGAGCGCCATGCCGCTGCTCATCACGCTAATGGCCTCGGCGGGCGAAAGCGTGCCGCTCGGCGACTTCAACTTGGCTTTGCCGTCGAGCGTTTTGCCGTCGCGCAATTCTCGAAAGACCGTGACGACACGGCGTATTTCGGCGAGTGCCGGTTGTTCGCCTGGCAGTTCCAGCGCCTTGCCCAAGGAAGCGACGCGCATTTGCACGATGGAAACCTCTTCGTCCAAGGATTCCGGCGTCGGAAGAATGACGGTGTTGAAACGGCGCTTAAGCGCGCTCGACATTTCATTGACGCCGCGATCGCGATTGTTCGCCGTGGCGATCAGGTTGAAGCCCTTTTGCGCACGCGTTTCGCTTGAGAGCTCGGGGATCGGCAGCATTTTCTCCGAAAGCACGGTGATGAGGGTGTCTTGCACATCGGCAGGCACCCGCGTGAGTTCTTCGAGCCGCGCAATCGAACCCGACTCCATCGCCCGCATGATCGGACTTGCTACTAGCGCCTGTCGCGAAGGCCCATGCGCAAGCAACAGCGCATAATTCCATCCGTAGCGAATCGATTCTTCCCCCGTTCCGGCAGTGCCTTGGACTAGCAGAGTGGAGTCGCCGCTGATCGCGGCGGCCAAGTGTTCGCTCACCCAGCTCTTCGCCGTGCCCGGCAGACCTAAGAGCAGCAGTGCGCGGTCCGTGGCGAGCGTTGCCACGGCGATTTCGATCAGACGCTTCTGACCGACGTACTTCGGCGAAATCGTGGCGCCGTTCGGCAGTTTTCCGCCGAGCAAGTAAGTCACTACCGCCCAGGGCGACAGTTTCCACCTGGGCGGCTTTTGTTTGTCGTCGATGCTTGCGAGCGCAGCGAGTTCTTCAGCGAACTGATTTTCGGCGGGTTGTCTTAAGGAGTTATTTTCTTGGGGTTTCATGTCGCGGTTACTTCCTTGGAAAGCGCTCATTGGAGTTCCGAGCGCATGGCATTTCTAAATTCGACGATGTCGGCAAATCGTTTGATCGTCACCAGCCACGGCGAGGGATCGACGCATGCGTTCTGCAAGGCATCGAGCATGCCGGTGGCGAGTGCGGTATCCACGTGCATGGCGAAGCCTTGCAGGACATCGCGCGCGTAGGCCCATTGATGGGCGTTCGATTTGATCGCCGCTAAAATCGTCTCGAGCGCAGCTCGCGATAGTTTCGGCGACCAATTACCGTCGACTGCGGCAAGCAGAGGGAATGCGAGCTCGGTGCTACGACGCCCAAGCTTATCCAGCAGTTGAACAGCAGCTTCGTTTCGTTCGTTCGGAGCAAGGACGCTCAGTAACGGAGGCAAGGGGACGATAGCGCGCAATTTCTCGTTGGGTTCCTCTGCCCACCACGCGCACAGCGCTTGAGACCATTCGTTGTTGGAGTGGGCGATCGTGGCTGCCGCGGTCGCTTCGATCAGAAGTTCAGCTTCGTCGGCTCTGCTGATGGCTGTGAGCCAGACGGCCGGCTGCACTCCGTACTTCGACGACCAATACGCGGGATCGATTGTCGAGAGCATTTGCAGCAACCAAAAACTGCGTTCGCCGATTTTGCGTTGTGCCGGCGGTTTGAGGTCGATCCCATCTCGAACGGCGTCGCTCGCGGGAGTTTGCGGCAACGTAATGGAGAGTTGCGGAAGACGCTTCATGCCGAGCAGTCCGCCCTTTGCATTGGCGTCGAAAGCGATCAACGGCGCAACTCGATCGATCATGCGTTTTTGATGCGCGCTCCGTCCGAGTCGAACCAAGCAGGACAGTGCCGCCGTGCGTACGTTTTTGCGCTTGTCGTCGAGCGCGCGCTCCAACAGTGGCTCATCGTCAGTGCTTAGGCCATTCAACAGGGCGGTCAAGAAAGCAACGCGCGCGTCGGGTGAGTCCGTAGCCCATGTCTCTTCTACTAAGGCACGTGCACTTGCCGGTTGATTGCTGCGCAGGCGAATCAACAAAGCTTCTCGTTCCGCCAGCGTTCCGTGCTGCCAGTCGCCGTTCGGTTCGATGCTCGTGTTGTCTACGGGGCTGGATGTCTTTTGTCGCGCCAACCATTGCGCTCGAATTCCCAGCACGGGTTGCAGGAATCTCAATTCTTCCTTATCGGCGGCCAACAGGGCAGTCGGCAGCCAATGCGGCGCCAAGACTTTATTCGCGCGCGCGGCCAGTTCGCACCATTCGCGAACCAAGAACCGCATATCACCGGTCAGTAGGCGCGCTAACCGCCAACTCGCGTTCTCGCTGCAGAACGGTTGTGGTTCGACCCCATCCGGTTTTGGTTTCGTCGCATCCATCGCCGTGGACCGCTGCGCTGCGAGTCGGAGGAGATGAGTTGCGGCGGCGGCGCGAAGCAAGTGCGTCGCGGTAACTGCGGTCTCCGATGCCTCGCCATTTAGGTCCGCCAAGAAGTCGGGCCACGCGTCGTTGGCTTTAAGCGCTTGACGCGCTGTTCCGAGCGTTGCCGCTGCCGTGAGGCGCTGCCAGTGCTCATTGAGATTCGACGGCAACACTTAGGCGACCTTACTGAGGATAGCGAGCGATTGCATCGTGCCAAGACCGAAAAAGTGTTGTGCCGTCGAAATCGACAGCGGTAAGAGGGCATGACCGTCGTAGGTTCCAAAAACCGTCAGAGGTTCACCGCCCGATACCGCGAGTAAATGCTCCCCATGCCGGCAATTGGGCGTCATCGAAAGCAGGCGCCCGGCGGAATCGACAAGCGCGAACTGCGAGTCGGATTGATAGAGGGGGATCGCGGGTCCGACGACGACGGGCCAGCGGTCGAGCCAAGGATTGCAAGTGAGACGCTCGGCGAAGAGCGCTTGCACGCTTGCGACGTTCAGTCCTTCCGGCAGTCGATTATCGAACGTAGGTGCGGCGAATCGTTCCTTCACGAGCACTCGCAATGGCGGCGCCCCATCGAAGTAAACAAGTTCGGCGTCGACGCATTGACCGACGGTCAGCGAAGCGGGAAGCGGCTGATTGCCTACGGCGAAATCCAACAGGAGTGCCGCGCGATGCGATTCGATTCCCAGCAGCCACGACCGCTGCACACGCATGTTGCCGTCTTCGATCTGCTCCCGACCTGCAACCAACCAGCGATCCCGCACACCTGCGCGACTCAATAATTCCTTCTGTTCCTGGGTAAAGCCGATGGCGTTACGCACCTCGGCAGCCAACTCCGGCGCTAGCACCGGTAATTTCTGATAAGCATCGATCAGTAACTGCAGACGTCCCATCTCGGCGAGCGCAATGCTTTGCCAGTCACCGCTCGAGACCAGCGAATCACCAAGTGCAGCGACACGCCGTGCAAGACCGGGCGCCTGCGCATCCACCAATCGGCTTGCCAATTGACTCCAGTAGCTGGGCGGTTGCGAACGGGCGGCAGCGAGCCCTTGGTTGATGAGGTCCGCTAACGCGGACTCCAGCAACTGCAGACCGGATTCCACGCGCGACTCGCGTTTCGCCGCGCGTTTCTGCTGGGCTTGTTCGTCGACCGGCGAAGGCGGCGCGCTGGCTTTCGCTGCCTTAGCCTCCGCTCTCTTCGCGCGATTGCCGTGCCATTCCTTAACGAACTCGGGCGTCTCTGCTTGTGGCGTCGCATTGCTGGCGAATAGGAGCAACAGGCCGAGCGTGTGCTTGCAGGGCAGCTTGCGACTTGGACAGCTGCACTTGAACGCAGCATCGCTTAGGTCGACTCGCACTTGATAAGGCTTCGCGCCGCTTCCCTTGCACTCGCCCCACGTAAGCTGTTCGTTACGACCCAGTGTCTGCCATTGTGCAGGCTTCGCCAAACCGAGCGCGGCCTTCATCGACGCGGCATCCGGTGCCATTTGTTCTATTCTTTGCGCAGTCCAATCCGACATAGATTTCTTTTACTAGGAAGTGCATCCGGCCGTTCCAATAATAAGCGCTCACGCTAGTTCGCACATGCTATTTCACAATCGCTTGATAGACGGTGCTCTCGAAATCCTGGCGGATATTGATGTGATTGTAAGGCCGTACTTGGGTAAACACGGCGGCGACTACTTTTTCCTGTCGATCCACCCACGATAGCGTGCAATACGCGCCGCCCCACATCGCAGTGCCCAGCGGAAACACCGAACCCGCCAAACCGCGATCTACGACGACCGCGTAACCGAGACCGAAACCCATGCCGGGTCCTGCCAGCCAAAGCGGTAGCGTGCCGGTGTGATTCTCCAGCATGAGCGATACGGTAAGCGGCGAGAGTAAGCGAACGCCGTCTAGCTCGCCGCCGTTCTCCACCATTTGTTGAAAGCGAATGTAGTCGTGCGCCGTGGAAATGAGTCCGCCTGCGCCGCGAAATACTTTTTTGTTGCCCGTGATCCAGCGGCTCTTGTCGGAAGCAGGGTCCTGCAGTTGGATCTTATTGTTCTCGCCGGGCGTGTATTGGGCGGTCAGACGGCCGCCTTGCGTGTCGTCCAGAAAGAAATGCGTGTCGTTCATTTGCAGCGGCTTGAAAATGCGCTGCTTGAAGAACTCGTCAAGGGTTTGCCCAGAGATGACTTCCACCAGCCGACCCACCACGTCGGTGGCGGCCGAATACTGCCACTCTTCGCCCGGTTGATAAATGAGCGGTAGCGCAGCGAGGCGCTTGATCAAGCTTTCGGTCGTATCGTCCGCACGCACCGCCGCGATCTCATCGTAGTAGGCCTTGTTGCCGCGATAGCTATTCGCCAATCCGGCCGTGTGCGTCAGCATGTCGCGTATCGTGGCGGGACGTTTAACCGGAAGGAGCGTGCCGGTGCTGTTGCTGGCGTCTCCGTTACTGTTTACTTTTTGGTTTTTGAACTCCGGCAGAAATTTTTCAACCGGGTCGGTCAATTGAAACTTGCCTTCTTCCCAAAGCATCATCAGTGCAACCGAGGTAATCGGCTTGGTCATCGACGCGATGCGGAATAGCGCGTCTTTGCGCATCGGCACTTTGTTTTCAGCGTCGAGATAACCTTGCGCTTCGAAATAGACGACTTTGCCGTTCCGCGCGACGATGGTCACCGCACCCGGCACCAATTGTTGATCGATGTATTTCTGCATGGCGGGCGCAATTCGCCCCAGCCGCTCGCTCGACATCCCGACTTTTTCCGGCGCTACGCGCGGTAAACCGCTGTCCGGCGTGGCTGCAATCGCATCCGCTGCGAGCAGGCTAATGACGACGATGAATTTATGCATTGATTTCCCCAAGACGTTCGACCAGTTTTTAGTTGCTAGGTAAGCGCTGATCAAGTCCGCTTCCGCAATGTCTTGATCAGCTAACTTGCTCTTCGCGTTTCAATTCGCCTTCCCACTTCGATACCACTGCCGTCGCAATGCTGTTGCCGATGACATTGGTGGCGGATCGTCCCATGTCCAAGAAATGATCGATACCTAGCAGGAGCAATAGACCCGCCTCGGGAATATTGAATTGCGCCAGCGTCGCGGCGATGACCACCAATGACGCGCGGGGTACGCCCGCAATGCCTTTGGACGTGAGCATCAAAATCGCCAGCATGGAGATTTGTTGGCCGAGAGTGAGGTCGATGCCGTACACCTGCGCGATGAACATGACGGCGAAGGTGCAATAGAGCATCGACCCGTCGAGATTGAAGGAGTATCCCATCGGCAGCACGAAGCTCGCGACGCGATTGCTGCAGCCGAAACGTTCCACTTCTTCCAGCGTCTTTGGATAAGCCGCCTCCGAACTGGCCGTCGAGAAGGCAAGCAGCAAGGGGCTTCGTACTCGGCGAATCAACTGCAGCACCGATCTTCCGATCACCAAGCCGCCCAGCGCGATGAGTACGCACCACAGTATGCCCATGCTCAAATAGAACTCGCCCATGAAGATGCCGTAGACGCGAATGATGTCGAGTCCGTTCTTGGCGACCGTGCTTGCCAGTGCACCGAAGACGGCGAGAGGCGCGAACAGCATGACGTAGCCGGTGACTTTCAGCATGATCTGCGAGATCGAATCGAGCATGTCGACGACGGCGCGAACGCGCTCGCCTAGCGCCGCCATCGCCGCGCCAAAGAACAGCGAGAACACCACGATCTGCAGAATCTCGTTGCGCGCCATCGCGTCAGCAATGCTGCTCGGGATGGTGTGCGTGACGAATCCCTGAAGAGAGAGCGCGTTGGCCTCGATCCCGGAGGTCGCATTCGCTTCGGGAAGCGGCAGATGCATCGCCTTTCCTGGTTCAAAGATAGAGACCAGAACCAAGCCGAGCGTCAGCGAAATGAGCGAGGCGAACAGGAACCAGCCGAGCGCCTTGCCGCCGACGCGGCCGACGGTGGCGATATCGCCCATTTTTGCGATGCCGACGGTCAATGTGGCGATGACCAGAGGGGCAATGATCATCTTGATTAAGCGCAGAAAGATCGTGGGTAGTATCGAGGTAAAGTCTGCGAACCCGACAGCGGCAGCGTGATGGTGGGTAAAGACGACGTAGCCGCTGGCAATGCCCAGCACCATGCCAACTAAGATGAAAGTGGTTAGTCGGTTCGATGGCATGGCCTTGATACTCTAGGCGGTTGTCTGGGTGATTGTCTGGGCGATTGCCTGGGTAGTCGAAACGTCGGCGATCGAAAATGAAAACGGGAGCAATGGAAGGCAAGCGTAGTCAAATCACGGAGTGTACACCCGGTATATCACGTAAGTGCTCTCTAAGCGGTTGCGCGGATGCATCCATTTAAGCGCATCTTAAATCTCATCCGGGGATGACTTCGTGCTCGAAGGATTCAATTTTCTCCGGCACAATATCGAGTTGGAGTACTCCGCCTTTCGGTCGGCCGCACATTGCGCACATGAATTTGGATTCGCCCACGCAGGAGATTGACGTTTTGCCGGATGAGCCTTCGGGTTTCGCATCCGGCGCCTCGCTGCATGTCACTTTCATTCCCGACCGCCATGCGCCGCGATTCTTTGTTTGGGGTGAGGAGGCGGGAGCGAGTCTGCTTGGGCGTTATGGAGCGCCCGCGACCGAAAAATTACCCGATGAGTTATTGCGGATCCGCGACATCCACGGCATCGCGGTGCCCTTGCTCGCCGCATTACCGCCTCTGGCCGGAATCAGCGCAACGGAATTTCACGTTCTCGCCCCGTCGCTGGCGGCGTGGAGTCTGGCGGCAAAACTTGCGCTGGACCTCACGGCGCGCGAACGCATCGTGCCGCGGATTATTCACGAGGGTGCGGAATCCGAAGCGCGCTCGAGCGTGTCGCTGGAGTTGCGCGAGGATCAAGATCGGCTTGCGACGCTTGCGAAGTCGTTTCCGTTGGCAGCGCATGCCGTTCCGATCGCAAAGGCGGGCAAGCGCGGCATTCACATTTGGCCGGCCGAGCAACTGCTGCACACGTTTTTGGATATGTCGGCCGATTCCTTGGTGCGGGCTGCGCATCTCATGGCCGAAAGGCGCGTTCATCGGGATCACGCGGGTGAGTCCTGGTCGAAGCGGTTTACGGCCGCCCTCACGGGAGGCAGCGCGCAGTTTGTAGCCGAGGGCTTCCAAGAACGTTCGTTACTTGATGACCTTGAGGCATGGGCGCGGCCGGCGCTGGGCGCCGATACGAGTGCGCCGCGCGTCTGCTTCCGTTTGGCAATGCCCGATCGCGATACTGCCGATTCGTCGCAGCGCTTTCACTTGGAGTACCTGTTGCAGGCGGCAAGCGACGTTAGTTTGCAAATCAGCGCCGCCGACGTTTTTGCGGCAAGAAAAAAATCGGTGTCGCAGATCAAGTGCACGCAGCGAGTGGCGGAAGAGCGGCTGCTGCAAAGTTTGAGCGTGGCGGGACGGATTTTTCCGCCTATCGAGCAGAGTCTCCATCAAGCCAAGCCCGACGGCGTTGAATTGACCTCGGAGCAGGCTTGGAAATTTTTGTCGGATGCCGTGCCTGCTTTGATGGAGGCCGGTATGGACGTGATCATTCCGCCGGACTTGATGCGCAGCGGACAACGCCGTTTGCGCATGCGCATGCGCATCGGTTCGCGGAGCGGCCGCGGAAGCTCGGACGGAAAATCGCCGCTGTCGATGCGGGAAGTTCTGTCGTTCCGCTTTGAAGCCGAACTCGGCGGCGAGACGTTGGCGCTCGAGCAACTCAAGGAGCTTGCTGCGTTGAAGGCACCGCTTGTGCGCTATCGCGGACAGTGGGTGGCCGTCGATGGCGCGGAGCTCGAGCAAGCTACGCGCTTGCTCACGCGGTCGGGATCGACGCTGAGCGCGACCGCCGCGTTGGCAGCTGCGTTGGGTGCAGATCTCGCGCAGCCCAATACGACACTGCCCGTGGAAGTCACGACCGAAGGGCAGCTTGCGCAAGTCATGGAGCAGCTGCGCGCTCCGCCGTCGTCGCTGCCGATAAAAACGCCGTCCGGGTTTTGCGGCGCCATGCGGCCGTACCAGGAGCGCGGGCTTGCGTGGCTAGCGCAAATGTCGCGCCTGGGCTTGGGCGCTTGCTTGGCCGACGACATGGGGTTGGGGAAAACCATTCAGTTGCTCGCCTTCCTATTGCATCGCCGCGAATGCGAGGCCGATGATCCCCGCGCGGTTTTACTCGTGTGTCCGACTTCCGTGATCGGCAATTGGCGTCATGAGGTGACTCGTTTCGCGCCGTCGCTGAGCGTCGTTCAGCACTATGGCATCGAGCGCGCGCGCGCTGCGGCGCACTTTGCAACGCTGTCGTCCGCTACCGTGGTCGTGACTTCTTATGGAGTGCTGCGTCGTGATGCAGCCATGTTGAGCGAAGTCGATTGGGCGGTGATTGCGCTGGACGAAGCGCAAAATATCAAGAATCCGGAATCCCGCACTGCGCGTGTCGTTCGTTCGTTGCACGCGGGCATGCGTATCGCGTTGACCGGCACGCCGATCGAGAATCGGCTGTCGGAACTATGGTCGATTTTCGAATTCTTGAACCCCGGGTTGCTGGGTCCGCTCGCGACCTTTCAGCGCGAAATTGCCGTGCCGATCGAGCGGTTCGGCCGCGAGGACGTGGCGGAGCGGCTAAAGCGAGTCGTTCGGCCTTTGCTGCTGCGTCGGGTCAAGACCGACCCGGCCGTCATACAGGATTTGCCGGCTAAACAGGAGATGGACGTTCACTGCACGTTGACCCGCGAGCAGGCATCGCTTTATCAAAGCGCCGTCGACTTGGCCATGGAAGCCATCGAAAACGCCGAAGGCATCGAGCGCCGCGGTCACGTGCTTGCGTTGATCACGTCATTGAAGCAAATCTGCAATCACCCTGCGCACTATTTGGGCGAAGCGGGACCGTTGGCGCAGCGTTCCGGAAAATTGCAGCGTCTGGTCGAGATGCTCGAGGAAGTAACCGCGACCGGCGAGCGCGCACTGGTATTCACTCAATACCGGGAAATGGGCGATCGGCTTCTGCAGGAGCTTAAACGGGCGCTTAACACCGAGGTGCTCTTCTTGCACGGTGGGACGCCTCGCGAGCAGCGCGACATCATGGTCAAACGTTTCCAAGAAACCGGCGCCGCACCGCGTATTTTCGTGCTTTCCGTGAAGGCAGGAGGAACCGGGTTAAATTTGACTGCCGCAACTCATGTCTTCCACTTCGATCGCTGGTGGAATCCCGCCGTGGAAGATCAAGCGACCGACCGCGCCTATCGCATCGGGCAGCAGTACCGAGTTCAAGTCCACAAGTTTCTCTGCGCGGGCACGATTGAAGAAAAGATCGATGCCATGCTCAAGTCGAAGCGCGATCTTGCGGCGCGCATTGTCGGCGCAGGCGAGCAATGGGTTACCGAACTCGGCAATGTCGAGCTGCGCGAATTGTTCGCGTTGTCGCCTGGTGCCGTCATCGATAACGACGCGTCGAGCGATGCGGCGGCCGATTCCGACGCGGAGGCTCGATGAGCGAACGCCGCGGCAAGCTGCACCTGAAGATGCCTGCTGAGACGCCTGTCAAACGCGGGATCAAAGTGCGCTCGATCGGCGCCACCTGGTGGGGACAAAAATGGATCGAAGCGCTCGAGCGCATGTCGCGCGACTACATCAATCGCTTGGGTCGCGGCAGAGCCTATGCGCGGGCGGGGCGAGTCCGCGATTTGCAAATCGAACCGGGTCTCGTGAGCGCGCAGGTGACCGGTTCCGATAACGAGCTCTACGACGTTTCGCTGCGGGTCGCCATGATGCCGCCGGCCTCTTGGAAAAAGGCCATCGACGCGATGAGCCGGCAGGCCGTTTTTGCCGCCGAGCTTTTGGCGGGACAAATGCCGCACGAAATCGAACAGGCGTTTCGTGCGGCCGGTCACAGTCTGTTTCCGCTCAAGCAGCGCGAGATCGAGACCGATTGCTCGTGTCCGGACTGGGCAAATCCCTGTAAACATGTTGCCGCCGTGCACTATGTGCTGGGCGAAGCGTTCGATAAAGATCCATTCCTGTTGTTCGAACTTCGCGGCCGAACCAGGCAGCAAGTTTTAGGAGCGCTGAGCGCGCTCCGTTCGGGTTTGCCGGACGATCAATTGGCCGCCAACGTCGCTAAGGCGGCAAAGCGGGGCAGTCGACGCGAGCGTCCGACGTCGATCGACTTAACACGGCATTCGCCTGAAGAATTCGAGCGGTGGTCCACTATTCCGCGCCTACAGTTTTCCATCGAAGCGCCGACTGCAAGCTATACGCTCTTAAGTCATCTGGGTGCGCCGCCGTCGTGGCCGCACGAAGACATGCCTTACGACCGCTTGCTGGGGTTGTATCGGGAGGCCGGGAAGCTGGCACGCGACATAGCTCTGGGATTGCGAGTCGACATGCCGGTTATTCCTGCTGCCAAACTGCGGCCAAGTCTTAAGGGCGGACGGAAAAGGAGACTTAAGGATTGAGCCGATTTCGCGAGGTTAAATCACTGGGACCACCACTTGAACCATTGAGCCGCGGACAATTCGGCCGATACTTCGGTTCTATTAGAGCGAACCGATGGGTTGAAAGATTGCTTAACCGGTATTTGATGAGCGGCGCAACGACAGTAATGCTTTGAAATTACATCCTATACCTGAAGGTCGACGTTCTATATCCTTGTCTTTCACTTAACCCGTCCGCATGTCATCGCAACCCGTCTTGAACCGATCCGCGCAGAAAGCACCGCTGCCCAATAGCTATTGGGTCGTGCCCGGCCAGCTGTTGGCGGGCGAGCATCCGGGAGGAGGATCGCTTGCGGCGACTACGCAGCGGTTGCATGCGTTGCTGTCGGCCGGCGTGACGCTATTCATCGATCTCACCGAAGAAGACGAAGTGTCCGACTACTCACATTTGTTGATGTACGCAGCGGGAGCGGAGCCGATCAACTACGTGCGGCATGCGATCGGCGATCACAAAGTGCCGGATTCGCCGCAAGTCATGCAAACCATTTTGGAGGCGATCGATGCTCATCTATCGCAACAGGGCGTGGCGTACGTGCATTGCCGCGCAGGAATCGGGCGTACCGGCACCGTGGTCGGTTGCTACCTCGCACGCTTGGGATTGAGCGGCGAAGCGAGTCTAGATCGCCTCAACGAATTGTGGTGCGAATCGGAGCGTTCGAAGTCCTGGCCGAGCGTGCCGGAAACCGAAGCGCAAATCGACTACGTTCGAAAGTGGCAATGGAGCGATCCGAAGCTAACCTCGGAACAAGCCCAGACCTCCGCGAAACTCGATCGCTATACCGGCGCGCTGTTCGGCATGGCGATCGGCGAAGCGCTGGGCGCCACCGTGGCGGTCGATCCGCTGGCTACGGCATCGATGCCGAGTGGCGCGGGATTCGTGCGCGACTTGGCGAGCGGCGGCCCGCACAACATTCCGCGCGGCGCTTGGCTGTCCAATACGGCCATGACGTGGGCGCTCGCCGACAGCTATCTCGCTTGCAATCGCGGACTGCCCGAAGATCAAATGGAGCGTTATCTCCAGTGGCAGCGCGACGGAAAATATTCGAGTACGGCGACGCCGCTCGACGTGCCTGCCGACGTGCGTAAAGCCCTTGCGCAGTGGCAGTGGACCCGCAAGCCGCTTGCCGGCTCTCACGATCCGGAAAATCGAGATGCGCATGCGTTGGCTCGCACCCTCGCCGTGGCGCTTTATTATCCGGACAGCATGAGCCGCGCATTACTGGAAGCGGCGGAAGCGGCGCGGACGACCATTCAAGCGCCGGTTGCTTTGGATGCAAATCGCGTATTCGTGACCTTGCTGCTCGATGCGCTGAACGGGGTCCAGAAGGATTCGTTGCTGTCGCTTAAGCAGAGCGATAACGCGCAACAACTTCGCCGCAATAAATTGAAGCCGCCGGTCACGCAAACCATCGATGGCTGGTGGCGCGGTCCGACCGCGCCGGCGCGGTCCGGTCGCGATGTGTTGGCGGTGTTGAGCACGGTGTTATGGGCCTTCGACCGCACGGAGGATTTCCGCGAAGGACTCATTCTGGCGGCCAATCTTTGCGGCAATCCCATTTGCGCAGGCGCTGCGTTCGGCGCGCTTGCCGGCGCGTTTTACGGCGCGCAACGCATTCCCAAAGAATGGCGGAGCGCTGTCCTGCAACCTCAATCCTTAAACGAAATGGCGACGCGGCTTGCCGACCGCTGATCGTTGCGCTTACTTATCTTCAAAATAATTGTCTAAAATGCCGGCGCCCTGCATTCGCAGGGCGTTTCGCCGTAATTTCGAATTGATTCTTGCCATGTCCAGAACCCGAGTGTCTCGACGTGTTTCGCGACGGGCTGTTTCGCTTGAGCGTCTTTCCGATGAGCAATTGCTCGATCGGCGTTTCTGCGATCTCCGCCTGTCGCTCAGAAACTCGAGCATTGCGCCGTACGTCGAGCGGCTCTATCGCGAACTCGCCTCGCGCGGCCTCAAGTTTCGTCCGCACGTATGGCTTGCCGACGAATGGTTTTCGCCGGACGGCGTGCCGGGATTCGCCGTTCCTTTCTATCTTGCTCATCCGCGCCTGGCTCGGCTGGAACGCAAAATGATGCAGGAAGTCGAGGGCGGGAATGCCAATTGGCTGATGCGGATACTGCGTCACGAAGCGGGGCACGCACTCGATACGATGTTTCGCTTACGCCGGCGCAAAGACTGGCGCCAAGTATTCGGCAAGGCATCGAAGCCGTATCCAACCGTGTATCGCCCGACGCCTACCAGTAAGAAGTACGTGCTGCATCTAGGCCATTGGTACGCGCAAACGCATCCTACCGAAGACTTCGCCGAGACGTTCGCGGTTTGGTTGCAGCCGCGTTCGCGCTGGCGGCAGCACTACGCCGGGTGGCCGGCGCTTCGTAAGCTCAATTACATCGATGATCTCATGACTGAATTGACGAGTGTGCAGCCGAAGGTGCGCGGACGGGCCATCATCGAGCCGCTAAGTGAAAATACGCGGACGCTGCGCGAACACTACCGTCTCGAATACAAACGGTATTCCATCGAGTCGACGGCGGCGTACGACCGGGTGCTGTTACGCGTGTTCGCTCATCGAAATACCGAGCGTCGCGGCAGAGCGTTGCGCGCAGCAAGTGCAGCGTCTTTTTTGCGCTCGTTGCGTCCCGCGATTACGCGTGAGTTGACCCGCGATGCGCGTATCCATGCGTACCTGGTGCACAACGTCGTCAGAATGGTGATCGATCGTTGCCGCGAGCTGAAGCTCGTCGTGCGCGGTTCGAAGCGCAATGCCGCCAAGGACGTCCGGCGAATCGTCGAGCGTATTGTGTTCGACATGCTCTATCGCCGTAGGCAACAATACTCGCTATGAAGCCGCTGCGCATTTTGGTGTTGATGCACGAAAGCTTGGTGCCGCCCGAGAGCATCGACGGCATGTCCGTCAAGGAATACGACGAAATCAAAACCGAATTCGACGTCGTACAGACGCTGCGCAAGGCGGGGCACGAGGTGCGCCCGCTCGGCGTGTACGACAAGTTGGGCGATTTGCGCGCCTCGATCGGCGAATGGAAGCCGGATATCGTCTTCAATCTGCTCGAGGAATTTCAAGGCATCGCCGCGTACGACCAGCATGTCGTTGCGTATCTTGAACTGCTGCGCCAACCGTACACCGGCTGCAATCCGCGCGGGTTGATGATCTCGCGCGACAAAGTGTTGTCCAAGGAGATATTGAGTTATCACCGGATTCCGACGCCGCACTTCGCCGTTTTCCGGAAGGGAAGGCGTTACCGTATCCCGAAGAAGCTTCACTATCCGCTGTTCGTGAAGTCGACCACCGAGGATGCCTCGCTGGGCATTTCACAAGCGTCGATCGTGCACGATCCGGCGAAATTAAAGGAGCGCATTGAATTCATCCACGAACAGACTCATAGCGATGCGCTGGTCGAAGAGTACATCGAGGGCCGCGAACTGTACGTCGGCGTGCTCGGAAATGAACAACTGAGCACGTTCCCGGTGTGGGAGCTCGACTTCGGAACGCTCGGCGAGGTGCAGTCGGCCATTGCGACCCGGCGTGTGAAGTGGGATCGAACCTATCAGGATAAGCACGGCATCAAACCGCAGGCGGCACCTGGGTTGACGGAAGCGCAGCATGCCTACCTCGTCAAGCTCAGCAAGCGAATCTATCGCGCGCTCTCGCTCAGCGGTTACGCGCGCATGGATTTCCGCATGCGTCCGGACGGCAGCGCGTTTTGCTTGGAAGCCAATGCGAATCCGAATTTGAGTCACGATGAGGACTTCGCGCAGTCGGCGTTGTCGACCGGCATACAGTTCGACGATCTGCTCGAACGGATCGTGCGTCTGGGAATGAACTACCAAGCTGCCTGGCGAATGACGGAGGTGTAGTCGAAATAATTTCTCTATTTGTGGATATTCCGAAGCTAGGCGATGAAGGCGAAACCATCAAAAGTGACGTCGGAATTCTGTCGGTGGGCATGCAATATCGCTTCTAAAGATGGTTCGCCGGGTTCGCGAGCGTGAGCGGGAATCGCGTGCGCTTTCGCATGCAATCGCTTAGGGAAATTGACGGCTGCGAATTTCGCCCGTATACATGCACTTTGTGTTGGGCCGCGAAGGGCGGAACGTATGTCGGTGCGCGAGTGCGAGCTCGGTCGTGGGTTGTTTGCAGACAGAAATTATTTCGCGGGCGAAGAAATACTGAAGTTTGAAGGACGAACGGTGCCCGCTCATATCGTTGCGGCGATGGGCGAAGAGGAGTGCTACATGATACAGATCGGTCGCGATCTGTATTTGGAGCCCGAGGCGCCTGGACGGTATACCAACCACAGTTGCATGCCGAATGCGGCCATCAAGGATGATTATCGATTGGTCGCTTTGACCGACATCGGCGCGGATCAACAGATTTGTTTCGACTATTCGACCACCATGAGCGAAAACAATTGGACGATGGCCTGTCGCTGCGGTGCGGCCGGTTGCCGAGGCGTGATTCGCGATTTCGGCGAATTACCCGTCGACTTGCAGCGCCGGTATCTTAATTTAGGGGTTGTTCAGAGTTTCATCGCTAGCGTGCTACAGCCCGTAGTTCAAGAGCAGACAGGGTAGTATCAGTCAAGGATGTCTTCGTGCTTCCTTCCGGACGGTCCGGAACGTAAACTTCCGCCCGGCCACATGCTCATTCGAACACAATCTTGCTTGGTTGGCTTTCCGAAGGCTGAACCGTTTGCGGTTCGCCGTTCATTGAGGATATTCACATGATGCGTATTGTATTGCTCGGCGCGCCGGGTTCGGGAAAGGGCACGCAAGCACAACGTTTGCAGGCCAAGTACGGAGTTCCGCAAATATCGTCGGGCGACTTGTTGCGCGATGCCGTTGCACGCGGCACTGAACTCGGACAGAAGGCGAAGGCGACGATGGACGCGGGCCAATTGGTATCCGATGAGGTTGTACTGGGGCTTATACGCGAACGTCTGGGCCGTCCGGATACCGCTCAAGGGTTCATTCTGGATGGATTTCCGCGCAATGCGCAGCAAGCGGGCGCGCTCAGTGCGCTGCTAGCCGAGATCAATCAACCGATCGACGCGGTGTTACTGCTCGACGTGCGCCGGCAGTCTTTGATCCAGCGTCTCGCCGGACGCCGCGTTTGCCGTCACTGCGGCAAGGTATTCAGCGTTTCCGATTTGCCGGACGATACGCAGGTCTGCCCGTCGAACGGCGGCCCTCATGATCTCTATCAGCGTCCGGACGACAAGGAAGACGTGGTCACGAAGCGCCTCGAGGTCTATGAAACGCAAACACGACCGCTCATCGAACACTATGCCCGGCTCGGCCTCCTGACGACCGTGGCCGGTGAAGGCGATCTTGAAAGCGTCTTTGCGCGAATGGAAACGGCAGCGCTGGGCGGCACTCCAAAAGGCGTGAAGACGGCGGCCAAGAAGTCGAGCTCTCAGCAGGTGTCCGCGAAGCAAGCCAATACGAAATCGGCAGCAAGCGCGAAGCCGAAATCAAAACCAAAAACTAAACCGAAACCTAAGTCAGCCAAGAAGGCTCTGAAGAAGAGCCCCCCAAAGAAGCCGGCGAAGCAATCAGGCAAAAGCAAAGCAGCCGCAAAGAAAAAAGCGACTAAGAAAAAAGTGGCGAAGAAAAAGCCGATAAAGAAAAAATAGCGGCACCGCGCAATGGACGCCTATCTTAGACGCGTTCTGCGTGAGCAGTGGCAGCGGCGCGGGCGCGCTCTTCATCGGCTACTTTGAGTAGCTGGGCGCCGAAATTCCGATATCGCCAGCCTTGTCCGAATGGCCCGATCGTGCCGTTAAACACCAGCCCCTCGATCGCGCGCCGTGTCGCTAAGTATTCCGGACTGACCCGCAATTGATTGCCTTGCTTGCGTACGTAGTCCATAAGAACTCGAACGGTTTTTTGCTGAGCGGTTGAAGGCCGAAAGTCGCTCGCGGGGGGTTCGAGCGCTCCGTTCGATTTCGCAGCGGCGATCAAGTTAAGCAATTCCTCGCCGTGTCGTTCCGCCGTGCCTTTCGACAAGACGTCGATTCTCGCCAGTTCGTCCAAGGTGCTCGGCGCGCGTTCCGCGATTAGCCGCAGTGAATCGTCGGCTAGTATCCAACCGCGAGGAAGATCCTTGCTCATCGCGCGCCGCTCGCGCCAATCGGCCAGCGCTTTCGCCACCGCTCGTGATTTCGGCGACAAGTGCTCAAGGCCACGCAATCGCTGCCAGGCTTCACCGGGTTCGGTCGCGTACAGGCTGGGATTTTCGAGGCGGGCCGCTTCTTCCTCGAGCCAAGCGAGGCGCTCATTGCGAATCAAGGCGTCGTTGAGATCGTGGTACAGCCTGGAGAGATAGATGACGTCGGCGGCGGCATAGGAGAGTTGTTCCGGGGACAGAGGTCGCTTCGACCAGTCGGTTCGCGATTGGCCCTTGTCGAGAGTGAGGTGCAAACGGCGTTGCACGAGATCGGCATAGCCGACACTCGCAGGCATGTCGAGAAAGGCGGCGGCAACCTGCGTATCGAAGAACGGGCCTTCGATGGGTTTGACGATGATGCCGTGAGCGGCGCCGTTCGCCAAGGCCAGCACTTCGAGATCCTGATGAGCGGCGTGCAGTACTTTAAGGCGCGAACGGTCGTTCAAGAAATCGAGAATCGGCTGCAAGGCGGGCAATTGCTGAACGTCGATGAGCGCGCAAAAATCGTCATGGGCAATCTGCAGAAGACAAAATTTGGGGTAGTAGGTTTTTTCACGGAGAAATTCCGTGTCGATAGCAACGAAGGGGCTTGGCGCCAATTCTCGAAGCGCAACGGCAAGGTCTTCCGGCGTGCAAACGTAGTGGGGAGTGGATGTGTACAATGGCTCGCTCATGGCTACGGTATCGGTTCCATTATAGAGACCACGTCGGCGCTTAACATTGCCCAAATAGTCAGGGTTTACCTGCCGTCGCGACGATGACGATTGTCAACAGACTTTAGACATGCATATTCACATTATCGGCATTTGCGGAACGTTCATGGGCGGCATTGCGGCACTGGCGCGCGCGGCCGGCCACCGCGTCACCGGTTCGGATCGGAACGTCTATCCGCCGATGTCGGATCAGTTGGCGGCCCTCGGCATCGAAGTGATTCAAGGCTACGAGCCGGATCAATTGAAGCTGAACCCCGACATGGTGGTGGTCGGCAACGTGATGAGTCGTGGCAATGCGTTGATCGAGGCATTGCTCGATAGCGCCATTCCCTATACCTCGGGTCCCGAATGGCTGGCGCAACATGTATTGCGGAATCGCTGGGTTTTGGCCGTGGCGGGCACGCACGGGAAGACGACCACCACCAGCATTCTCACCTGGATCCTCGACTATGCGGGCTGCAAACCGGGCTTTCTGGTGGGCGGCGTACCGTCCAATTTCGACGCCACCGCGCGCCTCGGCGAGGGAATGCATTTCGTGGTCGAAGCGGACGAGTACGACACGGCGTTTTTCGATAAGCGCGCGAAGTTCGTTCACTATCGTCCGCGTACGGCGATCATCAACAATCTCGAGCACGATCACGCCGATATCTATCCGGACGTGGCGTCGATTCAGTGGCAGTTTCATCAGCTACTACGCATGGTGCCGCGTAATGGATGTGTCATCGCGAATGGCGTCGACGCGAATGTCGAGCGGACTCTCGAGATGGGCTGCTGGACGCCGGTTGAACGCTTTGCTTCGACCGCGGGCGCCAATGCCGAATGGCGTGCTGAGTTGGCGGGCACGTCGGAGAGCGACGGCTCGAGGTTCGATGTGATTTATCGTGAGCGCCGCGTAGGCACGGTCGAGTGGTCGATGATGGGAAATCACAACGTCGACAATGCCATTGCATCGATTGCCGCGGCTCGGCATGCCGGCGTTGCCGAATCGACGGCGATCGAGGCGCTGAAGCATTTCAAAGGCGTGCGCCGTCGCATGGAGGTTCGCGGCACGGTGAAGGGCGTGACCGTCTATGACGATTTCGCCCACCATCCAACTGCGGTGGCCACCACTGTCGATGGATTGCGCCGCCGTGTCGGCAAAGAACGAATAATCGCCGTTCTTGAGCCGCGGTCGAATACCATGAAGCTTGGAACTCACAGCGCGGCGCTCGCGCAAGCGCTTGCACCAGCCGATCGCATTTGGCTCTATCAAGGGCCGGACATCAAGTGGGATGTCGCGGGTTCGGTAGCGACGCTTGGCGCGCGTGCTTCGGTCGCAACGACGATGGATGCCTTGGTAGAGGCCCTGGTCGCCGAATCGCAGAGCGGCGATCACGTGCTCGTGATGTCCAACGGCGGCTTTGGCGGCGTGCATCAGAAGTTGCTCTCGCGTTTGCGAGATGCGAAATCGAGCTGAGGAAGCGTCGATCCGCAGCGTCTATAGTGTGATGACGGAGTAAGCGTGAGTATGCAGGAGGTTGAGGTTCCGCTCTTTCCTCTGAACACCGTCCTATTTCCGGACGGCGTGCTGCCTTTGCGGATTTTCGAGCCGCGCTATCTCGACATGGTCAAACGCTGCATGCGCGATGCCGGCGAATTCGGCGTCGTGTTGCTTCGCGAGGGACGAGAAGCAGGCTCGGCGGCGACTTTCTTCGATGTCGGAACGCTGGCGCAAGTGGTGGATTTCGACCAGCTTCCCGATAAGTTGCTCGGCATCACCACGCGCGGAACGCGGCGCTTTCGCTGTCTTGAACGGGAAGTGCAAAACGATGGTTTAAATGTCGCGCGCGTGGCATTGCTACCGCCGGAACCAGCCGTCAAATTACCGAAACATTTCGAACGCTACGCCAAACTGCTTGAGCAGGCCCTGCCGCAAATGGGCGATTTTTTCAAATACCTAAAACCGCGTTATGACGACGCGACGTGGGTATCTGGCCGGCTTACCGAAGTGCTGCCCATTCCCTTGAACGAAAAACAGTGCTTGTTGGAGTTGGATGATCCGATTGAACGCTTGGCGGTATTGGAACCGCTCATGCGGGGAACGGTCCGAACGGTATGAGAAGTTCTGTTAGCGAATGACCGCGGCTGGCTTTCGCAGAACGCGTTTCGACCATTTCCGATACACGACGACGACGACAGCGAGAATCCAGGCGAAGGCCATCCAGCCGATCACGCCGTCGTAAGTTCCGACGAGCCAGGCCTCTGGCGCTTCCGGATTGCGTTCCGAAATATTGCGCAGAATCGTGATCACGCATACGCCGCCTGCGTGCAGTCCCACGCTTCCGGCAATGGCGCCGGTTCGCAAGCGAATGAGCGACAGCAGTACGCCAAGCGCGAGCAGCGCGAGAAACGAATCGATGAAGTCGAATGGAGTGGTAAATCGCGTGAAAAGGTCGGCGGCAATGCGCAATCCGCCGAGAAAGGTCATGTTATCCGCCGCGATTCGCAACGTACCGCCGAGAAAGTGAACGGCGGCGTACAGAATGCTGGGCAGGGCAACCGCAAGGGTGCTGCCCGATTCCCGTTCGATGACGCCGAACATCGCACCGCGTAGAAACGTTTCTTCGACAAACGCCACGGCGAATCCCGTGAGGACACCTTGGAGAAAATACTTGGCCAACAGTACGGAGGATAGGACAGTGTCCGGAGTGCGAAGCTCCAGGCGAAACAGCACCCACACCAGCGGCAACATGAGTAACAAGCCCAATCCGAAGCCGCGTGTCAGTTGTCGCAAGAATTCCCGGCGCGGCAGTCCATACCCCAGCGTAGTTCGATCGGCCAAACCGGCGCGCCGAAGGAGAACGACGAGCGCTATGGCCAGCACGATCATGCCGACGCGGCGCATGACGCGGTCGGGGCGCACATCGCCGAAATGACTTGCAAACAGCCAAGCCGGATAAGTGAGCACACCGGCGATCAATGCGGCGATCAGGATGGCAAGGAGAGATTTGAAGAAAAAGCGCATCTCAGAGGCGTGCATATCTATACGAAGACAGAGTTTATCGGGCTGTACGTAGGCCCGCCTACCTGTTTTTATCTGCGACCTGGTTCAAGGAGTGGTCGAAGGAGTTTGCGATGGACGGTATACAGGCTCATCGAATCGTATCTGCGCTGGCGAATGGCACGAACCCGCTGACCGGCGAGGCGTTTCCGGCCGATAGCCCTTATCAATCGCCGCACATCATCCGTGCGCTCTATGCAGCGACCCGGGCCTTGGAAAGCAATTTGCAATGCGGACCGCAATCTGCGGCGGCGAAGGGTTCGTCGCCGGAAGATCCGCCAAAGAAATCCAGCCAGAAACCGTCACCTAGCGGCAATGCCGGCAAACCGTGGAGTACCGACGAGGATCGGCAACTGCTTGCCGCCTTCGATGCGGGCAAGCCTTTGGCGGACATCGCTCAATTGCATCAGCGAACTTTGGGCGGAGTGCGGGCGCGCCTCGAAAAACATGGCCGTTTGGAGCCGTCGACGGCAACAAGATGGCCTGCCGGTAGAACGAGTACGTCAAGCGGGCTCACAGGCGGGCCAGGAGGCGGATCAAGGTCGGCCGATAAATCCTGAATGAATCCGGTGAAGGCAGCTGCTTACCGGTTAGGCATGTTTATCGGAGAATTCCGCAATATGTTGGTCGAGCCCTTGCTTGCACCATTGCGATCGATTTTCAATGGTCGCTCGAAGATGCGCGTCATTGGGATTTTCACCAGTCGGTTTACGCGACGTATGGTGGAGATGAATGGCCAACGCGGCGAATTTTAAGTTTTTACGCGGCACGCCGACGTTATAGAGGCGTTCGGCCAAGTCGTTGTCTTCGCGCCCCCATCCCGTCATGGTCTCGTCAAACCCGTTCACTCGCACCAAATCCTCTTTCCAATACCCTTGATTGCAGCTGCGGATCGCTTTCTGGCTGGTGTGGTTTCTTAGAAAGACAAGCCAGCTAAGCAGGCGGCTGCGAATGGTATGGCGGCGCCGCTTCACGTCAGGAGCGAAGAAGCTCAGGTCGAGGATATGGTTGCGCAGCATGTACTCGCCGGCCTTGGGGCCGGTAATCAACCGCACGCCCTGAATGAAAAATCCCCGTTTGGCGGCCCGGCGATAGTCTTCGATGAAATGCCGATTGACGATCATGTCGCCGTCCAAAGCGACGATGAAATCGCCGCTGGCGGCGGCGATGGCGCGATTGCGCGCGCGCGCGGCTCGAAATCCCTTGTCGTCTTGCCAAATATGCAGAACGGGAATGCTGAGCCGCTTCGACCATTCTGCGACGAGTTCGCCGGTATCGGAGCGCGAACCGTCGTCCGCCACGATGACTTCATCGGGCATCGACGACTGGCGTGCGATGCTTCGAAAGCAAAGATCGAGAGCTTCTTTCCAGTTATACGTGGTAACGATGAGCGAGAGTTTCATGGGATATACGGCGTTAACGATGCGGTGCGTCGACCAAGTGGGAGGCTAAAGATCGGGTTGTTCCGCCTCGATCATTCGCGCCACCACGTCCTTCATTTTTAGCGTGGCTTTCCAGCCCAGTACCCGCTCGGCCTTCGACGCATTGCCTTTTCCTTCCGCGATATCGGTGGGTCGAAAGAGGGTGTCCGAGATCTCAATATGGTTCTGCCAGTCCAATTGCAGTTGGCGAAATACTTCTTGGCCAAATTCCAATAGGGAGTGGCTTTCCCCGGTGGCGACGACGAAATCGTCCGCAGCGGGTTGTTGCAGCATGCGCCACATTGCCTCCACGTACTCGGGGGCCCAGCCCCAGTCGCGGCGAATTTTCACGTTGCCGAGCCGCAGTATTTCGTCGCTTCCCTTGGCGATTCGGCAGGCGGTCGCCACGATTTTGCGAGTCACGAATCTCGCCGGACGCAAGGGCGACTCGTGATTGAAGAGAATGCCGGTACTCGCGTGTAGACGATAGGCTTCCCGATAGTTTGCCACCAGCCAGAATGCAGCGGCCTTGGCAACCGCGTAGGGACTACGCGGGCGGAACGCATCGTCCTCCGTCGCGCCCCGCGCTTCGGTGTTGCCGAAGCATTCGCTGGATCCGGCATTATAAAAACGGATGGGGGCTCCCAAAAAACGAATCGCTTCCAGGAGGTTGACCGTTCCTTGAATGATGCTATCCAGCGTCTCCACCGGCTGGTCGAAAGAAAGTCCCACCGAACTTTGGCCCGATAAGTTGTATACCTCATCGGGAAGATATTTATTCATCACTTGCAGGACGCTGCGAAAATCGTGCGTCGCCATCGATTCCATGCGAACGCGTCCGTGGATGCCGACGAGTCGGTGGTTCGACAGGAGAGCGGTCTGTGCGTCGCGGGCGGTTCCGACCACCTCGTAACCTTTTTCCAGCAGCAACTTGGCAAGGTAGCTGCCGTCTTGACCGGACACGCCGCAAATTAATGCCTTCATCGAGATGGCGCACTCACGTTATTATTCCCAGAGTCGTCAAAGTTAAAGGTATGCAAAAATAATAGCACTGTTGCTCGGCCCGGCTAAATCCGCTTTCCGGAGATTTATTTGACGAGAATCTATTTCGACGTTTCGGATATCGTTTACTTTGCGGCGCGCTATAGCAGGGTAACTGGTATTCAGCGAGTGCAGTTGAACGTCATCGATTTATTGGCGCGCAAATATGGCGGTGCAGTCATTCGCTGCGCCTATTTCGATGACGCCAAGAAAGCGACTTTCGAGTTCGACCCCGCAGAGCGCACGGACATCGGCGAATTCGACGCGGATCAATTTCTACGAGATATCGGCATGTCGAAGCCCTCCGCCAGGTTTCCCGGAAAAGCTCAAGTGAAGAGCTATCTGCGTTACTACAACAACCGCAAATGGCTACGCGTACTGAAGAAAATCGACATATACATCTCGGCTTTACTGTGGCCAAGGCGTTTGCAAAAACTCGGTCTCGCGGTGAAATCGAATCGGCAACCGCCGCAAGCGGCGCTGCGCACGACGAAGATCGATCGCTTGCCGGACGGCGCCTGTTATCTATGCATGGGATCGACATGGCTGCATCCTAAAGTGTGGGAATTCGCGCAAAGTCATCGCGATCGAGGCGGCAGCGTCGTACAGCTGGTCTACGACCTCATTCCCATCGTGCATCCGGAATACTATGCCCCCAAGGAGCCTGCCGCGTACAAGGCGTGGCTCGATGCGGCTTTCCGCTACGCCGACAGGTTTATCGGTATTTCGAAGTGGACGGTTCGTGATTTGCGGGAGTACGCGAAAGGCCGCGGCTTCGATCCGGAAGTGACGGCGATTCCGCTCGCTCATGAATTTACCGGTTTCGATCGAATCTCAAGAGTGGAGCCGTCGCCGCTGCTGGTCGAACTGGCGAAGACTCGTTTTGTGCTGTGCATCGGCACTATCGAACATCGAAAAAATGCCTTGATACTTTTGAAAGTGTGGCACCAACTCCACTCCGAACGATCGCCCGATATACCGACGCTGGTGTTCGCCGGCAAGTTCGGCAAGGGAAGCGATCGATTTCAGGCGTTGCTCGCGGCGGACGAGGCATTGGCGAAACTAGTGATCGTTCTTAATTCGCCGTCGGACAAGGAAGTGGCGTGGCTCTATCAAAATTGTCTATTCACGGTATTCCCCAGCACGTACGAAGGCTGGGGTCTGCCGGTTGGCGAAGCGGCATGGTTCGGGAAGTATTGCGTGGCGTCTAACGGCACGTCGATCCCCGAAGTCTGCGGAGACTTGATCGAGTACGTGGATCCCAACAGCGTAGACGACATCAAAAGCGCAATTTTGAAGTTGCTGGCCGATCGCGCTTTTCTGCAGAACCGCGAATCGCAGATAGCCGGTTCGCGCCTCCGAAAATGGAGCGATGTTGCCGAGGATATCTGTGGTTTTGCGCAAAGAGCCACCGTGTGAACGACCAAGCTCGTCAACTTGAGCGCAGTATGCCCTTTCTGCTGTTAATGCCTTCCTACAATCAGTCTCACTATATCGCGGAGGCTGTGCAGAGCGTGCTCGCTCAGGACGATCCCAACTGGGAATTGTGGATCGTCGATAACTCAACGGACGACACGCCGCAGGTCATGCGTCGGTTCGCGGATCCGCGCATTCGGTTTCACCACATTGCAGAGCGTATGGACCCGGGGTCCTGTTTGAATTGGATGCTTGAGCGGGCGGTCGGGCGCGACTTTTCCTATGTGCATACCGACAACAACCTGCATTCTTCCTATGTGCGCCGCATGCGTGAGGTATTGGCGGAGCATCCGCTGTCTCTGGGATATTGCGATATGCGGACGATCGACGAGCGCGGTCGGTACGTAAACGTCTATCGGCGCGGTTCGTTCGATTTGTCGCGGCTCTTAAGCGTCGATTCCCTCGGCGTGCCCTTTGCCGCAACCACTGAGTTGGCGAGACGGCTTGACGGATTTAGCGCACGCGATTTTGCGGATGACGTGCGTTTCTGCGTGGGCGCGTATGGAATGGCGCACTACGTTTACGTTCCAGAGGCGCTGGTGGATTATCGTCTGCATGGCGACAGCCGCACCAATGAGGCGGGCGGCAGCGGGCAGATCGAGCGCATCTTCGTCAACCTGATGCCGAAGATTGTTCCGGTGCTCGAAGCGCGCGGCGTGAAAGCGCTCGCCGCTCTGGAATCTGCCATCGAGCGCCTGCTCGGTGAGGTCGACCTGTTTGTCGAGGATGTGTGGTATCGCAGGCTCGCCGGAACGACCCCGATATGGTGGGAGGGATTGCCGAAGGCCGATTATTTCTTTGCAAGCGGCATGCTGGAGATGGACGGATTTTCGCGGCAACGTGGAAAGCCGACGTTTGCTTGGTGGACTGTCGGTCCATCCCGCATGCGTATCTGGCCTTGGCAAGCAATACGGGTACGGTTGGCTTTCTACAGGCGTCGTCGCGAATTGCGCCAATCGCTGCGACGCGCTCGCAACATGTTGCTTACTTGGGCCGCTATTAAGTTGGACCTGAGCGCGAATGCAAAGCGGAGCATTCGCATTCGCAGCTTCGATTTTCGGACGATATGGGCCGCGCGCCAGCTACAGATCGGCTTGGGTATCACGTTGCATGCCGATCTTCGCGGAGCGAACGTTCCACCTTGGCTTCGGTTGGAGCAGGCAGGGGGTGATGAGCCATTGCTCGAGTGCAAGGAACGGTTGTCGCTTTCTTCGTAACTTGGTCGTGCGGCGATTCCATGAAGATCAAACCCAAACAAGTAGTGCGCGAAGTGCGCCGGTCGGTCGCTAAGCTGATCGGCGGTACGGCGATCGCCGGCCAGCATTTGCAACTGTTACGGGCGAATCTGCGCGATCTACGGCAAGTCGAACGCGAATGCGGCGACGGGTTGCAAGCACGTCTTGCAACCTTGGAGGATCGGTGCCGCCGGTATGGCGAGAGCGGAGTCGACCGATGGTTGCGGGAGTGGGACGCAATCGAACACGGTTGGGCATCGGAGGCCAATAAGCGCAGGGCCTTCCGAACGTTGTACTCCGTTGCGATCGAGAGACTGGCGCAGGCGGAAGCATCCATTCGCGGCCAGTCATCGACGCTTGCGTCCTCTAGGCGAGCGGAGCCGATTATTCGCGCCGGAGTTTCGGTGGCTGAGGCGATCGACAGGCTCACTTGGTTGGAGCTTGAGCTTGCGAGCGCATCCGACGGAGAGACGCGGACATTGAGAGAGGAATACGATGAGCTGACGCTGGCATTGGCAGGCGCGGTTGCGCCGAGCGAAGCGCTTAACGGGGTACGTGCGGAGTTGAAGGCGCTCAATGCGGTCCGCCGGGAGATCGAATCGCGATTGCGTGAGTTCGAACGCGCCGCGAATCTGGGGGAGGCATTTGTCGAGATGCTCCGTGAGTCTCGTGGCACTGACGAACGGCGCGCGAAGCTCAGACGACGAATAGACGAATTGGTTCGGGCTGTAGTGTAAGATGCCGCCGAATTCGCGGTCCCCCCTGTCACGATAGGCCACGATATCTTGTACCGCGACGTCGAGTCCTGCTAATTCTCGGAGGCAAACTTGCATCCCAAGTATCGCCAAACCTGCCGCGTATGCGGCTCGCATCAACTCAAGCCCGTCATAGACTTGGGCGATCAATTCTTGCAAGGCTCATTCATCAAGCCGGACGTTTTGTTGCCGCCGACACGGAAGTTGCCCACGCAGCTGGTGCGATGCGACGTTACTGCCGACGAAGGTGCTTGCGGGCTTCTGCAATTGGCGCATACGTTTCCACCCGAGATTCTCTACGCCAACTATTGGTATCGCTCGGGCACCAACGCCACGATGCGCGGTCACTTACGCAAGATTGCCGAAAGCGCAACGGCACAGGTGGCCGGCCGTCCGCTTACGGTGTTGGATATCGGCTGCAACGACGGCACGCTGCTCGCTAACTACCCTGAAGGCACGGTGCGTTACGGCGTTGATCCATCCGATATCGCTCTCGAGATCGGCGCGGACGTCAAGGTCGTGAATACGGTATTTCCGTCGGAACAGGCAGGCGCCGTCTTGCCCAAAGGCGGTTTCGACGTGGTGACGTCCATCGCGATGTTCTATGACCTGGAAGATCCGGTCGGGTTCGCGCGGGAGATCGCTGCTCTCTTGAAGCCCAACGGCGTGTGGGTGTTCGAGATGTCGTATTTGCCGCTCATGCTGCTGCAGAATTCGTTCGACACGATTTGCCACGAACACCTGGAATACTACAGTTTGTCGGTGCTCGAATTCATCGCCAAGAAGGCGAATTTGCGCATCTTCAAGGCCGAAATCAACGATATCAACGGCGGCAGCATTCGCTGCTACGCATGCCACGCGCAGAGCTCCGTCACCGGCGACGCTCAAGATCGGGCGTTCCTGCATCGACTGCGCATTCGCGAATTCGAAATGGAGCTCGATACCGACAAGCCGTACGTGACCTTTCAAGCTCGCGTCGATGCGCTACGCGATCGTTTTAAGAAACTGTTGTTCGATATTCGCGCGCGCGGCGAGAAGGTGCATATCTACGGCGCTTCGACGAAAGGCAACGTGCTGTTGCAATGGTACGGCGTCGATCGTCTGTTCGTAGAGTGCGCGGCCGATCGCAATCCCGCGAAAATCGGCGCGCATACGCTGGGAACCAATATCCCGATCGTTTCCGAAGAGCAATCGCGCGCCATGAAACCCGATTACTATCTGGTGTTGCCGTGGCATTTCCGTCGCGAGTTCTTGGAGCGCGAGTCCGCCGCCATTCGTGCGGGCACGAAGATGCTGTTTCCGCTGCCGGATATCCAAGTGGTGGACAAAGAGAGTCTCGAGTCCGCCCGGGAAACTTCCCAAGACTTAACGCAGCTGCTCTTTGGAAGCGCGCATGCCTAAAGCGCTGGTGCTCGGCGTCAACGGGCAAGATGGTAGCTATGTGGCCGAAGCGCTCTTGCGACGCAAGTATTCGGTGGTAGGCATCGGTCGTCAGAGCCACAGCCGTTACGTACTGCCATCCGATGCCTTTCAATATCGGCAGCTCGATTTGACCGACCGTGCCGGCTTGCTGGCGCTGCTTGCGGCCGAACGGCCGGAGGCGGTGTTTCATGTCGCGGCAATTCACGGCGCGGCCGGATTTCGCTACGAGCCAGTGTTTGCGGCGATGATGGCCGTGAACGTGGTTGCCGCGCAGACCGTGCTCGACTATGCGCGCACGACGAGTCCAGGACTTAAGTTGGTATATGCCAACTCCGCCAAAATTTTTCCCACGCCTCTCGTCGGTAGTATCGATGAGGGCACCCCGATGCGTCCCACCTGCTTGTACAGCATGGGGAAGATCGCGGCCTTGGAACTCATCCGTTACTACCGGCGGGTGTATGGCGTTGCGGCAGCCAACCTCATTCTCTTCAATCACGAGTCGCCTCGCCGAACTCGGGAGTACTTCTTGCCGACGCTTGCGGCGGGCCTTGTGCAAGCGCTCCGCGATCCCGCTCATCAAATTCAAGTGAAAACGCTGGATTTCTACATGGACTGGTCTGCGGCGGAGGAGCTTATGGATATAGCCGTGGATATTGCCGAACGCGCACCCAACGACGACTTGGTGTTGGCATCCGGCACCACGGTGTATGCGCGTGAGATGGTGAAGGAGTGGTTCGCGCGTCACGGGTTGGACTACGCGAAGCACGTTCTCGAATCACTGCCGCCGCAGAAGCCGAATTCTCCGTTTCATGTTGCCGTGGACTGCTTGCAGGCGAAAGTCGGACGTAAACCGCAGCGTACCGTTCACGACATCGTCGATGAGCTGACGCGAACGACGCAAGCGAGCCGCTAGTCGCCGTGCGCAGAATATTGCTGGGTCAGTTGGGTGCGAATGGCGATTGCCTATACGCTACCATTCTGGCGCGGCAGATCCGTCACGACCATCCCGATGCGCATATTACCTGGGCGATTTCCGAGCAATGCGCCGGTCTGCTTAGAAACAATCCGCATATCGATGAAATTTGGAAAATAGACATGCCGGAGTGGGCCGGTGCGGAGCTGGCGTGGCGAGTGTTCGAGCGGGAAGCCGTGCGCCGCATGCTCCGCCATGAGTTCGATCGCGTTTATCTGTCGCAGATTTGGCCCAACAATTTTCAGTATTACGACGGTACGATTCGGCCCAGTATCCTGCGGAGCTATGGCGCGCCGATCACGGTGCCTATCGAAAACGTGATCGTGCTCGATCGGGAGGAGCAGGCGAATGTCGATGACTTCGTT
The DNA here is from genome assembly GCA_964597495.1 of uncultured Steroidobacteraceae bacterium. Lineage (GTDB taxonomy): Bacteria > Pseudomonadota > Gammaproteobacteria > Steroidobacterales > Steroidobacteraceae > CAZQYC01. The sequence goes on along the minus strand of CAZQYC010000002.1, from coordinate 54,834 downwards.
CGTCAAAACGCGCTCGACGCGTTTGAGCACCGAATTCTATTTGAGTGTTCCGCCAAGAGCGGGCAGTCGTTCGTAACGCCGCAGTTGGCTCAGGAAATAGCGCGGCACCTCTACGCTAGGTTGCCGTCGGCATGCGTGTTGTTTTCCACGCACCTGCCCATGCGCCTCGATCATCCGAACTCGCGTTATGTCGGTGTCTTGAGCTTGCGCGAGACGGCTGCGCTTACGCATCACTGCACGCTGTTTGTGGGTGCGGGCAGCGGCGGTACGGTGGCTGCTACGTCCACCGCGGCTGCCAAGTGCTTGCCGATCGTGCAGCTCTTGTCGGCATCTACGTCGGTGTATGCATCGTTTGCCCACGATTTCGAGCATTTCGGTCTGCCGTCCGAACGCATCATGGAGATGACGTGCGAGGATCCAGCGACGATTGCGCTGGCCATTGCGACCGTGTGTACTGAAGGAATCGCGACCGCGCAGACGCGTCATAGCATGCGGATAGCGGTGCGATTCGAGCATTACTGCAACCTCATCACGCATAATTTGCTCAGCCAGGATCGTTATTTGGATGCGGCGCAATCGTTGTTGACGACCGCCGGGCGTTACGGTTGGCAGCGCGAGTTGCGCGAATTCGGCATGCTCAAGCTGGCGCCGTATTTGGCTCGCGATCCCGATTGGATCCACGCTCATCGTCGCCGCGCAGCCGATGAGTTCCTTGGAGCCCTGCACGGGTCGGGAGCCGGCTAAATGGTGGCGCGATCGTTTCGAATCTTGGAGTTCAAATGCCGTCACTACTTCGGAAATTGAGCCGCCGGAAGCAATCGCGCCGCACCGTGGTCCCGCCTTTTGAAGACGAGACGACGGAGCGGCTGCTAATGCTGGGCGGGCAAACTGCTTGCCGCCAGTTGCCGCGCAATGCGCAGATCGATTCACTGGCCGACCTGGAGTTTCGGGTGTTCTCGCAGTGGGGTGAAGACGGCGTCCTGGAGTGGCTGGCGGCGCACGTGCCGGTATCGTCCAAATGCTTCGTCGAATTCGGAGTGGAAAGCTTTCGCGAAGCCAATTGCCGTTTTCTGATGATGAATCGCGGCTGGCGTGGATTGGTTCTGGACGGCAGCGAAGACAATATGCGAGCGCTGCGCGAGCAGCCTTTTTTCTGGAAATACGATCTTACGGCCACGCAGGCGTTCGTCACTGCCGAGAACATCAATCGGCTGCTGACCGAGAACGGCGTCACCGGGCCGCTCGGCATCCTGTCCATCGATATCGACGGCAATGATTATTGGGTATGGAAAAACATTACGGCGGTGGAACCGGCTATCGTCGTGTGTGAGTGCAATCCCATTTTGGGTGACACCGCGCCGGTCGTCGTGCCCTATCATCCCGAATTCACGCGCTTTGCGGCTCATTTCAGCGGCCTCTATTTTGGGGCGTCGATTGCGGCTCTGCGTTTGCTAGGCGAGCAGCGCGGTTACGAATTCTTGGGTACCACGTCGACCGGCATCAACGCATTTTTCGTACGCAAGGAATTGGCCGCACACGTGCGTCCCTGGCTGCGGAACATTCGAGCTTACCCGGCGCTGCATCGTGACGCTCGCGACGCGCAAGGACGTCTGTGTTTCGCTCGTGGGATCGAGCGCTTCGAGCTGATTCGCGATCTGCCCGTTGTCGACGTTTCGAGCGGCCGGGAAATGCCGTTGCGCGATATTCGCCAGCCGTACTCCTCCGAGTGGCTTGCACGAATGTAAATGACCGACTACCGTGCAGCCGACAATCATTACTAAACGCGGATGCAATAGAATTGCTCCGCTGCGAGGGGACAAACCACGGAACCGCCGCACCAGTGCGAGCGTGTGCGGCTTTCAATCGATCGGTTCTTGTCGGACGATCGCGTGGTCTGAACCAGACTGCATAACAACGTAGAGAATCTCGTTTGAAACAAGCTTGGTATAAAAGGTCAGCCGGCGTAATGGTCATGCTGTTGGTTGGGCAGGGTACCCACGGTCGCGGCGTGTCGCCCTACCTGCCGCTCAATATATCTCCGGAAATGGAACGGCAGGTAGAGAGAGTCTTGGTATTGGCTGGCAAACCGGTGATGCGTCGACCGATTCCAGCTGCGGTCGTGTTGGACGCACTTCCTGCTGCGTGCCAACTCGATCGGATGCTATGCAATGAAGTATCGCTTTATCTAGAACGATTCAAGCACGACTTCGGCGTGACGCGCCTCAAGACAGGGGTAGCGGCGGCGCAAGGAGATTCCACTGCTTTTATTCCGAACCGACACGGGGAACGGGTCGATTCCGCGTGGGATGTCAATCTTGCCGGCTACTTTCAACCTAGCGACTACGTGCTCCTCAATGCCGGTGTCGTAGCGTACGACGGCAATGTCACGGCGACGGGTTCAGTGGTGAGCATCGGCTTCGATGTCGCGCAACTCGATATCGGCTTCCGCGATCATTGGCTATCGCCATTCACCGACAGCAGCTCTCTCATCAGCACGGAAGCGCCCACGATGCCGTCGATCACGCTGTCGAACTACCAGCCGTTCACGCCGCTCAACATTTCCTACGAGATATTCTTGGCTGAAATGTCCGAGCAGGACAACATCGTTTACTTTAACGCCAGCACTGCGGGAAACCCCCGTCTGTCGGGGCTTCAGTTAGCGATGGAGCCGGTAAGCGGTTATGCCGTCGCGATAAATCGTCTGATGCAGTACGGCGGCGGTGCGCGCAATAGCGGTGCCGTATCACAGTTTTTCGACGCCCTCGTGAAAAACAAGAATCTGCCCGATGCGGCGGGACAGTCGCAGGAATTCGGCAATCAAGTTGCCTCACTGACCGGCAGTTTATTGGTGCCGGGTCGCGTTCCGTTTGCGTTTCGGGTCGAATACGCGGGCGATGACAACGCGTTCAAGGGTCACTATTACCTGGGTGCCGTCAATCTGACATTGGGAATCGATTTCCCGAAGTTGTGGGATGCGTACGATTTCACCTATGAAGTATCGGAATGGCAAAACAGCTGGTACGTGCATCATCTTTATCCAGGCGGCTTGACCAATGACGGCCGCGTTATCGGCCACTGGTTCGGAGATAACCGCAAGGTCGGTCATGCCATCGGCGGACAAAGTCATTCGCTGCGTGCCGGTTGGACGATCAATGCTCGCGATCGTTTGCAAGTGAGATACCGCACGTTGGCGTATGACGCGGATTGGGAGGGCGCGTCGCCCAGCCAGGTGGCCTATCGGCGTTTGCAGGAGGTCGGAGTTAATCTCGGAACGAGTTGGCGTGGTTTTCCGATTGATGCGGAATTGTACGTGGGTCGCGACGTCTTCGGCGAGTTCTTTACCCGGCTTGGTGGTTCGATCGACTGGGCGGGAACGCCGACGCGGTTCGCGATCGAATCAGAGTCTGAAGAGCGCGATTATTCCGATGCGGATATTTTCGTCGATCTCGGCGTGAATCGCGGCAGTGCCTACAAGATCATGTTGGACAACGGAGGTAACGTTAGTACAGATCCGAAGTTTAGTCATCACGTGGGAGTAGGTGCGCGCCGTCGACTTTCCGCTCATAACGACATCGGTATGCGCCTGGAGCTCGATCGCATCGACGATTACTCCATGCTTTCTGTGCGCGCTGTCGACTATCGTTTTCGCTTCAATCGCAAGTGGGCCCTCGGCGCGTTTTTCGGCGCGTCTCGGTATGACATCAATCTCCCGGCATACGGATACTATTGGGGGGCAGGCTTGCAATTTCTCGATCTGTTCCCGCGTTGGGACATCGGCTTCGATATGCGGCATCAAGAAAAATTGACGCGTGATAAGGTCTTGCCGTCCGATCCGCCGGTCACGACTCAACTGCCGCGCATGGTCTTCGATGCAAATAGTTTTAGTTTGTACTTGAGTAAACGCTGGTAGCGCGAGCTCGACTGGAAGTTCAAACGTGACTGTTCCGAAGATACTGGCTTTCGTGCTCCCGCAATTTCACCGCATTCCGGAAAACGACCGATGGTGGGGGGAAGGCTTCACGGAGTGGACGAACGTTCGCAAGGCGCGGCCTTTGTTTGCCGGGCATCTGCAACCGCGCATTCCCAAGGACGATCGTTATTACGACATGTTGGATGCTGCCGTCCACGATTGGCAGGCGAGCTTGGCGCGTGCTCACAATATTCACGGATTTTGTTACTACCACTACTGGTTTAACGGGAAGCAGCTTTTGGAAAAGCCGATGGAGCTGTTGCTCAAGCGCGGTCAACCCGATATTCCATTTTGTCTCGCCTGGGCGAACGAGCCCTGGACGCGCGCATGGGATGGCGGCGATCGTGAGGTATTGATGCCGCAGGCGTATGGCAACGAGGCGGATTGGCAGAAACACTTCGACTATCTCCTGCGGGCGTTTAATGACCAACGCTATATTCGCGTGGCCGGCAAGCCGTTGTTCCTGATCTATCGGAGCGCCAGCATCGATGTCTGCGAACCCATGTTGCAGCTCTGGCGCCGCTCGGCCGAGCGAGCAGGATTGCCGGGCTTGCATATCGTGAGCATGCAGACTGGGTTCGCCGTGGATCCTCGGCCGCAGATTTTCGATGCATTCGCCGAATTCGAACCGATGTACACCATCGCTCATCGGCTGCCTTATTGGTTACGCAAACGCGAACGCTGGATCGGTCGGCTGACGCGGGCATTGTGGCGAACATTTGGGCGTGCACGGCGTCCGCCCAACAGCTACGACTACGGTTCGCTTTGGCGTGCGATCGGCATGCGCGCGCTGGCGCAACATACCTATGCGGGCGCTTTCCTCGATTGGGATAACAGTCCGCGACGGGGGTTGGATCGCAGTCTCATCCTGCGCAATTTCGACGGCGGCGCCTTCATCGACGGCTTTCGTTCGCAATTGCGCAAGGCGCGCGCGGCCGGATCGGAGTTCGTTTTCGTCAATGCCTGGAACGAGTGGGCCGAGGGAACGTACTTCGAGCCGGACGAAGCGCGCGGCGAGTTCTTCCTCGATGCCGTTGCGGCCGCAATCGCCGACGAAGCGAAATCTATTGCGCCCACTCCTTGAGCTGCTTCGCTTGTTTTAGATAGAGCCGAGCAAGGCGCGGCGAGTGGGTGATGCGCGCTATAGCAGCCTCGATCGGTTTCAAAAGCGTGTGGATGCGCGACGGTGTCTTGGGTTCAGCGGCAATTGCTTGCTTCAGCACGCGTTTTGCGAACGAAGCGTAGGCATGGCTCACGAGCGATCTCCGCTGAGTCTGCGGGAGGGATTCCGCGAAGATATCGATCGCTTTGAGCACATCCCAAGCGGTTGCGTTGTTCTGCTGCAGGCGGCTGGACTCGTTGCCCTGATGTTGGCGGTAGTACGCGAGCATTTTCGGTTCGTACCAAACGTCGCAACGCGCCGCAATGCGCACCCACATTTCCCAGTCGAGCGCATAGCACAGATCCGGCCGATAACCGCCCAATTGCTCATACACGCTTCTGCGCACCAGCACGGCCGCACACTGAATGCGTTGGCGTTCCGAAATGGCGGTAAGCCAATCGGGAAGCGTACCCGCCCGCCAGCGTTCCCGATGCGATCGACGCGTCACGTTGCCGGCTGCATCCGTGATCGAGTACCGGCAAAATGCCATGCCGACGTTCGCTCGCTTGGTGAACGCGGGTAGCACGCGTCGGTAGAAACCGTCATTCAGCCAGTCGTCTTGATGGAGGAGGTGAACCACCTGGCCGCGCGCCAAGGCGATGCACCGATTCCAATTGCCGGCAAGTCCACGGTTATAGGGCTCCCGATGAATCTCCACCCGGTCTGGGGGCGCGATGCGCGTCACTAAGGCTGCGACGTCTACATTGCGCGAACCGTCGTCGACGACGGCGATTTGCATTTGGTCCGGCCCCGGGTCTTGTTGCAGTACGCTGTGCAACGTTGCGGTCAAATGCAGCGTCGGCTCGTAGGTGGGTATCATCACTGAAATCGGAGGACGCGCGATGCCCGCATCGACCGGAGCAATCGCGGTTTCCGGTTCTGTGTTTGACGCTGGGGTTCGTTCTTGGGTCACTGCCATGTTCGCTATCCAGAGATGACGGTTCAGAATGCGCACTTTTCCGTGCTTTGGCATTCCCGCCCAAGGATAATATGTTTTCGCCGCGAATGTGTCGCGACAATCGATGTCGGTGTCCGGGAACATGATAGAAAACGAAGCAGCGGTTCGACACGACTCGACTCCTCTGGTGTCGATCGCTTTGTGCACTTACAACAGCTCCAAGTTCATCGCCGCCCAGATCGAGTCCTTGCTCGCCCAAACCTATCCGCATAGCGAGATAGTGGTCGTGGACGACTGCTCGACGGACGATACCGTCTCGGTTTTAGAGCGCTACGCACGGCGACATTCTCGGTTTAGGATTGTCGTAAACGAGAGAAATCTGGGGTTTGCGAAGAATTTCGAAAAAAGCTTGCTGTTGTGTAGCGGTGCATACATCGCGCCCTGCGATCACGACGATATTTGGTTGCCGGAAAAGATTAGCGTGCTCGCGGCCGCGATCGGTACCCAATCGCTCGTCTACTGTGACTCCGCTCTTGTCAACGAAGAGGGCATGGCTCTGGGTTACTGCATGTCCGACGTTGTGTCCATGCTGAGCACGGACGATCCGGCCGCGTTCGTGTTCGGCAATTGCGTTTCCGGCCACGCCATGCTGTTTCGCCGCGAATTGTTGCAAAGCGCGTTGCCGGTCCCGCCCGACTTTTTTTACGACTGGTGGTTGGCGGCTGTCGCCGCCGCAGCGGGCGGCATCGTGTTCGTCGACAAGGCATTGGTTCAGTTTCGGCAGCACGGAGGCAATGTGACCGACAGACGTTTGGGTGAGATGCTGGTAGAAGCGGGATTGGCGTCCAAGCCGGAGAAACCGTCGTCTACGCGGTCGCGCGGGGAGAAACTCCGCCATCTTCAGGAGACCGGCCGCCGCTTGCGCGCCTTGGCCCGCCTTCCCGGGAGGCATCAGTCCTTCGTTGCGCGTTTAAGTCGTCTATGGAGTGCGCGCGAAACGCAGTGGCTATCGCCGACTCTTGCTTGCCTGATGTATCGTGAACGACGGCGGTTGTTCGCCGTGACGAAGTGGCCGGAACGCAAGCAAATTCGCTACTGCCGCCGACTCTTCTGGGGGCTGCGCGCAAAGCGGATGACGAGCCGCTAAAGACCGTCGCAGGCTCAAAACCAGCGAAATTTCCTGCGGCGGCGCTCCGGCTGCGGTTTCAGATGATCCGTAGGCGGCGCATGCTCGGCGAAGTTGGCGAAGCTGTCCAAGCGCGGGTGCGCCAAGCCGTTGGTGAAGTCGCCAAAGGAATGGGTAATCCGCTTTCGGTAGCCGCTTGCTTCGCGTTCGTCTTTCACGAAAACGCAGACGAAGTCGCGCCATTCCTCGTTTTCGGCGTTGCTTGTGTACGACTCGAGTACCGAGGGATTCAAGCCGTTTCGTTTCGCCCAGGCGGTCAGCGCGTTCCCGCAATCCGGGTAGAAACGCCAGCAATCCACCGGGTAGCGATGAAATGCACCGTTGGAAGGAGCGTTTAAATAGAAAAGCCCGGACGGCTTCAGAACTCGCAGTATCTCGAGATACAGCACCCAGAACATCTCGGAGTGTTCGAAGCAGCTCGACGAAACGATCGCGTCGACAGTCTCGTCGTCGAACGGCAACTTGTAAGGATCTTGGAGCACGAGATCGACGCCTTTCCCCGTGACGAAGTCCACGCCGACGTACTTGGCGTGCGGCGGGCAAACGCTTTTTAAGGAGCCGTTTACGTCTTGCGCACCGATGTCCACAACCGTAACCGGGTTTACGGACTGGAGATAGGTGTCGAAGAAACGTTTTCCGTTAGCCATTGCCGTCGTATGCATGGTGGGTTCTCAGCTCAGTGATGTGCGGTCGACCGCGCGGCTCTGCATGCATTGCCACCACCCCTCGTTCGCCAAATACCAGTCGATGGTTCTCGCGATGCCGGTGGCGAACGTTTCTGCGGGACAAAAGCCGAGTTCGCGGCGAATTTTCGTGGCGTCGATGGCGTAGCGCCAATCGTGTCCGGGACGATCGGCCACAAATTCTATCAAGCCCTCCACGGTGCCGTTGCGTGCCGCGGGGCAATCGGGGAAGCGCGTCGCCAGGGATCGTTCTGCGGCGAAGCGCCGGTCGAGTTGCGTGCAGAGGTGCTTCACGATGTCGATGTTGCGCCATTCGTTGTCGCCACCGATGTTGTACGTCTCGCCGATCTTGCCTTGTTCGATCACCAAATCGACGGCGCGGCAATGGTCTTCTACGTAAAGCCAGTCGCGAATGTTTTCTCCGCGCCCGTACACCGGCAAGGGCTTGCCGTGCAGAGCGTTCAACAGCATCAATGGGATGAGTTTCTCCGGAAACTGATAAGGGCCGTAATTGTTGGAACAATTGCTGGTGGTGACCGGCAGACCGTAGGTGTGGTGATAGGCGCGCACTAAGTGATCGGAGGCCGCTTTACTTGCCGAGTAAGGAGAATTCGGCGCATAAGGGCTCGATTCGGTAAATGCAGGCGCGGTCGTCGACAGCGAACCGTAGACTTCGTCGGTGGAGATATGGTGGAAGCGCACGCCGTCGCGCATCGAACCCGGTTTGCTCCACGCGTGCAGCGCCGCTTTGAGCAAGGCATGCGTGCCGACGACGTTGCTGCGAATGAATTCCTCCGGACCGGCGATGGATCGATCGACATGCGATTCGGCGGCGAAGTGCACGACGAGTTCCGGAGCGTATTCCTCGAAGAGCTTTGCGAGTAATGCGCCGTCGCAGATATCGCCCTTCACGAAACGGAAGTTCGAGTTATTTTTTGCGGCCTCCAGATTGCGCACGTCGCCGGCATACGTGAGTGCATCGAGCACCATCAAGCGATCGCCGGGATGTTTCTTGAGCCAGTAGTGAACGAAGTTGGCGCCGATGAACCCGGCGCCTCCAGTCACCAACACGGTTCGGTTCATGGGGCGAGTTCCCGCATGACTTCCTTAAGCGCCTCCGGCCAAGGCGGCGGAGAAAATGCAACCGTTGCCAACGAGGATACCGTCGATAGGACGCTAAAACGCGGACGTTTTGCCGCGGTTTCATATTCGGACGTCGTCGTGGAGCGAATCTCGGCGGGTCTTGCCAAGAGACCGGTAGTTAAAGCTTCTTGATGGATTGCCACGGCAAAATCGTACCAGGTGGCAACGCCCGAGTCGGCATAGTGGAGGATGCCTTTTGCATCCGGCGTGAGCGCCGCCTTCCATATGAATCTTGCAAGATTGAGCACGCTGGTCGGCGAGCCTGTCTGATCGCCGACGACCGCTACGCTGCCGCGTTCCCGCATGAGCTTGATCATAGTGAGGAGAAAATTTCGACCCCACGGCGCATAGAGCCACGACGTGCGAATGACGGTCCAGCTTAAGTCGCGAATCGCGGCGATCTCCTGTTCGCCTTTGAGTTTGCTTGCTCCGTAGACATTGACGGGGCAGGTGGCGAAATGCGGTTCGTAAGCCACGGTCGACCGTCCGTCGAATACATAGTCCGTGGAGAGATGAATCAATCGAGTATTACGGCGAGCGCAACACTCGGCCAGCGCGCGCACGCCTTCCACGTTCGCGGCAAATACGGCCTCGCGATCGGACTCGGCGCGATCTACGGCCGTATAGGCGGCGGTGTTGACGACGACATCCGGCGACGCCGCGTCGATCGCGGCACGAATGAGGTTGCTATCGACTAGATTAAGTTCTGTCTTCGAGGCCGCGATGACCTGAATGCCCGGCGGAGCCAAGCGCAATAGCGCGCGCGCAACTTGGCCGTCTCCGCCTGTAATGAGTGCCTTCATGCAAAATATTCGATCTTGTCGAAGGACGTTCCCGCGGCATCCTTGTCGTTTAACAGCGGTTCCATGCCTTCTTGCAGCGGCCATGGAACGTTCAAAGTAGCGTCGTTCCATTGCAAAGTGCGTTCGAACTGCGGCGCGTAATAATCGGTGCAGTAGTAGCTCACTTCCGCGCGTTCGCTGGTCACCAAGAACCCATGCGCGAACCCCGCCGGCACCCACAGCATCCGCCGGTTTTCGGCCGAGAGCATTTCGTTGACGAAGCGACCGAACGTCGGTGACGAGCGACGCAAGTCCACCGCGACGTCAAGCACTTCGCCTGCAAGCACGCGGACGAGCTTCCCCTGCGGCCGATGGATTTGATAATGGAGTCCGCGCAGCACCCATTGTTTCGAAACGCTGTGGTTGGCTTGCACGAACGCGACATCGATGCCGGCAGCGGAAAATTTCTCCAATTGCCAGGCCTCCATGAATGAACCGCGGTCGTCGGTGAATACGCGCGGTTCGATACGGACAACGTCGGGAATGGAGGTCGGGAAAAAATTCATCAGTACACGCGTTCGTCGGCGATGCGCTCGAGATAATGTCCGTACGGTGATTTAAGCAACGGTTTGGCCAGGGCGCGTAATTGCGAAACGTCAATGAACCCTAATCGATAGGCGATTTCTTCGGGGCACGCAATCTTCAGTCCCTGCCGTTTTTCGATCGCCTGGACAAACGTGGACGCCTCGATGAGCGAATCGTGCGTACCGGTGTCGAGCCACGCGTAGCCGCGTCCCATCACTTCGACGCGCAGGGCGTCGCGGCGCAGGTACTCACGGTTCAAGTCGGTGATTTCCAGTTCTCCCCGCGCCGACGGCTTCAGGCCTCGTGCATAGTCGAGTGCTTTTTCATCGTAGAAATACAGGCCTGTCACCGCATAGCTCGAGCGCGGATGCGCCGGTTTTTCTTCGATGCCGCGCGCTTTGCCTTGCGCATCGAACTCGACGACGCCGTAGCGCTTAGGATCGGTAACGTGGTAGGCGAACACGCTTGCGCCGTGCGCGTGACTCCCCGCGGATTTCAGCAATTCAGCCATGCCATGGCCGTAGAAAATGTTGTCGCCCAGCACCAGCGCCGCGTGACACGCGCCGAAGCGTTCGCCTGCGATCAAAATGGCCTGCGCAATGCCTTCCGGTTTCGGCTGCTCGGCATAGTGAAAACGAAGTCCCCATTGCTGGCCGTCGCCGAGCAATTGGCGGATCCGCGGCAAATCTTCCGGCGTCGAGATAACGAGGTGTTCGCGAATTCCCGCCAGCATCAACACGCTGAGCGGATAGTAAATCATCGGTTTGTCGTAGATAGGGAGCAACTGCTTCGTCATGACATGCGTCAGCGGATGCAACCGAGTGCCTGCACCGCCGGCCAGTAGAATGCCGCGATAGGGAGTGGTTGTTTTCATGGGCATTCGATCATTGCTTATATCGTAAAGCCGCGACTCAACAAGAACAGCTTAAGGTACTTTTGCCTTACGTAGTTGGCCTCGACGAGCGACAGGACGAGCCCGCGCCAGCCGTCGAGAAATCCCATTTTGAGTACGTAGCCGGAAAAAAATCGCCAAAAGGGTCGAAACAGTATTTTAAAGGCGCCGCTTCGTTTTCCTTTGGCGTGCTGCGCGCGCGCCATCAAGTCGGCATAGTGGGCGAGCTTCGAGATTTGATGGCTGAGGCTGCGATACGCGTAGTGTTCGAGATCGCCTTTTAGGCGTCCGACCGTGCCTGTAACGGCCATGTATTCATGAATCTCATCGCCTCGCCAGCCACCATGCTGACGATTGACCAATCTCACGTGACGGTCCGGATAAGTGAGCCCATGGCGAATGAACATGCCGAAATAGAAAAGCGAGCGCGGCATGCTAAAGCCGGCGTGTCGCGGGAAGCCTTCCGCTTTAAGCCGCACGATTTCGTCTTGCAGACGTGGGGTCAATACTTCGTCGGCATCCAGGCACAACACCCAGTCGTGCCCGGCGGCGCGAATGCCGAATTCCTTTTGCGAGCGATATCCGGGCCAGTCTCGTTCGATCACCCGCGCCCCGAGCGCGGTTGCGAGTTCGCGTGTGCGGTCGGTCGAATGAGAATCAACGACGAGAACCTCGTCGCAGCATCGCAAGCTACGAATGCAGGTCTCGATGCGATCGGCTTCGTTGAAGGTAACGATGACGGCAGACAGCATTGGTTTCTAACTCAACCGAGCGAACACGCGCCGTGCCGCGGCGATAGTGGTGTCGATGTCCGTGTCGCTGTGAGCGCTCGAAACGAATCCTGCTTCGAAGGCGGACGGCGCCAAGTAGATGCCTTCTTCCAGCATGGCGTGGAAGAATTTCTTGAAACGGTCGACATTGCATTGCATGACTTGTGCGTAAGTTTGCACTTGGGGCGCGTTGCAGAAGAACAGGCCGAACATGCCACAGACGTGATTCGTCGTAAAAGGAATTCCGGCCGCGCGCGCTGCTTCCTTGAGCCCGCCGATAAGTTTGTCGGTCTGCGCGGCGAGACGCGAATGGAATGAAGGCGCTTGGATTCCATCGAGCGTCGCCAATCCGGCGGCCATCGCAACCGGATTGCCGGAAAGCGTGCCGGCCTGATACACCGGACCGAGCGGTGCGATTTTCTGCATGATGTCGCGTCGTCCGCCGAACGCGCCGACCGGCATTCCGCCGCCGATAATTTTACCGAGCGTCGTAAGATCGGGTTTGATCGAATATAACTGCTGGGCCCCGCCCAGAGCGACACGGAACCCTGTCATCACTTCATCGAAAATGAGGACTGTGCCATGGCGGTCGCAAACGCGGCGCAGCGTTTCCAGAAATCCGGGTGCGGGCGGTACGCAATTCATGTTGCCGGCAATGGGTTCCACGATCACGCAGGCAATCTCATGGCCGATTTCGCCGAAGACCTGCTCGACCTGTGCGCTGTCGTTGTAGTCGAGCGTGATCGTGTAGGCGGCCAATGCCGCCGGCACCCCGGGTGAAGTTGGAACGCCGAGCGTGAGGGCTCCCGAGCCTGCTTTGATCAACAGCGAATCGGAATGGCCGTGATAGCACCCCTCGAACTTTATGATCTTGTCGCGTCCGGTGAACCCGCGTGCCAGGCGGATCGCGCTCATCGTGGCTTCCGTGCCGCTGCTGACGAAGCGCACTAACTCGATCGACGGCATGAGTTTGCAGACTTGCTCGGCCAGCTGCGTTTCAAGCTGCGTGGGTGCGCCGAACGAAAGTCCGAGGGCTGCGCGTTCCTGCACGGCGCGAATCACGTTCGGGTGCGCGTGGCCGAGCACCATCGGGCCCCATGATCCGACGTAGTCGATGTAACGCTTGCCGTTTGCGTCGAAAGCATGAGCGCCCGACGCTCGTTCGAAAAAGATCGGCTCGCCGCCGACCCCGCGAAAGGCGCGCACCGGCGAGTTAACGCCGCCCGGAATAAATCGACACGCTTCGGTGAAAAGGGACAAGGCGAGACTCCATGATGAAAGGCGTGCAGTGTAGTGGGGTGAAGAGCCAGCGGCCAGTAGGCCAGCGTCTTCCAGTTGCCGACTTTGCGCTTTCCCGCTCTAATGATTGCTTAAGTAATGGTGAGCTCGATAATGAAAACCTACCTATGCGTGATTTGCGGCTACGTTTATGACGAAGAAAAAGGCGACGTCGATGCGGGTCTGGCGCCCGGCACGTTGTGGCACGACGTGCCGTCGTCTTGGCGCTGTCCGGATTGCGGTACAGCCAAGGAAAATTTCGAAATGGTGGAAATTTAGTGTCGAAGCTTAATAGACCCGATCATTCGGGGACCCTCCGCTATCCGCAAGTCACAGTCCGCTTCTAACGCCTATGACCTACCTTCTCATCGCCATCGGCAGCGCACTGGGTGGAATGGCTCGTTACTGGAGTTCCGCTGCCATCGCATTGCGACTTGCACCGACCGCGCCGTGGCTGGGAACCGTCGCGGTGAACGTGATCGGTGCGTTTTTAATCGGCGCAGCCTTCGGCGTACTCGAACCGGGCGGCCGCTTTACGATCTCTGCTTCGCTGCGCGACTTTATCAATCAATTTTTCATGGTCGGGGTGCTGGGCGGTTTTACGACGTTCTCGGCTTTTAGTTTGCAGACTTTCAGTCTGCTGCGAGAAGAGCAATGGCTGCTCGCGGGCGCGAATGTTTTTCTTTCGCTGGGGCTTTGCCTTGTTGCCGTATGGCTCGGGTTTACGGCTGCCGTCGCTTTGACACGATAGCTAGAGACGATTTTAATTTTGACCTGCGGTCGCTTCTACTGCTGTTCGATTTTGTAGTTCTTGTTTTTCAGCAGATCGAGCAAGCCGTCGTCGCCTACCAGGTGTAAGGCGCCGACGACGACGAGATAGTTTTGTTTCGCGTTGAGCAACTCTTCGATTCGCGTCAACCAGCGGCGATTGCGCTCCACGGTCAACGGCCGGTATAGCTCCGGGAATTCTTCCATCCCGCGTGCTACGTACTTTTCAAGTGCAGCCGTGTCGCCGGTGCGCCACGCAGCCAGCATGACGCGGATTTCTTCTTCGGCCCGGTCGGCTTCGCCAATCGTTTGTCGCAAGAATTGTTTTTGCAGGGGCGCAGGCAGGTCGGCCAGCAATCGGAGTTGCTCAGCGAGCGTTTCCAGTCCGAGAATTTCCTTGTGATCGGCGGCGGCTTTAACCACAAAGCGCTGTTCCACGCCGGAATTCGGATCGAGCCCCAGCTTCACGAATTGGTATTGGATGAGCATGATTGCGACGAACCAAGGTTTGAACTGCTGCAGCGCAGCCGGCTGCATGCCGAGTCGTGTCGCATAGGCATCGAGCTTCGCCGCTTCTTCCGGCCCGATTTTTTCGGCAAGCGTTTCGCCCGCCGGCAGCATTCCAAGTTCCATGGTGAGTTTCTGCGCGGCGAACGGATCGAGATCGTCCATGTCGATTTCCATGATCAGCTTATCGGCATTGTCGTACGCGGCGTCGATCTCCGGGGGCAACTGCTCGCTGGCGGGCAAGAGGTGAATCGAGCCCAGTAAATAAACGGTGTTGTGCTTGCCTTTGACAGTCCACAGCGAATGCCGATCCGCCGCAAACGCGAAGTTCGCGGCGATCAGACAGACGCAAAGAGCGATTAGGCGGCGGGCGCTTGCCGGTAGGGAGGTAGTTGGCATGACGCGCGATTGTCCACCCAGACGACTTCAGTGGCAATCGAACCGTCGGCCATCAGTTCCAATACGCGATAACCGGGCGGTTTGTCGTCGAGCGCAAAATCGTCGCTCAGAGGTTTGAATTGCGCGCACGTGGCAGGCGTCGCCATGTAACGAATGCCTTTGGAAAAAAGATCGAGCGCTTGATGGACGTGACCCCACAAGACGCCGCGGACGTTCGCGTGGCGTGCAATGACCGCTTGGAATGCATCGGCGTCTTCAAGGCCCACCGTGTCCAGCCACTCGCTGCGCATTTTGATGGGATGATGGTGCAAGCACACCAACGCGTGTTTGTCTGCGTGGGCGGCCAATGTACGATCGAGTTGCGCCAGCTGGTCCGATCCGAGACGCCCGCCGTCGGTGTTCGGTACGAAACTGTCGAGCAATGCGATGACCCAGTTTTTCAGCACGGCGCTGCCGCCCATCTGGAACGGGGCGCGAGCCAAAGCGACCCGCATTTGCTCGGGGGTATCGTGGTTGCCGGGAATGCAATAGACCGGAGCCGGTGAATCTTGGAATGCCGCTGCAACGTGCGCATAACCGGACGGATCGTCATGGACGAGATCGCCGGTCAGCAAGAAGGCATCCGCCGAGTCGAAACGTGCGTGGGCATGAGCCAAGGTATGCCGCAGCGTCTCGGCGGTATTGATCCCGCGCAGAGTGCGATCTGGGTTCCCGACCAAGTGAAGGTCGGTAAATTGCACGAGACGGACAGATTTCATGCGGGCAATTGAGGCGACTTAATGCGGCAGGTGTCCTAACAACGGCAGCATACCAATCGGCTGAAGCCGAAAAAGGTGATCGGGTTCGTAAGGCGCTCCAAGTAGACAAAATCACTATCCAAAAGTTTGGGATAAGTCTCAAAAGAAGCCTCTAGCTACTAGGCTCTAGGCGCTAGCCAGAAAGGACTCTGAATAGACTCTAAATTGCGCTGTGAATTAAAAGGCTCAGCTATTAGGCAATAACCCTAGTCCGCAAAAGAAAAGGCCACCCGTATCTAGCGATAGGGTGGCCAATTCACTCTTAGTTCCTATTTCTGGCTAGTAACTAGTGGCTAGTAGCTAGCTGCTAGTATTTGTAATGCTCCGGCTTAAACGGCCCATCCACGGAAACGCCGATATATTTCGCTTGTTGCTCGGTGAGCTTGGTGAGCTTCACGCCGATGCGGTCGAGATGCAGCTGAGCCACTTTTTCGTCGAGCTTTTTCGGCAGCACGTAAACGTCGTTCTTGTACTTGCTGCCGTACTTAAAGAGCTCGATTTGCGCGAGCACTTGATTGGTGAACGAGTTCGACATCACGAACGAAGGATGGCCGGTTCCGCAGCCCAAGTTCACCAGCCTTCCTTCCGCTAAAACGATGATGCGCTTGCCGTCGGGGAAGATCACGTGATCGACCTGCGGTTTGATGTTCTCCCACTTGTATTGCTTGAGCGCCGCGATTTCGATTTCGCTGTCGAAGTGGCCGATGTTGCAGACGATGGCTTCGTTCTTCATGCGCTTCATATGCTCGTGCGTGAGCACGCTCACGTTGCCGGTGGCGGTCACGAAGATATCCGCTTGGCTGGCGGCTTCATCCATGGTCACGACACGGTAACCGTCCATGGCGGCTTGCAGGGCGCAGATCGGGTCGATTTCCGTCACCCACACCTGAGCTGACAGCGAACGCAAACTTTCCGCGGAGCCCTTGCCCACGTCGCCATATCCGGCGACCACCGCTACTTTGCCGGCGAGCATCACGTCGGTGGCGCGCTTGATCGAATCGACGAGCGATTCGCGGCAGCCGTACAAGTTATCGAACTTCGACTTGGTCACCGAATCGTTGACGTTGATCGCCGGGAAGGGCAGGCCGCCTTGCTTGGCCATGTCATATAAGCGTTTGACGCCCGTGGTCGTTTCTTCGCTGACGCCTTTGATGGCGGCGAGACGTTTGCTGTACCAACCCGGTTGCGAGGCGAGTCGTTTTTTGATCGAGGCATACAGCGCGACTTCTTCCTCGTTCGTCGGCTTCGCCACCACGGTGGGGTCTTTTTCCGCTTTCGTGCCGAGAATCAGCAGCAAGGTCGCATCGCCGCCGTCGTCGAGAATCATGTTCGCCTGAGTGTTGTCGCCTTGCCCCGGCCACTCGAAAATCTTGTGCGTGAATTCCCAGTATTCCTCCAGCGTCTCGCCTTTGTAGGCGAACACCGGGGTGCCGGAGGCAGCGATCGCCGCGGCGGCGTGATCCTGAGTCGAATAGATGTTGCACGACGCCCAGCGAATGTCGGCCCCGAGTGCCTTCAGCGTATCGATCAACATGGCGGTTTGAATCGTCATGTGCAAGGAACCCGCAATACGCGCGCCCTTTAACGGCTGCGAAGGGCCGAATTCCTTGCGGATGGCCATGAGCCCCGGCATTTCGGACTCGGCAATGGACATTTCCTTGCGGCCGAAGGCGGCCTGGGAAATGTCTTTTACGTAGTAATCGGAGAAATTGTTCGATGCAACGGCGTTCATGGTGCTCTCCTCGTCAAGTTTCATAAAGTGGAGAGCGCCGTTGTCGAGTCGAATTGGACTCACTGAACCGCCGATCGAGCCTGGCAGAGAACCTGCTGCAGCGCTCCTCGATAGCGGGTGCGTATCCTACCAGCCGCTAGCTTCTAGCGGCTAGCCACTAGCCAGAATGAATCTCTCAAATTTTGGCTGAAGGCCAAAATTATAGGTTCCGGACTCTGGCTAGCGGCTAGTTGCTAGTAGCTGCTGGTGGCTACAAGCCGCCAGCTTTCCTAAGCTCTGCCGCCTTATCGGTCTTCTCCCACGGAAAGGCCGTAAACGTGTCGCTTTTTTCGACCGGGCCCTTGGCCGAATGCTCGGTCCAGCGATAGGTCAGCTCGTAAGGATCGCGACCAAAGTGACCATAGGCCGCCGTGGGTTGATAGATCGGTTTGATCAGATCGAGCATTTTGATGATGCCGTACGGACGAAGGTCGAAATGCGCACGCACGATCTTTTCGAGTTTCTCTTCGGCGATTTTCGCGGTGCCGAAGGTCTCCACCGTGATGGACGTGGGTTCGGCGACGCCGATGGCGTACGACACTTGGATTTCGCATCGATTCGCCAGGCCGGCAGCCACCACGTTCTTTGCAACGTAACGCGCCGCATAAGCGGCCGAGCGATCCACCTTGGACGGGTCCTTGCCCGAGAAGGCGCCGCCGCCGTGGCGAGCCATGCCGCCATAGCTGTCGACGATGATCTTGCGGCCGGTGAGGCCGCAATCGCCGACGGGTCCGCCGATTTCGAACTTGCCCGTGGGGTTGATGTGGAATTTGGTTTTCGGCGTGATCCAATGCTTGGGCAGGACGGGCTTGACGACCAGTTCGATCACGGCCTCGCGTAGATCTTTGTATTTCACGTCCGGGTCGTGCTGAGTCGAGAGTACGACGGCTTCGATGCTCATCGGACGGTCGTTGTCGTAGCGGAAGGTGAGCTGGCTCTTTGCATCGGGGCGTAGCCAGGGCAGTCCGCCTTTTTTTGCCTTGCGAATACGCGCCTGTTGCTCCACGAGCTTGTGTGCGTAGTGAATCGGCGCCGGCATGAGCGCTTTAGTTTCGTTGCTCGCGTAGCCGAACATGAGGCCCTGGTCGCCGGCACCTTGTTCTTCGGGTTTCTTGCGATCCACGCCTTGTGCGATATCAGGCGACTGTTTGCCGAGGATGTTCACCACCGCGCACGTTTTGCCGTCGAAACCGATGTTCGACGAGGTGTAGCCGATGCCGCAGATCGTGTCGCGAATGAGCGGTTCGAAATCGACCACCGCGCTGGTGGTGATTTCGCCGGCGACGATCGCCACGCCTGTTTTCACCAAACTTTCGCAGGCGACGCGCGCGCGCTTGTCTTGCGCGAGGATCGCATCGAGCACGGCGTCTGACATTTGATCGGCTACTTTATCCGGGTGGCCTTCGGAGACGGATTCGGAGGTAAAGAGATAGCTTCCCGACATACGGATTCCTAATTTAAAGGTAGTCGTTTAAGAGTAGTTGGGCCTTAAGGCAGGCGGCGCGCAGTATAGCCGTCCCATTTCGGCGCAACCAAAGGTTGAGCGATGCCCATATCACAAATTGGACGATTCGCAGGGCATGCGGAATCGCATGTTTGCGTTGCCCGAGGTGCGTCGATAGTCCAAAATGCGCGCCTTTTCCCGACCTCGAAACCCTTTCCCTTCGGCACTATAAAAAATGTCCACTTCAGAGCCGAGCCGCCGGCAACTCGCCAACGCCATTCGTTTTCTGTCGATGGATGCCGTTCAACAGGCGAATTCGGGTCACCCAGGCATGCCGATGGGAATGGCCGACATCGCCCAAGTGCTCTGGGCCGATCATCTTCGACATAACCCAGCCAATCCGCAGTGGGCCGATCGCGATCGATTCGTGTTGTCGAACGGCCACGGGTCGATGTTGCTGTACTCGCTTTTGCACTTGAGCGGCTATCCGCTTTCCATCGAGGAGCTGAAACGCTTTCGGCAATTCGGTTCGCATACCGCCGGCCATCCCGAATTCGAGCCTAAGCTCGGCATCGAAACGACCACGGGTCCGCTCGGCCAAGGGCTCGCCAATGCCGTCGGCATGGCGCTCGCCGAGAAGATGCTGGCGGCAACCTTCAATAAACCCGGCCGCACCATTGTCGATCATCGCACGTGGGTATTTCTCGGCGACGGCTGTTTGATGGAGGGCATCTCTCACGAAGCCTGTTCGCTGGCCGGCACGCTTAAGCTCGGGAAACTGACGGCCTTTTACGATGACAATGGAATTTCGATCGACGGCGAAGTGCATGGCTGGTTTACCGATGACACGCCGAAACGATTCGAAGCTTACGGATGGCACGTGGTTCCCAACGTCGACGGGCACAACCCGAACGCCATTGAAGAAGCGATTCGCGCAGCAAAGGCGGAAACCACTAAACCCACTCTCATCTGCTGCAAGACCATCATCGGTTACGGCGCACCCAACAAGCAGGGAACCGAAGCGACGCACGGCGCCGCGCTGGGCCCCGATGAAGTGAACGCTTCGCGTAAGCATCTCGAGTGGGCTCATGTTCCCTTCGTCGTTCCCGAAGACATTTCCAAAGCGTGGGACGCACGAGCGACTGGCGCTCAGCGCGAAGCGGTGTGGCAGGAGCAGTTTGCGGCGTATCGCAAAGAGTTTCCTGAACTGGCCAGTGAGTTCGAGCGTCGGATGAGCGGTGGGTTACCGAGCAATTGGGCGACAACGGCCCGCAATTATTTGGCGCAAGCAGCCCAGGCCGGAGCAAGCGTGGCCACTCGACAAGCCTCGCAGCAAGCCTTAAACGCGTACGGTCCGGGGTTACCGGAATTGGTGGGCGGTTCTGCCGACCTCACCGGTTCGAATAACACTAACCGCAAGGATTCGAAAGCGGTGAGCGGTGCGGACGCGAGCGGTAACTATCTTCACTACGGCGTGCGCGAGTTCGGCATGGCCGCGTTGATGAACGGCATGGCGTTGCACGGGGGATTCATTCCCTATGGCGGCACTTTCCTAGTCTTCTCCGACTACTCGCGCAATGCATTGCGCATGGCGGCGCTGATGAAGCAGCGCGTGATTCACGTGCTTACGCACGATTCGATTGGGCTCGGCGAAGACGGCCCGACGCACCAACCGGTGGAACATGCGGCGAGTTTGCGCATTATTCCCAACATGACCGTTTGGCGGCCCTGCGATACGGTGGAAACCGCCGCTGCTTGGACCGATGCCATCGAACGCCGCAATGGTCCGACTTGCCTAGTGCTGACGCGCCAAGGACTGCCGCATCAAACGCGAACCGTCGAACAGCTGGATTACATTCGCCGCGGAGGCTATGTCCTGAGCGACTGCAGCGGCGTACCCGATTGCATCCTGATTGCAACGGGATCGGAAGTGGCGCTCGCCATCGATGCCGCCAAACAGTTGACGCAACAAGGCCGGCGCATCCGCGTGGTCTCGATGCCTTCGACCGATGTTTTCGACGCGCAGGACGCCGCCTATCGAGAAGCGGTGTTGCCGAAGTCGGTGACGAAGCGCGTTGCCATCGAAGCGGGCGTGCGCGACGGCTGGTGGCAGTATGTCGGGCAGCACGGCGCAGTCATCGGCATGAACACCTTTGGTGCATCCGCGCCGGCGAAGGAATTGTTCAAGCATTTTGGGTTTACGGTTGAGAATGTGGTGAAGACGGTGGAGTCTTTGCAGTGAGATTTGTTCCCCTATCCCTTGCGGGAGAGGGGCGGCGCGCGTAGCGCGAATTGCTCATCCTCTCCCCAACCCTCTCCCATCAAGTGAGAGGGAGCAAGAGTCTTTTGGATTTACTTTGGAGTGACACACATGGCCATCAAAGTCGGCATCAACGGGTTCGGTCGTATCGGACGCATGGTGTTTCGCGCGGCAACGCAGAACTTTCCGGACATCGAAATCGTGGGTATCAACGATTTGCTCGAACCGGACTACCTCGCGTACATGTTGAAGCACGACTCCGTGCACGGTCAGTTCAAGGGCACGGTGGCGGTTGAGGGCACTACGCTCGTCGTGAACGGTAAGAAGATTCGCCTCACCGCTTTGAAGGATCCGGCCGAACTGAAATGGGGCGAAGTGGGCGCCGACATTGTCGTCGAGTCGACGGGTTTGTTCCTCACCAAGGAGACCGCGCAGAAGCACATCAGCGCCGGCGCCAAGAAAGTCATCCTGTCCGCGCCGTCCAAAGACGACACGCCGATGTTCGTGTTCGGCGTGAATGATAAAACGTATGCGGGTCAGGCGATTATCTCCAATGCATCGTGCACCACGAATTGCTTGGCGCCGATCGCTAAGGTCTTGAACGATACCTTTGGTATCAAGCGCGGCTTGATGACCACGGTCCATGCGACCACGGCGACGCAAAAGACGGTCGACGGGCCCTCGAATAAAGATTGGCGCGGCGGCCGCGGCATTTTGGAAAACATCATTCCCTCGTCCACCGGTGCGGCTAAGGCCGTCGGGGTGGTGATCCCTGAGTTGAACAAGAAGTTGACTGGCATGTCATTCCGCGTGCCGACCTCGGATGTCTCCGTGGTGGATCTGACGGTGGAGCTGAAGAAGGAAACCACCTACGAGCAGATTTGCGCCGCGATGAAGACCGCCTCCGAAGGCGCGATGAAGGGCGTGCTGGGTTACACCGAAGAAAAAGTGGTCTCCACCGATTTCCGCGGCGACGCCCGCACGTCGATTTTCGACGCGGAAGCCGGCATTGCGCTCGACGGTACTTTCGTCAAGATCGTGTCGTGGTACGACAATGAATGGGGTTACTCGAGCAAGGTGCTGGAGATGGCTCGCGTTATCTCGAAGTGACGACCGAAGGTCGTCACCCCGGCGCAGGCCGGGGTCCAGGACCAAGGTGGTCGTCACCCCGGGCGCAGGCCGGGGTCCAGGATCAAGGTAGTCGTCACCCCGGCGTACGCCGGGGTCCAGGGTTTGAAATTCTGGATTCCGGCCTGCGCCGGAATGACGAGTGAGAATCAGATTCACAACTTCATGACCGATTGCTTGAGATAAAACTATGCCCGTTCTCCGCATGGCCGATGTCGATTTGCGCGGCAAGCGCGTACTGATTCGCGAAGACCTCAATGTTCCCGTGCACGATGGCGTCGTGACTTCCGACGCGCGTATTCGGGCTTCGCTGCCGACGATTCAAGCGGCGAAGCAAGCGGGTGCGGCCGTCATTTTAATGTCTCATTTAGGTCGTCCCGAAGAGGGTGTGTACGCGGAGGAGTTTTCGCTTGCGCCGGTCGCGCAGCGTATTTCCGAGCTGCTCGGTTTTAAAGTTCGTTTCGAAAAAAACTGGTTGGACGGCGTTCAATGCGAGCCCGGGGAAGTGGTGTTGCTGGAGAACGTGCGTTTCAACAAGGGAGAGAAGAAGGACAAAGAAGATCTCGCCAAGAAAATGGCGGCTTTGTGCGATGTCTACGTGATGGATGCCTTTGGAACCGCGCATCGAGCGGAGGCAAGCACGCATGGGGTTGCGCGTTTCGCAAAGATCGCCTGCGCCGGTCCGTTGCTGACCAGCGAGTTGGTCGCGCTGGAAACCGCATTGCAAAATCCGAAGCGTCCCTTGGCTGCCATCGTCGCTGGGTCGAA
Source organism: uncultured Steroidobacteraceae bacterium (assembly GCA_964597495.1). Classification (GTDB taxonomy): domain Bacteria; phylum Pseudomonadota; class Gammaproteobacteria; order Steroidobacterales; family Steroidobacteraceae; genus CAZQYC01. Next base: position 31,643 of record CAZQYC010000002.1, on the reverse strand, counting down.
GGTTTCGACGAAGCTCACCGTGCTCGAGTCATTATTGAGCAAGGTCAACATATTGGTAGTGGGCGGTGGGATTGCCAATACGTTCATCGCGGCGCTCGGACATCCGGTGGGTAAGTCGCTTCATGAAGCCGACATGATTCCAATTGCGCAGGGGTTGTTGGCGCGCGCCAAGCAGTTGGGCGTCGAGATTCCCATGCCGACCGACGTGGTCGTGGCTAAGGAGTTTTCGGCAACGGCGGAAGCCGACGTCAAACGCATCGATCAAGTGGCTGCCGATGAAATGATTCTCGACATCGGGCCCGATACCGCCGATCGTTTTGCAAAGTTGATGCAATCGGTGGGCACCATCGTATGGAACGGCCCGGTCGGCGTCTTCGAATTCGATCAATTCGGCGAAGGCACTCGCGTCTTGGCGCAAGCCATCGCGCGCAGCCAAGCGTTCTCGCTCGCCGGCGGTGGCGATACGTTGGCCGCCATCGAGAAATATAAGGTCGAAGCTGATATCTCGTACATCTCGACCGGCGGCGGCGCCTTTTTGGAGTTCCTCGAAGGCAAGACGCTGCCCGCGGTCGCTGCACTGGAAGCGCGCGCAGTGTGAAGAGGGAGTCAGGAGTGAGCGGTCGGGCGTTAGCCAGATTAAGTCCGCGGGTGTATCGTGCTTCTCTCTGGCTAACGCCCAACCTCTAACTCCTGGCGCCTCCCTATGTTCTTTCGTCGCACCAAGATACTCACCACGCTGGGTCCGGCCTCCGATACGTCCAAAGTGTTGACCGAGATGATTTGCGCCGGCGTCGACGTCGTGCGCATCAACTTCTCGCACGGCAGCGTCGACGATCATGCAAAGCGAGTGCAGCGCGTACGCGATGCCGCGGCGTCGGTCGGCAAGTGGGTCGGCGTTCTGGGCGATTTGCAGGGCCCGAAGATTCGCATCGAGCGCTTTGCCGACGGCAAGGTGAATCTCACCGAAGGCGATGACTTTACGCTCGACGTTTCGCTCGAAGCCCATGATGGCACCGCAAAGTCGGTCGGGGTGGCGTACAAGAATTTGCCGAACGACGTGCGCGCGGGCGATGCGCTCTTGCTCAACGACGGACAGATCGTGCTTAACGTCAAGCGAGTCGAAGGTCCGCGCATTCACACGGAAGTCGTGATCGGCGGCGAACTCTCCGACCATAAAGGCATCAATCGCCAAGGCGGCGGCTTGTCTGCCGGCGCGTTGACCGATAAGGATCGCGCCGACATCAAGATGGCGGCGCAATTGGGAGTCGATTACCTCGCCGTATCGTTCGCACGCGACGCTGCCGACATGCACGAAGCCCGGCGTTTGTTGCGCGCTGCCGGCGGTTCCGGCCTCTTGGTCGCGAAAATCGAGCGCAGTGAGGCAATTGCCAATCTCACCGACATCATTCTTGCCAGCGACGTCGTCATGGTCGCCCGCGGTGATCTCGGTGTCGAGGTCGGCTATGCGGAACTCACCGGGCTGCAGAAACACATCATTGCCGAAACGCGTAAATACAATCGCGTCGTCATTACGGCAACGCAAATGATGGAGTCGATGATTCACAATCCGATCCCGACGCGTGCCGAAGTTTCCGACGTTGCTAACGCCGTGATGGACGGTACCGATGCGGTCATGCTGTCGGGTGAGAGCGCGGTCGGCAAGTATCCGGTGAAAGCCGTACAAGCGATGGATCAAATCATCAAGGGAGCCGAGAAGTACGACATTGCGCATACGCCGGTGCGACATCGCGTGGATGTCGGTTTCGAGCGGACCGACGAAGCGATTGCCATGGCGGTGATGTACACCGCGAATCATTTGAAAGTGCGGGCCATCGTGGCGTTAACGGAATCCGGATCGACGCCGCTTTGGATGTCGCGCATTCGCGCCGACATTCCCATTTACGCGTTTACCCGTCATGAGGCCACCCGTTCGCGCGTGACGCTGTATCGCGGCGTCTATCCGGTCGCCTTCGACATTACGAATGCCGCTCCGGAAATCATGTACCCGGAAATATTCAAGGTGCTACTGCAGCGCAAGCTGGTCGAGGTTGGCGACCTCATCATCCTGACGAAGGGAGAGATGAGCGGCATTTCCGGAAAAACCAATTCGATGAAAATCCTCGACGTGCGCGCCTAAGATCTTGCACAACCGATCCTGAGCACCTGTTCTTGCGCAAGCCACCCTCGCGCGACACTCAGCAAATAACGTAAGCGCTATTCGGGCCACGGGCGTTCCCTGCTCTGTCACTGTAGTCGTTCTTCAAGGGTGTGAGTTCTTCCCCTTGCAAACAGAACTACGGGAGTATCCGCTATGCGTATCGCGCAGGGGTTTCGGTTCGCAATCGGTTGCGGGGCAGTATGTGTCGCCATGTCGAGCGGGGCCGGAACGATCTTCGACGCGGCTCGTTTCGATACGGATACTTTGCAGCGCGATCTCTCCATTCGTGTGTTTATGGACACCCGAGATGCGCGTGTCGACGTTTCTTTCAAAGGTCACCCCCAGGTCAGTTGGATCGAATCCGGCGCAAGGTTGACGTTGATCAATCATGTTGCCGGTATTTATGTGGTTAACGATGCGCCGAGCGACGACTCGCTGGCCGCGTTGCCGGTATCCTCTCGCGCCGTGTCGAACCGCCTCTTCGCACTGGGGAGTTATTGCCCTGCCATCGAAGTGCGCTGGCCAGGCACCGCGTATCAGGTGCAGTGCTCTACTGAGCATGTGGGTGCTCAGGAAACCAAAGAAAACGTCGGCAAACGGACCAAGGTGGGTGATTTTCTGAGGTTGACCGCGGCAACTCGCGATCCGCAACAACTGTTCGAACAAGCTGCCCGAATTCTGACGGGCCGTTCCGACGAAATGAAATTCCCCTTCGTCATTCAGCATTTCGAGGCAGGCAAGATGCAGAGCGAATTGCGCATGACCGCGGCCACCGAGAACGATATTCCGCGCAAGACATTCGAAGTGCCTAGAGGGTTACGCCGGATGCCGTTCGCTGCCGTGATCGACCGACAGGCTACTCGCTAAGCTTGATCCGCGTTTCAGTTCGTCAGCGGCGTGTTGAAAAACTCATTTTCAACAGGCCGCGGTTGCGCCATGGAAGGCGCAAGCAAAATCAGGAACTTCTTAAATTCATGATTTTGATAGCGAGCAAAAGTCCCGCCTTTTGCGATGCGACGTTGAAAAAAGGATAGGACATCCTTTTTTCAACAATCTGTTAAGGGTTGCGCTAAGGTTCCACCCAGTCTTTCTGTGGGTTACGAACCGAAATGCGCTGGCTGAAACGCAGTGTTATCGTCGCTGCTCTTGTCGTTGCGAGCCTCGCGGGCATCGTCACGATCCTTGCGTACCTGCTGCTTCGCGGAAGTCTGCCCACGCTCGACGGCAAACTGACGCTTACGGAGCTGTCGACACCGGCAGTTATCGAACGGGACGCGCTCGGCGTCGTCACCATTACGGCCGGCAATCGCGCCGACCTCGCCTATGCCACCGGCTATGCACATGGCCAGGATCGTTTCTTTCAAATGGATTTAGAGCGCCGCGCTGCCGCCGGCGAACTTTCCGCGCTGCTGGGGTCGACATTACTTCCGCTCGATAAGCGCTTCCGCCGGCATAACTTTCGGCGAGTGGCCGCCGAAGTGCTGGCTTCCGCCTCGCCGACCGAACGGCAAATCGTCGACGCCTATGCGGCCGGCGTCAATGCGGCACTGCGCGCTATGAGCGTCCGGCCCTTCGAGTACCTGTTGTTGCGAACCAAGCCTGCGCCATGGGCGGCGGAAGATTGCCTTCTCGCTGCCTTCAGCATGTACATCGATCTCAATGATTCCCTCGGCGCGCGGGAATTGGAACGCGCGCGCTTACATGCCGCGTTGCCTCAAGCCGTCTACGATGTGCTTTATCCCCCTGGAACGGAGTGGGATGCAACGCTCGATAACGTCGATTTGTCCGAAGCACACGCGGCGCTGCCGGACGCAAGGATCCTCGATCTTTCCAAACTCGATTCCACCCAGACAGCCGAATACTCGAGCGACGAAAGCGCGTATCTAGGAAGCAATAATTGGGCGCTGGCGGGGTGGCGCACGACGAACGGAGCGGCGCTCGCCGCGAACGATATGCATTTGGGGTTGCGACTCCCGCACATCTGGTATCGAACTCGACTCGTGGTTGCGTCCGACGCTTCGAAAGCGGCGCGTGATCTGATCGGCGTTACGTTGCCCGGTCTGCCGATTTTGATTGCAGGCAGCAATAGGCATATTGCTTGGGGGTTCACGAATAGCTATGGGGATTTCGACGACCTGGTCGTCATTGAGACCGACGCAAGAGAGCCCAACCGCTATCGCGACGACGATCGCTATCGCGAGTATTCCGTGCGTTCTGAGCGCATAGAAGTACGTGGCGGTGCGGCGGTCGACGTCGAGTATCGCGATACGATTTGGGGGCCGTTGCTCGATGAAACGTTGGACGGCAAGCCGCTGGCAGTGGCGTGGACGGCGCAACATCCGGAAGCGACGAATTTTCGGCAACTTGATCTCGAAGGCGCGAGTACCGCGAATCAGGCCATCGAGATCGCGACGGCGATTGGAATTCCGGCACAGAATTTCGTCGTGGCCGACGCAGAAGGTCACATAGGCTGGACGCTGATCGGCAAGCTCCCTAAGCGCAGCGGCATCGACGGACGGTTCCCGGCATGTTGGGGCTGCAGCGCCAACCTCGGGTGGACTGGCTGGATTTCCTCAGCCGACTATCCGCGCATCGTGGACCCGGCGAACGGTCAGCTATGGTCGGCCAATTCTCGAACGTTGGGCGGGTCGGGATTCGACCTCATCGGCGATGAAGGCATGGATCGCGGCGCGCGCGCCACACAAATTCGCGATGCCTTATTGGCGTTGCAAAAGGCGACGCCGGCAGACATGTTGCGAATTCAGCTCGACGATCGCGCCTTGTTTTTGAAGCGATGGCGCGATTTGCTGGTGCGGATGCAGGACGAGGCGTACTTGAAGGGTCATAACGACCGTCGAGTCGCACTTCGATTGGTGGAGTCGTGGAGCGGTGCCGCGAGCGTCGACGACGCTGGCTATCGCATCGTGCGCGCTTTTCGCGACCGAATACAAAACGACCTTTTCAACGATTTGATCGTGCCTGCAGAGCGAAAATTCCCCGGGGTCAAGTTCAAGCCGTCGCCGAGGTTCGAAGACACTGCGTGGCGCATCGTTACTTCACAGCCGGCGCATTTGCTCAATCCGAAGTACGAGCGTTGGGATCTAAGGATCTTGGCGGCACTCGATCGTGCAATCGAACAACTTCGAAACGAGTGCGATGTGAGCGACAAGACTTTGTCGGAGTGCACCTGGGGACGCCGTAACACGTTGAATATGGAGCATCCCCTCGCGAGCTTGCTGCCGTTAATTGGCCGAAATTTGCGAATGCCCCGCGATTCGTTGCCGGGCGATAACGATATGCCGCGGGTGCAGGGTGCAGCGTTCGGCGCTTCGGAGCGCTTCGCGGTATCTCCCGGTCATGAGGCGGAAGGCTACTTCCATATGCCAGGCGGCCAAAGCGGTCATCCGCTTTCGCCGTTCTTCAATGCGGGGCACGAGGCATGGGTTAACGGCCAGATGACGCCGTTTTTTCCGGGTGAACCTCGGCATCGATTGGAATTGTCACCGCCGCTCTAACGGGATATTGGCGCGATATTGGCGCAATGTTGGCGACGTCGACGCGATGGCTCTCGTCTTTATTTCTTCTTTACGGTCAGCAAGTCATGCACTTGGGTTGAGGTCAAGTCCAGCACTACGGTCGGATCCTCCAGCTCGGCACTTACCTTCTCGTCGCCCGGTTCCTCGTCGTTTTCGTATTGCAGCCACTCCATTTCCATGTTTACGGTGCCATCGACAGGATCCGGCTTGTCCGTATCGGACGGCTTGGGCACTTTGTTAGGGATCGGCGCAGGCATGGCAACTCTCCGCGAAGCGTGTGCGCGTAAAGTCGCAGATTTCCCGGGCGAAGCGACGGGAACCGGTCACACACATGCGACATTCAGGGTTCGTTGCGGGCGTGTAACTTGTTTCGAAAGCGACAATATGTAGTTTCGAGCGTTTCTATGTTCAATCTACGTTCCGTCATCGTCGCCTGACCTAAATGGGTGGTTATGGATCGCGGCGGGAGCTATGTCCCATCTGGTGGAGAGGGATGGCTAGGCGACGACAATCGGCTATGCTTGCGCGTTCTGAACTCTGGTTTTCCATAATGATTTCTCCCGGCGGAATTTCTCGATGAGCACACCTTCAACTGCACGATTTACCGGCACCGATCGCTACGTAGTCACGGAGGACTTGATGATGGCGGTGAATGCCGCCGTGACGCTAGGACGCCCCTTGCTGGTGAAGGGCGAGCCGGGCACCGGTAAGACTCAACTGGCAGAGGAAGTAGCGCGTGCGCTCGATCGCCCGTTATATCGCTGGCACATCAAGTCCACCACCAAGGCGCAGCAGGGGCTTTACGAATACGATGCCGTGTCGCGTTTGCGGGATTCGCAGTTAGGCGAAGCAAAAGTTCACGACATTGCGAACTACATCGTCAAGGGACGATTGTGGGAGGCGTTCGAGAGCGATGTCCAACCGGTATTGCTGGTCGACGAGATCGACAAAGCCGATATCGAATTCCCGAACGACTTGCTGCACGAACTCGACCGCATGGAATTTTTCGTCTACGAAACGCGCCAGTGGGTGAAGGCCAGGCACCGTCCCATCATCGTGATCACTAGCAACAACGAGAAGGAGCTGCCGGATGCGTTCTTGCGCCGCTGCTTTTTTCACTACATCCGTTTTCCGGACACAGCCACGATGGAAAAGATCGTCGCCGTGCACTACCCGACCTTGAAAAAGGACTTGCTCACGGCGGCAATGACGTCGTTCTTCGAGATCCGCGAAATGCCCGGCCTGAAGAAAAAGCCGTCGACCTCCGAATTGCTCGACTGGCTCAAGCTCTTGCTTGCCGAAGACATTCCGCCGGAAGTACTGCGCGGCGAAGACAACAAGAAAATGATTCCTATCCTGCACGGCGCGCTGCTCAAGAACGAACAGGATGTGCATTTGTTCGAGCAGATTGTGTTCATGCATAGAAGGCAGCAGGGAGGGAGATAGTGAATCGTGGCTAGTGAAACTCTGGTTTATTCGTCACACCGGCGCGCTGAGAACTGCTCCTGCGTTCACAGCATGACCTCCATCCCTGGAGGCCGCAGGCCGGTGTCCATCCTCTTGATTCGGATGGATTCCGACTTTCGTCGGAATGACGATGTATGAATAAACCAGGCCTTCCGTAGTGATTCAGGTAAGAATTCAGAATCTTTTCATTCACCACTCCATTCACCGCGCTGCATGCTAATAAAGTTCTTCTTCGCCCTCCGTCAAGGCGGTTTGCCGGTGTCGATCACCGAGCTGCTCACGCTGCTTGAGTCCTTGCGTCTCGATGTCGCCGAGATGAGTATCGATGGATTCTACTATCTCTCGCGCGCATCGCTCGTTAAGGACGAAAAGCACTTCGACAAATTCGATCGCGTATTCGCCAATTACTTCAAGGGCGTCGAGAAAATGTTCGACGCCTTGATGGCGAGCATTCCCGCTGAGTGGTTGCGCCGCGAGATGGAACGGATGCTTTCGGCGGAAGAGCGCGCGAAAATCGAAGCGCTCGGCGGCTGGGAGAAACTGATGGAAACGCTGCGCAAGCGGCTCGAAGAGCAAAAGGAGCGCCATCAAGGCGGAAATAAATGGATCGGCACCGGCGGTACTTCGCCGTTCGGTGCGTACGGCTATAACCCCGAAGGCATCCGCATCGGACAAAACGAATCGAGGAACCGCAAAGCGGTGAAGGTGTGGGACCAGCGGGAATATCGCAATCTCGACGACAACATCGAACTCGGAACGCGCAATATCAAACTGGCTTTGCGCAAGCTGCGGAAGTTCGCGCGCGAAGGCGTGGCCGATCAGCTGGATATGGAAGACACCATCAGTTCCACGGCGAAGAATGCCGGTTGGCTCGATTTGAAGTTCGTACCCGAGCGCCACAACGCCATCAAGGTATTGCTGCTATTCGACATCGGCGGCACGATGGATCCTTACATTAAGGTATGCGAAGAGCTTTTTTCGGCCGCAAAGACCGAGTTCAAGCACCTTGAGTACTACTACTTCCACAACTTCGTGTACGAGTCCGTGTGGAAGGACAATCGCCGCCGTCATGCGCACCGCAAGTCCACGTTGGATCTGATGCGCACGTATCCGCACGACTACAAATTGATTTTCGTCGGCGACGCATCAATGAGCCCGTACGAAATTCTCCAGCCCGGCGGGAGTGTCGAGCATTGGAACGACGAAGCCGGCGCCGTCTGGTTACAACGCATGAAGCAAACGTGGGAACACTGCGTGTGGCTCAATCCGGAGCGCGAGGATCGCTGGGATTACTACCCGTCCGTGCAGATCACCCGCGAGCTCATGGAGGACAAAATGTTCCCGCTCACGCTAGCGGGGTTGGATAGGGCGATTAGGGCGCTGCATTAGCCAGCGACTAGCTGCTAGCCACTAGCTCCTAGCTAGAACAAGAAATTCAGGAATCTCTGGCTAGAAGCTAGCGCTAGTTGCTAGAAGCTACTTCTTAGCCATCCCCTTTATATCCGCCAACACCGCCTCCGAATGCCCCTTCGGATCGACGTCGCGGTAGATCTTCACGACGCGGCCCGACGGATCGATCAGAAACGTTTCGCGCTTGGCAAGCTCCATGGTGCCCATGTATTTCTTGAGCACGCCGTAGTTTTTGGCCATTTCTTTATTGGGATCGGCGAGCAGGGTGAAAGGGAGTCCATGCTTGGCTTCGAATTGCTTGTGTGAATCGACATCGTCGACGCTGACGCCGACGATGACGGCATTCGCATCGCGAAATGCGAAGACGTTGTCGCGGAATTCACAAGCTTCGGTCGTGCATCCCGGGGTTTGGTCCTTGGGATAAAAATACAGTACCAGCCACTTGCCTTTATATTCTCCCAGCGTATGCCATTGGCCGTTCTGGTCTTGCAGCTTGAAGTCCGGAGCTGCCGCTCCTAGGGTCGGTGGAGTTTGGGCCGGCGGAGTTTGGGCCTGTGAGGCAAAGCCGGCAAACAAGAGGAGTAGACCGAGTATTTTGGCGACGCGAGCGGCGAACATGGATGCACTCCGATAGGACGACGGGGCAAGCTTAATAGGCTATGCGATACTTGTCGCTATCCTAATGGCGATTTCCTAACCCACGCTGAACATGACACTCGCCGAGACCCCGCACGACGAACCGTCGACGTTGCCGCGAATCGGCCTAGTGCTGCCGGGCGGCGGCGCGCGCGCCTCCTATCAGGTGGGCGTTTTGCGGGCGTTAGCCGACTTGTTCCCGGCGCGTTCTCCGAATCCGTTTCCGGTCATCGCCGGCACGTCGGCAGGCGCCATCAACGCAACCGAATTGGCCATCCACGCGGAACGGTTTCGAATAGCGGCCGTCAATTTGGAGCGCGTGTGGCGCAACTTCTCGGTAAATCAGGTCTTTCGCGCCGATGTGGTCAGCATGCTTCGCGGCAGCGCTCACTGGTTCCTAGCAATGCTGTCGGGTGGTTGGTTGCTGCCGCCTCCCAAGTCGCTGTTCGACAACCATCCGCTTCGCGAATTGCTGCAGGCGAATTTCGATTTCGACGCCATCGGCCGCTCTATTCAGTCCGGTCACTTGCATGCATTGGCCATCGCCGCCGCGGGGTATTCGAGTTCGCGCTCGGTGTCGTTCTTCGAAGGTCAGCCGGACAAGCATTCCTGGTACCGCGTGCGCCGCGGGGGGGAGGCAACCAAGATCACGATCGATCACCTCATGGCCAGCGTCGCAGTGCCGTTCTTGTTTCCGCCCGTGATGATGGGCAATGAATATTTCGGCGATGGATCCATGCGGCAAGCGACGCCGTTTAGCGCAGCGATCCACTTGGGCGCCGATCGTCTCTTGGTGATTGGCACCCGCAACGACACGCGCGTCGAACGGCGCAGCACGCCGCGCAGTCCGAGCTTCGGCCAGATTTTCGGCTATATGCTCGATGCGCTGTTTTCGGATGGCCTGTATTCGGATTTGGAACGCGTCAACCAAATTAACGACGTACTCAGGCAGATCGGGCCGGTGCGTACGGCGCACTCCGTTCTAAAGCCCGTCGATCTCTTGGTGATTTTGCCGAGCCGCGATTTGTCCGAAATAGCGCGCGAACACACTGCAGCCTTGCCGCGCACGTTGCGTGTGCTGCTTCGTACCATGGGTGCGATGAATAAAGGCGGCGGCGAGCTGATGAGCTATTTGATGTTCGAAAGCGCGTATACACGCGATCTCATTGCGCTCGGTTATCAAGACGCCATGAATCGCAGCGGCGAGATCATGCGGTTCATGGGCGGAGAGTTTTTACCGTCGACCGGCGCAACGCAAACGATGCGCACGCTATTGTCGAATTCTTGAGCGTTGTCCCAAGCGTTGTCATGAGCGACCTTTCTGTGGGGCATTTACCCGTTGGCCCTGTCATTGCCGCCGCGTTCTATAAGTTCGTTGAACTTTCCGACTTCGCAGCGTTAAAGGCCCCTTTGCTGGCTCGGTGCGAAGCGCTGGGCGTGAAAGGCACGATCCTCCTGGCCGAGGAAGGTGTGAACGGCACGATTGCCGGCTCGCCGGAATCGGTGCGTGCGGTGCTGGCCCATCTGCGCGCGGATCCACGACTCGCCGATCTCGGACACAAAGAGTCACCGGCCGGGGAGATGCCGTTTTATCGAATGAAAGTGCGACTGAAGCGCGAGATCGTGACGCTAGGGGTGACGGGGGTCTCTCCGACGAAAGGCGCCGGGACTTACGTGAAGCCGAAGGATTGGAATAAGTTGCTCGACGATCCGGATGTCGTGTTGATCGACGTACGGAACGATTACGAAGTGGCGATTGGCACTTTCAAAGGCGCGCTGAATCCCAACACCAAGAGTTTCAGCGAACTCCCCGCTTGGGTGAAGGCGCAAAGCGCACTGCGTGACAAGCCGAAAGTGGCCATGTTTTGCACCGGCGGAATACGCTGCGAGAAATCGACCGCTTTTCTTCGCGCCGAAGGTTTTCCGGAGGTCTACCATCTCGAAGGCGGCATCCTGAAGTATTTGGAGACCGTCGCGGAAGATCAAAGCCGTTGGGAAGGCGATTGTTTTGTTTTCGACGAACGCGTTTCCGTTCGTCACGGGCTCAAGCCTGGACGCTATGAGTTATGCCGCGCGTGCCGCGAACCGGTCGGCGACGCCGAACGCGCCTCACCGCTTTTTGAGCGCGGCGTGAGTTGCCCGAAGTGTCATACATCGAAAACCGACGTCAAGAAAGCCGGACTCCGCGAACGTCAACGCCAAGTCGAGATCGCAAAGAGCCGGAATCGCCTGCACGTCGGCGAGCGCCACCTTCCTAAGAAAAAGCTCGCCGAGTGATTGACCTGCCGGCGTTAAGTCCGGTCGATATTTCTCCCATGGCTTTGCGGCCGCCGATGAGGTCGCTGCTGCATATTGATCGCTAACCTAAATACGCGGGCTTTAAACAATACATTCGAATACGTGGGGGCCACGTCATATGGGGGAATCATCGATGACCGATGAAATGGAATCGTCGCGCGCGCTGCTCGTGGAAATGCTGGGCGAGGCGGCGCAACTAGAACACTGTTTGCTCGACACCTATTTGTATGCGGCCTGCGCACTCAAATCGCTCCCCGAAGAATTCGCGATGCTCGAAGGGCGACCCAATCGACGCCGCGCGATCCAGTTTGAACGGGCGCGCAGCTGGAAACAGGCGGTGCTTGGCGTGGCGCACGAAGAAATGCTGCATTTGCATTACGTGCAGTGCATGCTGCGTGGCTTGGGTGCGGAACCCTCGTTTGCGTTGCCCAAGCGCACGAAGCAAGGCACATGGATCATTCCCAATTGGCGCGCTCAGCTCGGCAGCGTTCCCGTGGACGGCGACAAGGGCGTACAGATTCCGGTCACCAGGCCCGATCTCGGGGCGTTCGAACGATTCGTTATATACGAGTCCACCGATTCGCTGCAGTACATCAATCCCTTGGGCCCCGAGGCGACGGCCCTATATCAGAAACTGTATAGCTTCGAGCTGGACCTGCGTTTCGAATCGATGCTGGTGCATGTGGCTGACGACGCCAAGCGCACGGAGTTCAAAGAAAAATTGCTGGCTTTGTACGATCGGCTGTCGCCGTTCGCCGCCGAGGATAAGCTGACGATGAAAGTCGCCGTAGAGGCCATTCGAGCAGTGGAGCTTCCGCCGCTCGAAGAGCTGCGCTTTCAGTCGATCTCTGATTTCTATCTGCGCGGCATTCAACCGCTTTACCAGCAAGCTTTCGACCGCGGCTGGGTGCAGCACACCGATCGTGCGCTCGACAACGAATTGCAGGACCCGAATTACGCGGCCGAAGGGTTTTTACCGATCGGTCCCGTGCCGCGCAGCAAGAACTTTACGCAATTTTCCAAAGCCAACACCGGCGATCCGCTGCGCAACTTCAAACGCATCGAAGACGTGATCCGGGAAATCGTCGAGGAAGGCGAAGGCGCCTCGCTGTTCGTCGCGCGCGCCGAGCGCATGCTGGCCGAAATAGGAGAGATGGGTACGCGAAACTTTGTGCTCGCGTTGATGAAGGATCAGCGGAGTTCGCGCGATCCCGGCTATAAAACTCCCGAATGGCTCGCTTCGGCGCAGCTTTTGCGGTGGTCGCACCTGTATCGCTTCGCGATGATCGTCACCGAGATTCGCCACGAACAGGAGCTATGCCGTGAGGACGGCGCGCACTTCGAGCCGTTCCGCGCGCCGGCGGTTCTGGAGGGACAGCCTGCGTTGGAGGCGGCGGCCAAGGAATTGCCCAAGTATTTCAACGCCGCTTATTTGGTGATGCTGGCGTGGCTGTCGCGCATGTACGAAGTGCAAGATTGGATGGCGGACAAGCCGAGGCGTCAGGCCATCGAGATGCTGGCGTCGTGGCCTTTGATGTCGATGGCGATTCGGCCGATGCTCGAATTGGCCTCGTGTTTGCCGGTGAATTTACAGCAGCTATTCCGTGTGGAACGCGATGCCTTGCCCGATTTGCCGCTCCATGCGCAGCAGTTGCTAGCGCTCTACAAGAGGAGCGAACGTTCGGAAAAAATTTGCGCTGATATCGATTACTACGCCCTGCGCGCTTTGAGCGACGTCGCCGCCTGGGCGGCCGAACAAGCGGCGGTATTTGCAGCAGCCGAATTGCCCGAGCCGAACAAGCAAATGATCGTGACGCGTTTGCGCGGCTTGGCGACTTTGCACGAGTTCCAAAAGCAGTTTCCGTTTCGCGAGCACGGCGGCTACTCCAGTCGCATGCCGGATCTCGGTTATCAGCAATCGCATCCGGACAGCGATCGATACGAAGAAGATCCGAGCACGCCGAGCCCATGGTTGCAAAATACACTGGCTTTGGCGCTGCGCTTCACCGGGTTCGGTCTCGTGCAGCTGGCGACGGATCCCGACCCGCCCACCGACGAAGTCGGTTGCTCGGGCACGCACATGTTTCATGCCGCCGATGGCGGTCATTACTTCGACCGCGCGCTGGTTTGGCAGAACGCCGATCCTTCCGAAAATATCGTACGCGAACCTCGCAAGGGATTGCCGGCCCTGGGGATCAACTGCGTCGATGTCAGTTTGGTTGCCGCGAATTCGGCCAGCGCGGGCTATGTCCCTTTGCAGGTCATGCAGTCGCTCGGCGCGGTGCAGGCCAACGGCGTTCAGCAAGCACTGCAAGTTCAAGGGCTCGCACCCGTGTTGCATCTGCCGGTCGGGGAGATTCTCGGCGGCGATCGCGCCTTGCGCATCAATCTGCTAGCCAAAGGTGCGGTCCGGCCGTTCTCCAACGGTCAGAATCACTTGGTTTATCAGGACGGCGAACCGCTCGATCCGTTTATCCTGAACGTTAGCGCCGACACGGCCGCGGGTCCGCAATCGCTGTTCCAACGCGAGGTATGGAATGACGGTGTGTCGATGCTCGACATGATGCCGTTGGAGCGCACGGAATCGGCTCGCGGTCCGTGCGGGTTCGATTTCAATTTCGACAATATCCCCTCGTGGGCGAAAGCAGGCGTCAGTCCTGATCAGCAACCCTTGCTCGCGGGGACGATGGGTCCCAGAGGTTATTTGGCGAAGCGTTGCGAACTGTTGGTCGGCGAGATAGGCAAGGCGATCGACGGCGTGAACTCGCAGTCGCAAGTGGATGCAGTGGTCTCGTTGGCAGAGCGTCTGATGCTGGTGGCGCAGCCGCGCGGTACGACAGTGGCATGGCTCGGCGTGCTGCTCCACTACGGCCATACGATAAGCGGCGAACAGCAAGTCGCGAATGCGGCCAACCCGATTTTTGACGCACTTGCAAAGCGTTGCGGATTGAATTTGACGGTCGCGAGTCCCACCGATAGTCGCGATGAGCCCAATGCGCGTTGGCTGGCGGACTACACACTGGGTGTCATGGATACGGACGCCTTGTCGTGCCTGGTCTACGGCACGCTGTACGTCCCTCTAGTCGTTCAAAAGGCGGCTCCCGTCGTACTGACGCAGCGATGGGTTTTCCCGCGCAGCGTGGAGTCCTCTGTCGCCGACTACGGTGCGCGTTTCGATCGGCCTTTTTGGGCGAAATTTTCCGTCGAAGGCAACGTGCGAACCACTGAACTGCCTGACGGCAAGATCATTACCGAAACGCTGACCGACACCGAATCGAAAGGTTACAGCTACACAGCCACGGGTACCGGATTGCCAGGCGTCACCCAGTACACCGGCAGTTTTTGGGTAGAAGCTGGTCAAGATGCATCCGAATGCGCCTTGATATGGAACGTGTGCTTCACGCCCAGCGATGAGACGTCCGCGGTAGCGACAACAATTTTGGTCGCTAGCGCGGCGCAGGCAATGGCTGCAGCGCTCACCAAGTACTATGGGCCGCGTCATTGACCAGAGCTACCATTCCAACGCTCGTCGGCTCTCGAAACATCGATGTGTTTTCGAAATCGGATCGAGGAACTCCACGCGCTTTGCGAGTAACTGCAAGGGCTTCATGTATTCCTCGGCAAACTCGGCAGGCGTCTTAGATGCCGGTAGCAAGCAGGGATAAATCCGATCGTTGACGATCGGAATGCCCAAAGCGGACATGTGCGCACGCAACTGATGGCGCTTGCCGGTGATCGGCGCCAACCCGTAACGAGCGAAGTCACCGCGCGCTTCGAGCAGCTCGACTCTGGTCTCGGCGTTCGGTTCTCCTTCGACCGCGTGCATTTGCATGAAGGCGGCGCTTTCCGTCAAACGGTTGCGATAGAGCAAAGGCAACGTTAAGTCGGAGCGGCGGGGGGCAATGGCTTCATAGTATTTTCGAATTGTACGTAGCCGAAAAAGCTCCATGTAGCGTCCACGCGTCGCAGGTTGGATGGCGAAAAGAACGACACCGGCGGTATCGCGATCGATGCGATGGAGCGGCGCGAGCGAATCGATACCGAGTTTTTCCTTCAGTCGAACCAACAAGGATTCGCGCACATACCGTCCTGTCGAGAGTACGGGCAAGAAATGCGGTTTGTCGGCCACCACCAGATACTCATCCCTGAACAGCACCGTTTCTTCAAAGGGAACGCGCGGCTCATGATCGATTCGCCGGTAGTAATGCAAGTGACCGTGCGCACGGTATTCCGCATGTGCCGTCACGGGATTGCAGGCTTCGTTCAATATGTCGCCGCGCGCGAATCGCTCGAGCCATTCCTCGCGTGGAATAGCGGGGAATCGCTCGACCATGAAATCGAGCCACGTCGGCCACGGTCCGAGCGGCAATGCGACTCGACTAGCGCCCACGCCGTTTTTTACCGGCGGTTGTTTCATCGCAGCAGGGAAGAAGTAGAAGTGCGTCGCATTGTCGCCAGTATAAACACCGATTCTGTTAATTCGCTGCACAAGCGCGTTCAGCAACTCGGAGTAAGGGAGCTGCGGTGCTCCCTTAAACGACAATAACTGTGTTCCGCCGCAATATCCTAAGCGGCGGGATCACTAGGATGCTCTCTAGGATGCACATCTGCGTGCGTTACCGAGACTACCGTGAATCTGCTTGAAAGCACTTGGTTGGGAATCGATCTTTGGAGGCTCTGTCTTGTGGCCGTCCTTCTGTGTTCGTTTTTGTTTTACAAGTTACACGGATCGCGAGCCGCCAAGACGACGTCAGGACAAACCAGCTCGGGACACACCAAGCTCCGTGCCGAATCCGGCGAACTCGTTTACACGAACGCACCGACAGTCCGCCTAACCGATACGCAGCGCATCGACCGCCTGCATCGAATCGTAAACATGAAGTCGGGCGAGTATGCCGATCTCAACGATCTTACTTTTGGACGACTGCCTCGATTGCGCCTAGTGTTGAAAGGCATCGAGAACGAGTCGGGCCAGGATTTTGCGCACATCAAGATCGATTTAGGCGGCGCGACGGCAAGATGTGGTGATGCGGTGAAGGAAATCATGGAGAACAGCTTCCTCGTACCTAAGGTGTCGACGGACGAGCAACGCAGCTCGATCCTCTACTTTTGCGGCAAACCGGACGCCGTCAGTTTCTTGCAAGTGAAAGTCAAGCAATTGAACGCAGTCGATCACTCGGCGGCCATCGAGGTTCTGCACGTTCGCGGACGCTGGGAAGGGGGAGTGGCTTCGCAAGCTGCTGGCTCCTAGCCCCTAGCTACTAGCAAGAAACGGATTCGTCAGCCACCCAATGTATTCTCTCTAGTTTCTGGCTAGTAGCTAGGGTCTAGGAGCTTCTCTTACAGAATCATCGCTCCCAGCCCGAGCAACGCCGCAAAGCCGATGCAGTCCGTGAACGTAGTGAGGATGACGCCGCTCGCAAGGGCGGGATCGACGCGGATTTTCTTCAACAGAAGCGGTACGGTGACGCCGACAATCGCGGCCGCCAATAGATTGATAATGAGTGCGGCGAAAATAATGCCGGACAGTTTCCAGGTGCGGTAAATCGAATAGGTATACAGGCCGACCACGGCTGCCCAGACGATGCCGTTCAACGCAGCCACCGATAATTCCTTAAGTAGCAGCCAGCGCGTATTGGTCCAGCTCACTTGCCCGAGCGCTAAACCGCGCACGATGAGCGTGACGGTTTGCGTGCCGGCGATGCCGCCCATGCTTGCGACGATCGGCATGAGGACGGCGAGGGCAACCACCCGGTCGATCGTGTTTTCGAAGATGGCGACGACACCGGAGGCGAGAAATGCGGTGATCAAGTTGACGCCCAGCCAAACACCGCGGCGGCGCGTGCTCGGCACCACGCCGGAAAATAAATCTTCTTCGTCTTGCAGGTTGGCCAGCGACTTTACCGAGTGATCCGCCTGCTCGCGGATCACGTCCACGACATCGTCGATGGTGATACGGCCGAGCAGTTTGCCGTCCGGCGCGACCACGGCCGCCGAGATCAAGTCGCGATTTTCGAAGAGCTTGGTCACGTCGGCGGCCGGCATGTCCGCAGGGAGTCCGGCGATGCTCGAATCCATGACTTCCGCGACGACACGATCGGGGTCGTCGGTAAGCAGGCGCGTCACGTCGAGCGCGCCCAGGTAGCGATCGTCGCGGTTCACCACGAACAGTCGATCGGTTCGGTCCGGCAGCTCGCCGCGCATGCGCAGATAACGTATGACGACTTCCAATGTCACGTCCGGACGGAGGCTCACGGTATCGGTGTTCATCAATCCGCCGGCCGTGTCTTGTTCGTAGCTCAATACGGTCTTAAGACGTTCGCGATCCTGCGTATCCATCGATCGCAAGACGCGTTCGTTAACGGCTTCCGGCAAATCGCCGAAGAGATCCGCCAGATCGTCCACCTCCATGTCTTCGGTCGCAGCGATCAATTCCTCGGCATCCATGCCGCCTATCAAATCAGCTCGCACTTCTTCGTGGAGTTCGATGAGAACATCGCCTTCCAATTCGGGGTCGACAAATCCCCACACGATTTCGCGTTTGGCCGGCGGCAGCGATTCGAGGAGCGAGGCGATCTCGGCGGCATGCATGGAATTGATCATCCGCTGCGCGCGACGCAGCGAACCCTTGCGTTCCAGCGCAGCGCGCAACGCAGTGAGTCGATCCAACGGTTTGGTTTTCGCTTCGGTCATTGCGCGCAGTGTAGCCGGTCGCTATGCGAAAGTGGCTAGCCACTGGTCGCTAGCGAGCGAAGCAGTCGAACGCTCGCCGCGCTATTGTTTTCCGACGACGTGATGTTTCGCCAATACGGAAGGGTATTTCTTGCTGAAGTGATTGGCGAGGCGGTCGACCAAATAGACGGATCGATGCTGTCCGCCGGTGCAGCCGATGGCAATCGTTAGATAGCTGCGGTTGGTTCGCATCATGTCGGGAATCCAATATTCCAGGAATCGCGTGATATCGCCGATCAATCGCGTAACGGGTTCGTGCCGTTCGAGGAATTCGACCACTGCGGTATCGCGCCCGGTGAGTGAGGACAGGCCCGGTTCCCAGTAGGGATTGGGCAGGCTGCGTGCATCGAAGACGAAGTCGGCGTCGCCGGGAATGCCTTGGCGATAGGCAAACGATTCGAACAGGATCGACATGCGACCTTCGGTGCGCGCGCCGACGCGCTGGCGAATCAGTTCGCGCAGCTCATGAACGCTGGTCCGAGTGGTGTCGATGACCAGATCGGCTGCGCCGGCAATGGGTTTGAGCAATTCCCGTTCTTGCGTAATGGCTTCGGCCAGCCCCAAGCCTTCACGGCTGAGGGGGTGGCGGCGGCGTGTTTCGCTATATCGTTTGAACAACGTGTCGTCGTCGGAACGAAGAAAGACGACGTCGCAAGCAAGACCGGCCGACCGAAGTTCGTCGATGAGTTTCGGAACGGACGCGATCTCGCTGGGGCGATTGCGCGCATCCACTCCCACGGCAGTGTGGCGGTACGTGCTTTCGCCTGAACGCACTGTATGGGCGATGAATTCCGTCAAGAGACCGGCGGGAATATTGTCGACGCAGTAGTAATCAAGGTCTTCGAGCATGTGCAATGCCACGCTCTTGCCGGAACCGGATAGGCCGCTGATGAGGACGAGACGCATAAACGACGCGGCTAACTGGCCAACTGGCTAACTGGCCGCTGGCCAGAAAAGATGAAAAGTTGCGGCATATAACGTTCTGCGAAGCGCTCTGGCCAGTTTGCTAGCGGCCAGTTAGCCCGTTGGCCAGCGCTAGCTCAGTGCCCATTCTTCCCCTTCTGCGCTTCCAACGCATGATGGTCACTCAGTTTCTCTTTGTGCTTCTTGACGCCACGGTCGAGTTTGTCGGCAAGGGCGTCGATGGCGGCATACATGTCGTCGTCGACGGCGTCGGCATAGACGGTACCGCCGTTCAGTTTTACGGTTGCTTCGGCTTTATGGCGCAATTTTTCCACCGTTAGGATGCAGTGAACGTCCATCACGTGATCGGAGTGGCGCACGATGCGGTCGAGTTTCTTCTCGACATAGCCTTTCATGGACGCGGTGACTTCGACATGATGGCCAGTGACGTTCAATTGCATAACAGCGTCTCCTCGTAATCGTTCCGCAGGAACCCAAGAAACGGTTTAACCGTTGCCAATACCCCAAAGTTTCATCGATTTGCCGCCCGTTTGCGCTCGCTCGATGGGGCAATGCCGAGCGCCTCACGGTATTTTGCGACGGTGCGGCGCGCCACCTGCGCGCCTTCCTCCGACAGAATTTCCGCGATTCGGCTGTCGGACAACGGCTTGTTGGTATCTTCCTGCGCAATCAATTTCTTGATTCGCGCTCGAATCGCCGTCGACGAGAGTTCCGAGCCGTCATGCCCGGACACGTGACTGGAGAAGAAATACCGGAATTCGATGACGCCGCGCGGCGTGTGCATGTACTTATTGGTGGTCACTCGCGACACGGTCGACTCGTGCATCTCGATGGCCTCTGCGACGTCTTTCAAGATCATCGGCTGCATGTGTTCCTCGCCGTGATCGAGAAAGGCCGATTGCCGCTGCACAATGCACATGGCCACTTTCAATAGCGTCTCGTTGCGGATTTCAAGGCTGCGGATGAGCCAGCGCGCCTCTTGAAGCTGCGTACGCAGCATGGCGTGGTCGTTGGAGCGGTTAAGCAAGCTGGCATAGCTTTGGTTGACGCGAATTTTCGGCAGCGTAGCTGGATTGACCTCAACGGCCCAGCCGTGTTCCGTGCGACGCACGAAAACGTCGGGAACTACGTATTCGGCCGGCGCCGAGTAGATGCTCGCGCCGGGGCGCGGCTGGCAGGCGCGCACCAACGCCAACGCATGCTCGAGTTCCTCTTCGGTGACGCGCAATTGGCGGCGCAATAAGCCAAATTGCTGTTGCGCGACTTCGGGCAAATATTGGCGTGCAATCTGAATGGCGATCTCTTTTCCGGGCGTGTCGTCCTGCAATTGACGAATTTGGAGCTCGATGCACTCGCCCACCGAACGCGCACCCACGCCGGCAGGGTCCATCGCTTGAATGTGGCCCAAGACGGCGGCGACTTCATCCGCCGTCGTTTCGGTTTCCGGAAGCAAATTTTGCACGATGGCTTCCAGGGTTTCCGTTAAATAACCGTCATCGTTGATGGCGTCGATGATGGCAATGCCCAATTTGCGGTCGTGCTCGACGAGGCGCGACATCTGCAGCTGCCAAAGAAGATGTTCGTGCAGCGTTTCGCCGCGGGTGTCGCCGAACTCATCGGCTCGATCGCCATCGCCCGACCATGGCGTTTCGGAAGGGCCGGCCGATTGACTGTCGGTCCATTCGGTGTCGTCCACCGCCTCGACTTGCGGTTCCGCTTCGCGCGTCTCGGCCGCTTCGACGCGCTCTTGCCGCTGTTCGTAGTTGAGCGTCGGCAGTTCTGCGGTGTCGACGGTGGGCGTTTCTTCCTCCTCCGCCTCCAACATGACGTTGGTCTCGAGGGCTTCCTGAATTTGCGCTTGCAACTCAAGTACCGGAAGTTGCAATAGGCGAATGGCCTGCTGCAGTTGCGGCGTCATGGTCAATTGCTGACCAAGTTTGAGTTGCAGAGCGGGTTTGAGCATTAGGAAGATCGGCGTTAGAAATGGCGGCTAGGCGTTAGCGGGCTAAAGACTCAGCGACTCAACCTGCTCCACGTGCGAATAATCGTTCCGGCTAACCACTAACCGCTAACTCTTAGCCCTGGCCATTACAGTTTGAAATCCTGGCCTAAGTACACCTCACGGACTTGGGCGTTGGCAAGGATTTCCTGCGCAGTTCCAGAGGCGATCGCCGAGCCGTTACTGACGATGTACGCGCGGTCGCAAATGCCGAGCGTTTCACGGACATTGTGGTCGGTAATCAGTACGCCGATGTTCCTGCCGCTCAAATGTTTGACGATCCGCTGGATATCGAGGACGGAAATAGGATCGACACCCGCGAACGGCTCATCGAGCAGGATGAATCTCGGGTTGGTGGCCAGTGCGCGAGCGATTTCGACGCGCCGCCGTTCGCCGCCCGACAGGCTTTGCCCCAAATTGTTGCGGATATGCCCTATGTGCAATTCCTCCAACAGAGAAGTGAGTTGGCGCTCGCGTTGGTCTTCATCCAGGTCGGCGCGAAGTTCCAATACCGAGCGTAAATTTTCCTCGACGCTTAGCTTGCGGAAGACCGACGGTTCCTGGGGTAGGTAGCCCACGCCCAATCGCGCGCGGCGATGCATGGGCAGACGGGATATTTCTTGATCGTCGAGCCAAATCTTGCCCCCGTTGGTGCGGACCAGGCCGACGATCATGTAGAAGGCCGTGGTCTTACCGGCACCATTCGGGCCCAACAGGCCGACGACCTCGCCGCTTCCCACCTGCAACGACAGGTCATTGACGACCTGCCTCGACTTGTAACGTTTTGCCAGCCCTTCGACGCGCAGTTGACTCATGGGTTATCGGTAGCGGGAATGGCGGTGGATTTCGGTCGACGCTTTAACGTGGCTTTGAGTTTCGTACCTTGCCATGCTTCGGTCGCGAGGTTGTAATCCAGCTCTTCCATGGTCCACTCGCCGCGCTCGTCGCTGAGCCAAACGTTCCCTCGCAAGTGCAGGACGGACTGTTCCACGTCGTAGTCGATCGTTGCCGCCCGCCCGCGAACGGTCTTGCCGCTCTCTTTGGCGCGATGCTGGAATTCGACGAACTTATCCGGACTGTCGGCGGCGGCATAGGCTCGCGAAACGCTCCGATTGCGCAGCGTGACGATGGCGGTGTCGGCCGTGAGCGAACCGCTTTTCGGCAATTCGACCGAAACGGCGCCCTGCATCTCGATTTTGTTGTTCGCGATATCGCGACCCGATGCTTTCAAGCGCTGAGCCTTAACGAAGGGCGGCGATTTGCTCACGACGTCCAGCATCGTTAGGTTGTTGTCCGCGTAAGAAAAAGACTTGGCATCGAAGCTTTCCGGAATCTGCACGGACGAGGAGCCGGCCGCCGTTTTTTCTATTTGTGCAAGCCTAAGCCCGATGTTCGATGCCAGCGAAAATCGTTCGCGATTTAAATCGGCGAATAATCCGCGGCCGGTCACCGTGCTGCGATCGATGCCGATTTGAACGGTGTCCTCCGAGCTTGCCGTCTCCTTGACCGTGTCGACGTCGAGCGAGGGCGAGTCGAGTACGATGGCGGAGGTTGCACCGAGGTTATGCGCTTGAACGTTGCCGCGCAGCGCTAGCCTGCGGAAATTGTCGAAAGCCGTGCCGGCGTCCGAATTGAGGACCCAGTGCGCCGCTTTTTGCAGATCTGTTTCGGCTGCGCTTTCGCGCGGCGACTCTTTAGTAGGCTTCAAGTAATCGACGCGAAGGCCGGTCAGCGCGACACTGTCGTCCTTGAGATTCTGCGCGACGTCGGCGGCGGCGATGCGAAATAGAGGTGCCCCGGAACTGGTCGTCTCGGTGATGATGGCGTCGCGCAGATAATACCCTTGCAATTCGCCGGTTACGTTATTCACGGCGAGATCGGTATCCGTGCTGCCGACAAAAAAACCGTAGCCCACCACCAGAGCGGCAAGTAGAGCGAGATAGTTCAATGCGTTGCTGCTCATGAGGCGAGCGCTCTGCCGCTCCGTGCCGCAAGGATAAGATCGCAAACTTCACGGACGGCGCCTTGGCCGCCGGGCGACGCAGTCACGAAGTGCGCGACCGTTTTCGCGGAGTCATGCCCGTCCGCTACCGAGATTGCTAAGCGTGCCACTGCCATGACGGGTAAGTCGGCGCTGTCGTCGCCCATGCAAGCGATGTTTCCCGGTTGCAAGTTGAGTTTCGCCAATAGTTCGCGCAAGGCCGCGAGTTTGTCGTCGATGCCTTGACGGACGAACGCGATTCCGAGTTCCGCGGCGCGGTGTTCGACGGCTTGCGACTGTCGGCCCGAAATGATCGCCACCTGCACGCCTGCGCGCAATAACTGCACGATCCCGGCGCCGTCGCGAACGTGAAAACATTTCATTTCCTCGCCGCGTGCCGAGAAGTAAAGGCGTCCGTCCGTGAGCACGCCATCCACGTCGAGAACGAGCAGACGAATATCGGCGGCACGAACGGTGATGTCGTCTAACCGGTTCGCCATCACATGACGCCCGTGCGGAAGAGGTCGTGAATATTGAGCGCGCCGACGACGATGCCGTTGTCGTCGACGACCGGCAGCGCCGTAATCTTATAGGTCTCCATCAAATGGACTGCTTCGGCGGCTAGCATGCGCGGTCTCGCGCGCTTCGGAGCGGCGGTCATTACGTCTTGAATCGGTGTTTTATGCAGGTCGAGCGAGCGATCGAGCACGCGGCGCAAGTCGCCGTCGGTGAATACGCCTAGCAGCTTTCCATCGGCCGCGGCTATGTTGGTCATTCCAAGCCCTTTACGACTCATTTCGAGCAACCCGTCGCGCAACGATGCGGTCGGCGCGACCATCGGCAAGTTTGTTCCAGTGCGCATCACGTCTTCGACATGCAGCAGGAGTTTTCGGCCGAGCCTACCTCCCGGATGCGAGCGCGCGAAATCGTCTGGGGTAAATCCGCGCGCTTCGAGAACGGCGATGGCAAGCGCATCGCCCATTGCCAAGGTGGCTGTCGTACTCGCCGTAGGCGCCAGATTAAGCGGGCACGCTTCCGCGGCAACGCTCACGTCCAGCACGACGGTTGCTGCGCGGCCAAGAGTCGAATCCGCGCGACCGGTCATGGCGATGAGCGGGACGTCCAAGCGCTTGATGATCGGAAGAATGGTCACTAACTCGTCGGTCTCGCCGGAATTCGATAGCGCGAGCACGATATCGTCTCGGGTAATCATTCCGATATCGCCATGACTCGCCTCAGCGGGGTGCACGAAAAAGGCTGGGGTCCCCGTGCTGGCTAGCGTTGCGGCGATTTTGTTCCCCACATGCCCCGATTTACCCATGCCGCTGACTACGACGCGCCCGGTGCAAGCGAGGAGGAGTTGGCACGCCTGGACGAATGCACTATCCAGGCGGGGAGCCAACGCGGTGACGGCAGCTGCTTCGGTATGCAGTACCGAGCGTGCTCGTACCAAGATGGCCTCTGCGTTGAAGACAGGCGGAGTTCGGATGAGTGATTGGACCATGGCCGGAATGATACCGCGTTGTAGAACGGGGAACGCGGCGGGCTACCGGCTAGGGGCGACCGGCATGAAGAAGACAATGAAATGAAAGTATTCGCCTACATTCTGTGCCGGTAGCCGGTCCATCGCCTGTAGCCAGTCGTCTGCCACCTTTCTATACTTCCGCGCTACCTTGTCGCCACACTTCCTTCGCAGACTTACCCGCCATGAATGCCGCCGAAGTTCAAACGCTCATCGCCTCCGGTTTGCCGGGCGCCCAAGTTGTGGTCGAGTCCGATGACGACACCCATTTTGCGGCGCGCATCGTCGCGCCGCAGTTTGCCGGCAAGCGCATGATTGCGCGCCATCAATTGGTGTATGCCGCTTTGGGCCAGAAGATGGGTCGCGAAATCCATGCGCTTAGCATCGAAGCGCTGACGCCCGATGAGGCGAAGCCCGGAGAAGAGAAGAGTCAATGAGTAAGCGTTCATGTCGTTTCTTACCGGTAGCCAGTAGCCGGTCGCCGGTGGCCCGCTAATGGATCGTCTCCAAATCAATGGCGGGCAACCCCTCGAGGGCGAAGTCCGCATTTCCGGCGCCAAGAACGCCGCCTTGCCGATTCTTGCCGGGACTTTGCTCGCCGAATCGCCGGTCACGATCGGGAATGTTCCGCATTTGCACGACGTGACGACGATGATCACGCTGCTTGGCCGCATGGGCGTTGCCGTGACCGTGGACGAGAAGATGCGCGTGGAAGTGGATGCCACGAATACCAAGGAGTGCATCGCACCGTATGAATTGGTGAAAACGATGCGCGCGTCGATTCTCGTTTTGGGACCGTTACTCGCGCGGTTTGGGAAAGCCGACGTATCGTTGCCGGGCGGCTGCGCCATCGGCCCGCGTCCGGTCAATCTACATGTCGCCGGTTTGGAAAAGATGGGCGCCGAGATTCATATCGAGAACGGTTATATCCATGCGCGCGCATCGCGGTTGAGGGGCGCGCGAATCGTGTTCGACACGGTCACTGTCACGGGCACCGAAAATCTGATGATGGCTGCCGTGCTTGCCGACGGCGAAACGGTATTGGAAAACGCGGCGCGCGAACCGGAAGTCGTCGATCTGGCGGAATTTCTGATCGGCATGGGCGCGAAAATCGCCGGCGCGGGAAGTGATCGAATCGTCATCGAAGGCGTTGCGAAACTTTCGGGAACCGAATACGAAGTGCTTCCGGACCGCATCGAAGCGGGAACTTATCTGGTTGCCGGCGCAATTACCTCGGGACATATTCGCGCCAAAAATGCGCGCCCGGAGCATCTCGATGCCGTGATCGGTAAATTGCAGGCGGCAGGCGCGACGGTGGCGAGCGGTGAGAACTGGGTGGAAGTGGATATGCGCGGCAGGCGGCCGAAGGCCGTTGACATCCGTACCGCCCCCTATCCTGCGTTCCCCACCGACATGCAAGCCCAGTTTGCCGCATTGAATACGGTCGCGAGCGGAGTGGGTACGGTCGTCGAAACCATTTTCGAGAATCGGTTCATGCATATGCTCGAAATGCGGCGTCTTGGCGCCGACATTCGGATCGAAGGCAATACTGCCGTGATACACGGCGTGCCGAAGTTGACGGCGGCACCGGTGATGGCGACGGATCTGCGTGCTTCCGCGAGTCTCGTGCTGGCAGGATTGATCGCAGACGGCGCCACGGTGGTTGACCGCATCTATCACGTCGATCGCGGGTACGAGTGCATCGAAGAGAAGCTCGAACAGCTCGGCGCGCAAATCAAACGTGTGTCGGGAAGAAGCAGTTAGCCACTAGCCGCTAGCTACTAGCCAGAGTTCGACAGTCATCCTGGATTGTGCGTTTATTTCTGAAGGAAGATCTGATTTATTCATTCATCGTCATTCCGGTGTATTGGAAACTGCTCCTGCGTTCCAGTAACCGGCGTGGCGAATTAACCAGAGCTTTCTCATATTCTGGCTAGTAGCTAGGTAAGGGCTGATTAAGTCCTTACCGTGTCCCGTTGCAGAACGGGATCCAGGTTGAAACAGTAAGTTAGCTGATCGAGACATTGCGGAAGCGGACTTGATCAGCGCTTACCTAGCTGCTAGCGACTTCAAGGGCGCGGCCGCTCCTCTACTTTTACGTGGACGTCGATCTTTTCGCCGCCACGGCGCGCTTCAATCCGCAGTTGCTTTCCCGGTGCCAGAGCGGCCACGCGGTTCATCGCTTCGCGGTCGGTGTGGATCGGCGCGCCGTTGAGCGCCGTCAATATGTCGCCGACTTGCAATCCTGCGCGGGCAGCGGGGCTGTTCGCGGAGAGTTCTAGGAGTTCCACGCCGACGTTTTCCGCGAGCCCCAGCGACAGCGCGCGCTCGGCCGAGATTTTTCGCGAGTTGGTGACGCCTAGCCAGCCGCGGCGCACGTGCCCGAATTTTAAAATTTGTTCGACTACGCCACGCACGAGATCGACCGGAATCGCAAAGCTGATGCCTTCGATGCCGACGTTTTGTCCAAGCACGGCGGTATTGATGCCGATGAGTTCGCCATCGGAGTTGACAAGGGCGCCGCCGGAATTTCCCAAATTGATGGCCGCGTCGGTTTGAATGTAGCTCTCGAAATCCGATAAGCCCAGTTGATCGCGGCCGGTCGCGCTCACGATTCCTTGAGTGACCGTTTGCGACAACCCGTAGGGATTGCCAATGGCGAGCACGACGTCTCCCACCCGCAGCTTGTCGGAACGTCCGAGCGTCATGATCGGCAATTTGTCGAGTCCGATTCGCAAAACCGCGAGATCCGTTTCGGGATCGACGCCGACTACCGTCACTTGATCGGCGATACGGCCGTCCGCAAGTTGTAGCTTGATGCCGTTGGCGTTTGCGATCACGTGATGGTTGGTCACGATGTGGCCGCGCGTATTGATGATCACGCCCGAGCCTAGGCTTGCTTCGACCCGTTGCTGCACGGCTGGCCAGCGGTCGCCGTAAAATCGATCCAAGTCGGGCCGGGTTCTGCGTGCAACGAGACGCTCCGTGAAGATGTTCACTACCGACGGGGCGGATCTCGATACGGCATCCGCGTAGCTGTTTTTTTGTACGGCGATGACGGTGCTCGACGGCGGTAGGGGCTGCGCTGTCACAGGCGAAAGTGGCGGCGACGGAGTCGCTGCGGCATTCGGCTGACGTAGGTCTGGCCGAATCCATACCAGTACCAGCGCGAAGGCAAGGCCGGCAATCGCCCACTTAGCGACGAACAGCAATGCACGGTGCAGCGTTTCTAAGTGGGTCATACGTGGTTGCGCGGCTTCAAAGTCGCGTTGATCTTGTGTGTATAATGCGGAATTCTTCCAAGTATAGAAACGTGCCGTTCGCCTAAGTTCCGTCCATAAGATTTGCCGGGGGACTTAGACCCAGGGGACTTAGACTCCGGGCAGCTTAGACGCGGGCGTCCTCATCGGCGCACCAATTGACCCGATCGAATTGTGCGGCGGCGCTGCGGAAGAACTTTAAGTCGATTTTCGGAGATATTGATGAGTGCAGAAGCCAACGATAGCGCCGCCGACCCCGGCAGGCGTCATTTCCTGGTGGTCGCCACCACGACAGTGGGTCTGGCCGGCGCCGTAGCGACGGCCGTTCCGTTCCTGTCCTCGTGGCGACCCAGCGCGAAAGCCAAGGCGCTGGGCCAACCGGTTGAGGTGGATATCAGCAAATTGGACACAGGGGCATTGATGAAGATCGAGTGGCGCGGCCAAGCGATCTATATCGTGAATCGTACGCAAGCCATGCTCGACAAGCTGGCCACGAATAACGGCAATCTGCGCGATCCGAATTCCGAGAATAGCGAGCAGCAGCCCGATTACATCAAAGGCGACACGCGTTCGCTTAAACCGGAGATTCTCGTTTTAGTCGGCGTGTGCACGCACTTGGGCTGTGCGCCGCTCGATCGTTTTCAACCGGCCGATGTCGAATTGGGCGCGAGTTGGCCGGGCGGTTTTTATTGTCCCTGCCATGGTTCGAAGTTCGACTTGTCGGGACGCGTATTTAAAGACGTGCCTGCACCCGATAACCTGAAGGTGCCGCCGTACCGCTTCGTCTCCGATACTTTGTTGATGATCGGTTCCGATCCGGGAGTCGCCTAATGAGCAACGTTCCGCAAACCAACGCTCCTGACTTCTTCGATCGCGTCAGCGGTTGCTTGAACGGCTTTCTCGGTTGGATCGACGCCCGGTTTCCGCTCACGAAGATGTGGAAGGAACAGTGGGGTGAGTATTACGCGCCTAAAAACTTTAATTTTTGGTACTACTTCGGCTCGCTAGCGCTGTTCGTACTCGTCATTCAGATCGTCACGGGCATTTTCCTGACGATGAACTACAAGCCCTCGGCCGAGCATGCGTTCGCTTCCGTCGAGTACATCATGCGCGACGTCGATTGGGGTTGGCTAATCCGCTATCTCCATTCGACGGGGGCGTCGGCGTTCTTCATCGTCGTTTATTTGCACATGTTTCGCGGACTGCTCTACGGATCCTATAAGAATCCGCGCGAGCTTCTGTGGATCTTCGGCATGTTGATCTACTTGTGCCTTATGGCCGAGGCGTTCTTCGGCTATCTACTGCCATGGGGCAACATGTCTTATTGGGGCGCGCAGGTGATCACCTCGCTCTTCGGTGCGATTCCCTATGTCGGCAATGCGTTGCTCGAATGGATTCGCGGCGACTACTACATCTCCGATGTCACCTTGAACCGTTTCTTCGCATTGCACGTCATCGCTTTGCCGCTGGCGCTCGTGTTCTTGGTCGTCGCGCATTTGCTGGCGCTGCACGAAGTGGGTTCGAATAATCCCGACGGCATCGAGATCAAGAAACTCAAGGGAGCGAATGGGCATCCGGTCGACGGCATTCCGTCCCACCCGTATTACTCGGTGAAAGACTTGATGGGCGTCGCGTTCTTCTTGATCGTGTTTTGCGGCGTGGTGTTTTTCGCGCCGACCATGGGCGGTTATTTCCTGGAACACGCCAACTTCGACAAGGCCAATAATCTCGTAACGCCCGAGCACATTGCGCCCGTGTGGTACTTCACGCCCTATTACGCCATTTTGCGCGCGGTGCCGAACAAGCTCTTGGGAGTGGGCTTGATGGGCGTTGCCGTACTGATCTTCTTTCTTCTCCCGTGGCTGGATCGATGCAAAGTGAAGTCGATTCGCTATCGCGGTTGGCTATACAAGAGCTTTCTGGCTGCGTTCACGGTCAGTTTCTTGGCGCTGGGATATTTGGGAATGATGCCGGTGACGCCGGGATACACGCTGGCCGCACGTATTTTCTCGGTCGTCTATTTCGCGTTCTTCCTGCTCATGCCTTGGTACTCCAAAGCGGACAAGACCAAGCCGGTTCCCGAGAGAGTGGTCTATCATGCTCACTAAGAAGAATATCCTCGTTATCGCCGCCATGGCGGCACTGGCCGTGGCCACTACTGCCGTTGCAAGCGGCGCCAAGCATTTGGAAAAGGCGCACAACGACGTGTCCAACGTCGCTTCGCTACAAAGAGGCGCGCGTAACTTCGTGAACTATTGCTACGGCTGCCACTCGGCGCAATACGTTCGCTTTAACCGCGTTGCCGCCGATTTGGGCCTCAGCGAAGACCAAGTAATGCAGAACTTGATGTTCACGGGCGAGCGTCCCACCGATCAGATGCGGAACGCCATGAGCGCATCCGATGCGCAGCGTTGGTTCGGCAAGGATCCGCCCGACCTGTCGCTGATCGCGCGCAGTCGCGGCACCGATTACATTTTCACGTTCCTGAAGTCTTTTTATGTGGATCCGTCGCGTCCTACGGGCATGAACAACACCGTCCTGCCCGGCGCTTCGATGCCGCACGTGCTGTGGGAGTTGCAAGGCATACAGCGCAAGGACGAAGAGGGTAAAGCGAACGAGCATGGCGACATCGAAAAACATTTCGCCGGCTTCGAATCGGTCACCAAGGGAAAGCTGTCTCCCGAGGAATACGACGACTTCGTGCGCGACACGGTGAATTTCCTGGATTACATCGGCGAACCCATGCAATTGGAGCGCCGTAGCCTGGGCATGGGCGTGATCACGTTTTTGCTGATCTTTTTCGGCTTAGCCTATTTCTTGAAGAGAGAGTATTGGAAGGATATTAAGTAGCGAGTGGCCGCCGGTTCCGTGAGCGGCCTTCGCGCCTGAATGATGTAATTTGAGTCTGTAGTTTCGAGCTTGTGCCGTGATCTCTCGACGACCTTATCTACTGCGCGCAATGCACGAGTGGATAACCGACAACCAACAGACCCCGCACGTCGTGGTGGACGCGTTGCTTGATGGCGTGGAAGTGCCACGGCAGTTCGTGCAGAACGGCAAGATCATTCTCAACGTCAGCCACTCCGCTACCAGCGGACTCACGATGAACAACGAAACCGTGCGTTTCCGTGCCCGTTTCGGATCGGTTACGCACAATGTCATTGTCCCAGTGCTTGCGATACTCGGGATTTATGCTCGCGAAACGGGGCAGGGAATGATTTTTTCGGAGAACGACGGATCGACGCCCGATCCTAATGCGCCGGAACCAGCGCCCTCATCATCCCCGTCATCACCGCAAGACTCGCCTCCCAAGCGATCGCATCTTAAGGTGGTGAAATAAGCTACTAGCATCTAGCCACTAGCTGCTAGCCAGAAGTAAGAAAGCGTCGTTTATTTCTTCGGCTGGCTAGTCGCTAGATGCTAGTGGCTAGCAGCTATATCCTAAACGCGTCTTTAATCCACTCGACCTGCATGCCACGCAACACATCGCGATCGAGAGCGACGACGTCGAAGCGTGCGCGATGACGGGCAAGGTGAGGGTGGGTCAGTAGCAGGTGTTTGGCGGCGACGATCAATCGTCTTTGCTTCGTTGGCGTGACTGAAGCGGCAGCGCCGCCGTAGCCGTTGTCGCTGCGCATTCGTACCTCGACGAGCGCCAGCGTAGTGCCGTCGAGCATGACCAGATCCAGTTCGCCGCCTTTGCAGCGGTAGTTGCGCAAT
>CAZQYC010000001.1:45625-127484 GCA_964597495.1 uncultured Steroidobacteraceae bacterium | reverse complement strand
GTGCACCTGATTTGTAATCAGGGGGTCGGGGGTTCGAGTCCCTCAGCCGGCACCATTTATCCGTTTACAGACGTCCAGCAAGGTCCGCTGACGTCCAAATAGGATCAGAAAACGCCGATATTTATAGCGTATTTCGTACGCACAGCGTTCAGGGCGATCCGACAGCATCCGTTGACAGCGCCCCATTTCTGGGGGTAGAACTGGGGAAAATTGACGTCCTCGGAAGCCGCTACCCCCAGATGCTCACGGAAGCTACAGTCAAAGCAGCATTAGGAAAACAGAAGCCATACAAGCTGTATGACTACGCTGGTCTTTACCTATTAGTGCAGCAAAGCGGATCTCGACTGTGGCGACTGAAATATCGGCTGGATGACAAAGAGAAGTGCATTTCTCTGGGAATCTATCCGGAAGTTTCTCTCGCGATAGCACGACGACATCGCGACCACGTAAAGGCTCAGCTTCGCGCCGGAGTCGACCCCATGAAAGCGCGACGCACGAAGCGCGACACCCAATTAGCACGCCGTCAAAGTCGCGAATTTAGTTTGTCGATATCTGACGCCGGCGAACTCACGATCTCGACGCGTTTTCAATTTATGCAAATCTCCGTTCAGCGCACGAATGCACTGCGTGCATTTCTTGTCGCTGAATTTGAAAAGCGAGGAACCGCTCATGCCTCTCAGTGAGACCGCAATTCGACAAGCTAAGCCCGGACCGCGACCCATCAAGGTATTCGATGGTCGCGGACTGTATATGCTCTTAAGCCCGACAGGTACTCGATGCTGGAGATTCAAATATCGATTTGAGGGGAGAGAAAAACTGCTCGCGCTCGGGGTCTATCCAGATGTCTCACTGAAACTCGCGCGCGATCGACGTGAAGAAGCCCGTCAACAAATTGCTTCCGGTGTTGATCCTAGTGTCAAACGACAGGCGGAGAAAGAATGTCGCGCGGATACGTTCGAAGCCATCGGCCGTGAATGGCTGGCACTGCAAGAGAAGAAACTTGCTTCAGTCACCCTTTCAAAAGCCAAGTGGATGCTGGAAGGATTTATCTATCCTCGTATCGGTAGTCGACCAATCAGAAAAGTAACAGCGCCGGAATTGCTTGCGGCCCTACGAAAGATCGAGGTGCGGGGTACGCATGAAACGGCTCATCGAGCAAAGCAACGATGCGGTCAAATATTCCGCTATGCCATTGCCACGGGTCGAGCTGAGCACGATATCTCTGCTGATCTTCGTGGGGCACTGGCTCCGGTTGTTTCAAAGAATCATGCGGCGCTTACCGATCCGTTAGAGGTGGGCAAACTTCTCCGTGCTATTGATGGATATCGCGGCAGCCCAACTACGGCCTATGCCCTGAAGCTAGCGCCGCTAACCTTTGTCAGGCCTGGCGAATTGCGGTACGCGAAATGGTCGGAGTTCGACCTTGATAACGCTGAGTGGCGTATTCCGGGCGAGCGAATGAAGATGGGCGAGCAACATATCGTGCCGCTCGCCAAGCAAGCCGTGAATCTATTGCGTGAGTTGCATTCAATCTCTCGACGCAGTGAGTTTGTCTTCCCATCACTCCTCAGTGCAGCACGTCCGATGAGCGAGAATACTGTGAACACCGCTTTGCGTCGCCTGGGTTATAGCAAGGACGAAATGACTGGCCACGGCTTTCGCTCCCTTGCATCGACGCTTCTAAATGAGCAAGGCTGGCATCCCGATTTAATTGAACTCCAGCTCGCGCATGCGGAACGAAACAAGATTCGCGCTGCATACAATCGGGCGCAACGACTGAGCGAGCGAAAGAAGATGATGCAGGCCTGGGCTGACCATCTCGATTCGCTAGCGGCAGTGAATGCTGTTACTAACATGCAGACTGCGCGTGCCGCATAACACACGAAGTGTCCTGAACTTTGAATCTCCGAGCAGCTTTCGCGCCCTCGGCTTCTCTGATTCGAAAACAATAAGCAACCTGCAGGCTTCGTGCGGTGCCGTTCCGCAAACGTCCGGTGTGTATTTGGTTGCGCGGGAGAGTAACGAGCCAGTACGTTTTCTAAAGCACAGCACAGGAGGGCACTTCAAGCGCCGTGATCCGTCCGTGTTGATTGAAAGGCTTGAGCGACGTTGGATGACGAAGCCAAGAGTGCTATACATCGGAAAGGCCGGCGGAGCGATACAGAAATCAAATCTGCGTGAACGAATCCATTCTTATATGCAATTTGGTCTTGGTAATCCCTGTTCTCATTGGGGTGGGCGCTACATTTGGCAACTTGCCGACGCCAAGAATCTAATTGTTTACTGGCGGCCAACGTTGAGTGCGGAAGAGCCATCCAAATTGGAATCGGTTCTGCTCGATGCGTTCATACGCTCATATGGTCGGCTTCCTTTCGCCAATCTTAGGCGCTGACAGCCAATCGTCGTAGATCTGGCTCCTCTCTTCCCGACAATAAATTCAATTGGGGTCTCGCGTCGCAACGACGCGACCGGCTATGTCGTCGCACGCAACGTGCGATTGAGCTCGAAGCGATCTCACCCATTCGGCTTCCAGCGCCTGATCTGCGCGCTAAAGCGCTTTCGGACCGGAGGAGGGGCTTGCCTGTTTCTTATTACCGTACCACGTCGTTCTCGCTGTCAAGACGCTCCGTTGCTCACGCTTCGCGTTCCTCTACTCGCCGAGTCGCCGCGGCGGCGAGTCCTGACAGCTGCGCTGCGACGTGGATGAAGAACTCCATCGGCAATCCCGCCGAACAGGAGTATCGATCATGTCAGAAAATATCAATTCATCGGCAGCGGCGCGTTCATATCATCGTGCAACTGCTCGCACGCGACTTTTGAACTGCGGCGCAAATGAGCTGTCAGACATTGAACTTGTCGCGATGCTATTGCCGAGCACGGGAAAGCGTTCGCCTCACGATTTAGCGACGAGTTTGATCGTCGAGTTTGGATCATTGCGAGCATTGCTGACAGCGGACCGCGACGCTGCCGCGAAACGCGGATTGAGTGCAGCTGCGTTCACCAATCTTCAGGCAGCGCTCGAGCTGACGCGACGTCACTACGGCGAACTCATGATGGCCGGTCCGACGTTGACGAACCCTCGATCCACTCGCGAATACCTGCGCATGCAGCTACGCGATCTGCCGTACGAAGTCTTTGCGATTATCTATCTCGATAATCGAAATCGCGTGATCAAATATTCTGAACTTTTTCGCGGAACGATTGACGGAGCGACGGTTCATCCGCGCGAAGTCGTCAAGGAAGCGCTCGCAAACAACGCAGCTGCCGTGATTCTGGCGCACAACCACCCGTCGGGTGTTGCAGAACCGTCCCAAGCTGATGAGTTGATTACCCGACGATTGAAGGAATCACTGGCCGTTGTCGACATTCGGGTGCTCGATCATTTGGTTGTCGGTGACGGTTGTGTTGAATCTTTTGCCGAACGCGGACTCTTATGACGGAGATATCTTGCGGGAGCGATTCGTCGCTCCCTTGAGATTTTTGCGTTAACCCCTTTCACATTTCTTCACCGTTTATCTTATTGTCGCCACCATTCGCCAGAAGTTGAAAACTCTGGCGATTGACACTGACTTACTCACCGAACGGAGATTTCGCTGTGAGCTCATCATCGCCCGATTGGCGGCCGACGGCCGCGTATCTGTATCTTTTAAAGCTCAGTTCAAACGAGCTCGCGTGGGAATACTTGCGGCGCAACCCAGCGTATCGAGCAGACTTCCAGCAATCACAACGAAAGCAAGACGACGTTTTCCAAACGCGCTGGGGGTTGCAATTTCGCCTTCGACCCGGAGGCGGATGCCCGCGACGTAACGCCGATTTGGATCAACAACGAAAAGAACTTGGTACGGATTGCCGCAGTGGAAGACGACGCTGAAAATTGTGAATCGTTTGAATTGTGGCAACTGCCAGGTCGGAAGTGTTTAACGCATGATGGTGCGTGTCTCCGCGCACGCGTTCGAACCGCGCAAGAGTCAATTCATGTGCGACTCGGTAACAATCTCGCAAGCGGAAAGCGATTCGGCTACTTGCTACCGGAAAACGGTCGAGTAACCGAGTCTCTGCAAGTAATCGCCGCATTGTCGGCTCTCTATCGCCGCGTGAAAGCGAACCAAACGAGCGCGGTATTCAATCGACCAGCTCGCTCTACTGTCTACCACTTCCGCTCGCTTCAAGCATTGGATGGCGTGTCCGTCGGCGCGTCGCAACGAGAGATTGCGGCTGCACTAGTTGGCGAAGGAACTGCTGCGGCCGAATGGACGGCCGATAGCGCGCTGCGCGCTCACGTGCGCGCACTAATTCAACGCGGGCAGCGTTTATTGAATGGCGGCTATCGAGGGTTGGTCGATTCACATGACGCGCGTGAGCAGGGAGGAAATGGGTGAAGTCAAAATCCTCCCTCCGCAACCGCAGCAAGGGCGATCAAGCTGCTTCCACTGAGCCAACGCAAGACCGCGTTGGCAGAAATCAGTCGGAGGTTCATGCGATGACTACGGCAGCACTAGTGTCCTCAATTCACTATCTCACCAACGATGAAGCCGCAATCTTCTTGAAGCTCTCGCCACGCACGCTTGAAAAGCAACGAGTGCGCGGCGATGGGCCACGCTTCCGCAAGTTCGGGCGCCGTGTCGTGTACGCAGTTGCGGACTTGGAGAGCTGGGCGAATGAACGTGTCTGTAGCAGTACATCCGAAGGCAATCATCTTAAGTTGCGCTAGCCGACGACACGAGCACTCAACGTGTCGTTTTCCATTCACGTTCATTCGGAGCGCGAAACACTCGACGCTTTTCGGTCGCTTCCGGGCGATCTCGCGCCGCGCGACGTGCAAGATCTAATGACTTATCCGTTCTTCTCGCTGGCAAAGTCTAAGCGAGTTGAACCAATCGAGTATTGCTCGGGCGTTACCACAATTCGCGTCGAAGGAACGCACGAATATGGACTTGCGACGATCTGGGACGCGGACATTCTAATCTGGGCCGCTTCGCAGATCGTTGAGGCGCGCGATAACGGTTTGGCGACATCGCGGCTGATGGTGGCGACGCCGTACGAAATACTGACGTACATCGGTCGCGGCACTTCCGCACGTGACTATCAACGACTCAAAGCTGCGCTGGATAGATTGCAATCGACCACCGTGGCAACGTCGCTACGTCAGCATGCTTCGCGACGGTTGCATCGATTCTCGTGGATCAATGAGTGGAAAGAGCGTGCCGATGGGGCAGGTCGGCCGCTTGGCATCGAATTGATCCTCCCGGATTGGTTTTACTCCGCCTTGCTGAGTGACGGTCTCGTGCTCACGATTGACCGAGCCTACTTCAACCTCACTGGCGGCATCGAGCGCTGGCTATATCGGTTGGTACGCAAGCACGGCGGCAAGCAATCGGCCGGTTGGCGTTTCGATTTTCGACATCTCTACGTCAAGTCGGGAAGCGTTGCGCGTTACGCCAACTTTGCGATTGATTTGCGCGGCATCGTGCAGCGACAACCTCTACCCGGCTATCGCCTCGGCATTGCACGTTCGCGAACGGGTCACGAATGGCTCGTATTCTCGCCTTACCGGCCGAAAGACATCGCGTCCGCGATCCGTGACGCAAGCAACGCCCTGCGACTTGGGGATAAGCGGTGAATGGTGTCGTGCTATCAGGTGCAAATGCCATCGTGCTATCGGGTGCGCGAGGGTCGTGCTATCGGGTGCATGGAGAGGGTTTAAGTTCTTGTTTGACTTCGCGAATCGACGACCGTAACTCTTCTAACTATAAGACACTCGGATTTCCTCTAACACAGAGGCGGCTGTGGATAACTGCGGTGCATCTCCGCAATCAAGCACGGCAAAAAGCAGTTTGGCAAAGCCTGGATCAAGAGATCGAGCAGCAAAGGGCTGTGCCATGCAGTCACTAACTTGCGTTCGATTGATCTTTATCCGTGACCAGACCAACGTTTGGCTGCGCTTCGGCCATGCTGTTAAAGAGCGAATCGTCGATTCGCAAAGGCGCGATGCGTACTTTACTCCCCATTCAATCCTCGGATGCATTACGTGGCGCGGAACGCCGCACGACACGACACTGTGGCGAGCAGAGGTGCTTCGTGCGGTGACGATTGGGGAGCGAGCGTCACAACTGTCGAACGTCAATCCGGGAGCAGAGATTCTGTTGCGAGTTAGCGGCGCGTCCAAGGTGCCAGCAGTGCTCTCATTGTTCGACAGAATTGAAGCGGCTGGCATTCATCTGATAGCAGTGTCGCCGGACTATTGGCGCTGTGCGCACAACAGGTTGGCAGCAAATCAAGACGTCAGCGCGCTTGCCGCCGATGCGCATCGTGCGTTCCAGTCGCGCCGGGAGTTACTGACGTGACGCGAAAGAATGTTGCAACCCTGGTGATGGCAACACTCGCGATACTTGGCGTTCTATTGTCGATGCATCTGCACTCGCCCTATCGGTTGATGTACAACCCGAGTGAGAGTGCGCCTCGCGGTTGGTACATCATGGTTCCGGTGGAAAGTCCTCGCGTCGATGACTTTGTGGTGGTTCGACTATCAGAGAAAGTCGCTGCGATGGCGGCGCAACGTGGGTACTTGCCGGAAACCGTGCCACTGCTAAAACACGTTGCAGGCATCGGGGGCCAGCACGTGTGTTCAATCGCAAGCTCATTGTCTCTAGATGGCCGTGTCGTTGTTCGCGCACGCAATCATGACGGCGCAGGTCGCGTGCTTACTCCGTGGTCGGACTGTCGTGTTCTAACCGCCGATGAGGTGCTGCTGCTGAGTATTACCAGCGACGCGTCATTCGACAGTCGCTACTTCGGTCCTGTGCATCGATCCGCAATTATTGGGCGCGCGATTCCCGTGTGGATATGGTGATCGTAATGCGTCGCTCAACATACGCAATGGATGCACGAATGGCTTTCGACGCTTTGCATGGAATGCGCGCCAGTAACACGTGGATGTGCAGCGCCAGGTTGCCGGAGCGAGGAAAGCGATGGAGTGCACCGGCGCTTCGGAGGGAGGGCCAGATAAAAGGAACGGCACTCCGTTTGTTCAAGTCGTTGTCTGCACATCAGTTATTGCGGCACGTGCCAGAGCGATCCGCGTGCTACGCCTTGAGCTATGTCACTAACAGCAATAGAAAAATCACGTGCTGTCTACGCGTGAGTTTCCTCGGCCGCTATGGGGCACTCCCGTGAATCGTCGCGACGATGATGCCTTTCGTCCTAAGCTTGGCCGCCCACGCAGCCAAGATAGCGCATCGAGTGCGCGCTTTGTTTCGCGGGTATTGAAGGCATCAAGCACAACGGGAAAGAAGCGGAAGACCCCATCCAGGGGCACGCGTCGCTCATTGCAGTTTCATCGGGGCGCAGTGGTGGCGGAGTCATTGTCGCAAGCAGCAAACCCGCGCGCTCGACGCGTAATAATTAAATCGCGACTAGTGAACCAGAAACAAGCGGGGAGACGATCCACTCCAACACACTTGAAATACATCGAACGCGACGGTGTCACCAAAGACGGGTCTCCAGCGCAGGCATATGGACCCAAAGAAGACTTTGTCGATACCGAGGCATTTGAGAAGCGCGGCAGAGAGGATCGTCACCAGTTTCGTTTCATTGTGTCTCCCGAGGACGCTATCGAACTTGATGATCTACACGGATTCACTCGCGATCTCATGTCTCGGATGGAGAAGGATCTGGGTACACGGCTGGATTGGGTTGCCGTCGATCATTGGAATACCGACAACCCGCATACGCACATCGTTTTGCGAGGCAAGGACCAACACGCTCGCGATCTCGTCATCGCACGCGAATACATTTCGCATGGCATGCGTGCACGTGCATCCGAGCTTGCTACCGAGTGGCTTGGGTCCCGAACCGAGCGAGAAATTCACGCAAGCTTAAACCGAGAAGTTGATCAAGAACGATGGACCAGTATTGACCGAGTACTCCAGCGCGAAGCGCAACGCGGACCTATCGACGTTCGTGCGCCTGGCGTGTCGTTAGACGCGAAGTTTCAACGGTCGCTAAAGATCGGACGGCTTGAACGCCTTGCTTCAATGGGGTTGGCCGAGCGGTCATCAAATGAAGCGTGGACGATTGCGCCGCAGGCCGAATCGACTCTACGCGCGATGGGCGAGCGTGGCGACATCATCCGTACAATGCAACGGGCGTTCACCCAGAAGCAGCGCGAGTTTTCTATAGTGGAGTCACAGAAACTCGTGGCCCCAATTGTCGGCAGGATTGCAGCAAAAGGACTCGCCGACGAATTGTATGATCGTCCGTACGTCGTTATTGATGGCATCGACGGTCGTGGTCACTATGTCGTGCTGACAGCGAAAGCGGAGACGACTGAACTACCTATCGGTGGGATCGTTACGGTACGTACAACCGATCGCGTGCGAGCAGCGGATCAGACCATTTCCGACGTTGCAGTGAATGGTATCTATCGTACCGAGCGGCATCGGTCGGTTGCGCGAATCGAGTCGCGCGACGACCATAACCCAGATGCTTTTGTTGCCGCGCACGAACGCCGACTCGAAGCGCTGCGGCGCGCCGGCATTGTCGAACGAGTAGAGCCCGGAGTGTGGCGCGTACCGTCAGACTTGCCGATCAAAGGGCGCGAATACGATGCAAGGCAAACTGGCGGCGTTGATGTCGAACTGACGAGTCATCTTCCCATCGAAAAGCAAATACGCGCCATCGGCGCGACCTGGCTCGACCAGCAACTAGTGAAAGATCCGATAGGTGTTTCCGAATCTGGATTCGGTTCAGAGACCCGTAGCGCGCTTCGCCAACGACTCGCATTCTTGGTCGACGAAGGGTTTGCTGATCGACGGACGACTAAGATTGTTCTACGCGGAAATCTTCTCACGTCACTTCGCGAGCGAGAGTTGGACGGGGTATCGAAATCGATTGAGGCGAAGTCCGGGTTAACCTATCGCCGTACTTCAAACGGTCAGCGCGTCTCGGGGATCTATCGCCGCTCGCTAGTGCTCAATAGTGGCCGCTTCGCCATGATCGATGATGGCAACGGTTTTAGTCTGGTGCCGTGGCGACCGGTCATTGAGAAGCATCTCGGCCGGGAAGTGCGAGGCATCGTCAACGGTTCGAACATAAGCTGGGATTTGTCGAAGGCAAGAGGATTGAGTCCCTAGCTAGCCCAGAATACGGGTGGCGCAGGTGGCTCGCTTGTATACTTCCAGCGGTCCGTACGACGCATACACAGGCACAGCAGGCGCTAACAATGTTAATTCTTACTCGACGAGTTGGCGAGACCATCATGATTGGCGAAAACGTTAAGGTGACGGTGTTGGGCGTCAAAGGAAATCAGGTTCGGGTCGGCATTGATGCGCCGAAAGAGGTAACGGTCCACCGCGAGGAAATATATGACCGCATCAAAAATGAAAAAGGCGATAGCCGTTCATCTACCGACAGTAAGGATCAGTAGTGGCAACCCGGCTACTGGCTAATCCACCTCGCTCTAGTAAGACTACTGAGGGTGTTCGCGGCTTTTCTAGAGATTCGCTAGTCTAATTGCGATGAAGCGGCGGGAACGAGTCGCGCGCGTGCAATCATGCTTGGAGCGACAATAATCTTGACGCACACCAGGCCAAAAGCAAGGAGGGCATCTCAGCTCCTATGACTGTAACGGTGACGTGTTTGCGATCTCGTGTGAAGGAGTTCTGGCAGGAAGGGCAAAGACTTCACGAAGCTAGATGAGTGATTCATGCAGGCTTGAACTACGAATCCAACGCTGTTGACCAACATGATCGCGTTGACTTGACTCTCGCGATGCAGTATTTCCTCCTCGCCCGAGGTCACGAAACCAGCCGCATCGGAGTCTTAGACGGTAAAACGTGATCGCTGGGCTCGATGTTTGTGCAACCCACCATGTCAGTTGCTCCAATTTGATCCGTCGCGACTGATGTGCAGTTTGATCTAGAGCCCGTCGTGTCAACGCAACCATGCGAAACGACAGGCTTTGTCGGTCTCTTCATTGATAGATGTTGTCCCTGGCATATCTCTTGCTTTATTAGTTACAGGAGCGGATAGCCGCCCCAGTTGATCCAATGCTGGATCATTAGGCAGAGCTGCCGACAGTGCTACGCAATTCGTGCGTCGTAGTG
This sequence comes from uncultured Steroidobacteraceae bacterium, assembly GCA_964597495.1. Taxonomy (GTDB): domain Bacteria; phylum Pseudomonadota; class Gammaproteobacteria; order Steroidobacterales; family Steroidobacteraceae; genus CAZQYC01. The sequence goes on along the minus strand of CAZQYC010000001.1, from coordinate 117,381 downwards.
TCGGCAGCTTTTTTTTGCGCGCTGATGTTTGAGTAGTGCGTGCGACGCAACTAACGCAGCGTGGAAAGCAAGACTTACTCAATGGAGCGAACATGAAATATATCTGCAATCGAACTTTTGGCCGCTACTTCGTCGCTGCTGCCGCAACAGTTGCGCTAGCCAGTGGTAACACCGTCTCAGCCAAGCAACTTAAGCTGGAGAAGGAGCAAGTCAAGCTCGGCTTCATCAAGTTAACGGACATGGCGCCACTCGCAGTGGCGTATGAAAAAGGCTACTTCGAAGACGAAGGGTTGTACGTTACATTGGAGCCGCAATCGAATTGGAAGCTCATACTCGACCGCGTGATTGGTGGCGAACTCGATGGCGCGCACATGCTTGCGGGTCAGCCGCTCGCATCCACGATCGGTTATGGGACCAAATCCGACATCATCACTCCGTTCAGCATGGATTTAAACGGCAATGGCGTCACCGTGTCGAATGACGTGTGGGCAAAAATGCAGCCATACCTAACGAAGGACGCCAGCAGGAAAATCGAGCACCCTATCAAGGCGACGGCACTCAAGCCGGTCGTCGATGCCTATCGTAAGGAAGGCAAGGTGTTTAGAATGGGCATGGTGTTTCCCGTGTCGACACACAATTACGAGCTGCGTTACTGGCTCGCCGCTGGAGGATTGAATCCGGGGTACTACGCACCAGGCGATGTATCGGGGCAGATAAAAGCCGACGTGCAATTGTCGGTGACGCCGCCACCGCAAATGCCGGCGACACTAGAGGCCGGAACCATTAACGGCTACTGCGTGGGCGAACCCTGGAATCAACAGGCGATAGCCAAGGGCGTCGGTGTACCGATCATCACCGACTATGAAATATGGAAGAACAATCCGGAAAAGGTGTTTGGCGTAACCAAGGCTTGGGCAGATAAGAATCCGAACACTCTGCTGGCACTAACCAAGGCGCTGATTAGAGCAGCGATGTGGCTCGACGCGAATAACGGCGCCAATCGCAACGAAGCCGCACAGATTCTTTCGCGCTCTGACTATGTTGGAGCCGATTATCGCGTCATCGCCAATAGCATGACTGGAACATTCGAATACGCAAAAGGCGACAAGCGCGCATTGCCGGATTTCAACGTCTTCTTTCGGTACTTCGCCACTTATCCATACTATAGCGACGCAACCTGGTATTTAACTCAGATGCGCCGCTGGGGGCAAATCGCAGAAGCCAAGTCGGATGAGTGGTATGCAGACACCGCAAAAAAAGTGTACCGGCCCGATATTTACTTGAAGGCAGCGCAATTGCTCATTGATGAAGGAAAGGCGAAGAAGGATGATTTCCCGTTTGGTTCGGATGGCTATAGACCGACTACCAAAGAATTCATAGACGGCATTGAATACGATGGTCGCAAACCCAACGACTACATCGGTAAGTTCGGCATCGGGTTGAAAGGCAACCAAAAGGCAGGTGAAAGCGGCGTTGAATGAGCTTTCGCGACAGGCGAGCAGTCGCGATTGCACTTAACGAGCATGCCGCCAGCACCATAACGGCAGATGACAAGTCACTACTAATCGCTCCGCGATCCGCTCGGCTGGGTCGCGGAGTGGAAGAGCAGGAGGGCCCGGGACACGAGCATGCGTCGGACAAAGAATACTCAGTTCCGACTCATCCCCCTTTTTCTCATGTCCCGGGGCCCAAACTGAATTGATTCCTGGGGCTAACTTTGGGTGCGGCGGCTCTTCCAAAGGATGGCGACAAGAATGACCAAGAACGCCACTAATCGCACTAGGTAAATGGATGGGCTGCCTTCGTTGGGTTTGTCCTCAAATAGAAATCTCGCACGGTTCAGTCCTTCGATTGCAAACGCCACGGCGAACGCAAAAAACAAAGAGTCTTTGGACTCCCGCCAAAATTTCAGGAAAAACGTCGCAGCCGCTAAAGAGGCGACGACGATGACTCCAAGGAGAAATCCAATCACCATAAATTCTAGGACTCCCAAATTAACCCGTAGAGGAGGACCAACATGGAAAGCGCGGCGGTAGCTAGCCTAAGCAGATAGAGATCGATGCTCGTAGGAAATAGCACAAGGTCGACAAACACGAGCGCGTTTGAAATGGTAAGGCCGGAGAAGCACAGGCCGCTCCACAACAGTAATTTCTTACGGCCAGACAGGTATCCGCGTATCAATAGGACCGCGCAAAGTAGTGTCGTCAGGGTGCCGAGAATGTAAACCAGTGTGAACATACTAGTCCTTACTCCACAACTGGAACGCTTCCGCAAACTGCAGCACGGATTCGGAGGGTAGCTTCGAATGAATCACGTTTGCTACATAGACCAAGTGACGGCGATAGGTTGAGGAGACTCGCTGCACGATCTCCGCTTCGTCACACGCCGAGTTGTACTTGTAGTTCGTTGGAGCACTCTCGTTCGGAATAATGAGACCGTGTCGCGCGAGATCTTTGAGAATAATGCCCGTCCGTTCGCGACTCACATAAATTCGAGTCGATACGTCCTCGTCGGTCCAATCCCGTGCGGGACTTTCCCACAACAAGAGAAGCGCCTCCAAATGCGAGACGCTATCGATTCTGCGAGCGATGAACCCCAGAATGTCTTCAGAAATGTCGCTTGTTCGTCCCACGTAGTCGTTGGCAACAGTTTGCGTTCAGTCACAGAGCGTCGGTTTACATCATTTTTCTGCGGCTCGTAATCGCCGCTTCGAACCTGTCCGTCGCACTCGCGGAGCGACATCGGGTAAGTGGCTCAATAGCGTCTTCAGCGCGACGGCAAGCGAAGTAAGCTCTCCGTCCGAGAGGCGGCTTACTGCGCGTTGCAAAGTCGCAACCGCCTTGCCGCTTGTGGCCATCAGTACTTTCCGGCCGTCTTGAGTCACAAAAAGTCGAACTGAACGTTGATCGTCGTCGTGCCTAACGCGTTCGATCCACCCGCGCTCAACAAGATCCTTGAGGACATGGCTGACCGCAGGCCGTTTCATGCCCAGTGATGCCGCTAACTTCGATGCGGCTATTCCAGGTTCGCTGCCGACGCACGTAAGCGCTCTATGCGCAGTAATCGGTGCGCCAGTCAGTTGTTCAAGCTCCCGATACATCGTACGCATTCGATCAACAAGAGCACGAGCGGCCAGAAGCGCTCGTTGCTCTCTCGCCGCGCGCGGAGTGCCGCGGGCCTTGGGGCCTTGGTCAAACTGTGAACTGTTCAGCGAATTGAATAGTTGCATATACTAAACTATATAGCTAGGCCCCCGGCTAAAGGCGCGCAATTGGCGTATCCGTCGCGTGTCTATTTCCTGTTGAGCCTCGTCAAGGCGGGTGCATAAATGGCGAAAATGTTTAGTATGCCATTGAAGGATGCATCGCAGGAGCCGATGAATCGCGGACTGCTGGGTAGTAGTCGCCCTCGACTTGTTCACACATCGACAGAGTATAGCGATTTTATTTCGGACACCTCACGTCGTTGTGCGCGGAGTTTGCGCTGCGCGGTGCAGACGGCGTGGCTGATAGTCCAAGTGTACTCATGCATCTGATTTGAGTTCACCCGATCGCTCCGTTCGCCAAAACCTTCGACTGACGTCAGTATCAATCATCAAATTCGCCAATTAAGCCCATGCTTCCAGAACGAAGAACGCTAGCTGTACTACTTGTCGACGACACCGAAGTGGTCGTACCGAGGATATGCGAGCTGCTTTCGAGTCTCGAAAACATCGGCGAAGTTCGCGCCGTTTCAAACAGAGTCGAGGCACTCAACGCGCTAAGTGACTTCGAGGCACAAGTGGTGTTACTGGATTTGCAGCTAAAGCAGGGTGGTGGGCTCGGCATTTTAAAAGCGATCAGGCAATCGATACACCGACCGGTGATTGTGGTTTACACCGATCATCCTTCTCCGCACTATCGCGAACATGCATTGGAAAATGGAGCAAGCTATTTCTTGGACCAAGCATACCTTGAGTCGCTTCCTGCTGTTCTTGAATCGCTGAGTGCAGACTAACTCGCGGTGTTGCTGCGTGTATGGACCGACAACAGATCACGATGGGGTTCGGTGTGCGTGAAATACTCACTTTATTGACAACGGGCAGCTCAAGAGCCGTAGTCGCAATCGTATCGAAGTCGCACGCATCGCGGTAGATGCTGCTGCGTAGAATGCGCTTCACTAAGGTGAGTCAAATCATCGCTGCGCTGCTTTTCGCCAGTGCGCATTGGCTTGACTCGCGAAGCGGGGTCCGTTACGGTTTGCCCCTCTACCTTTCGCGCGCCATGATTCTCATGGTCTAGCGCCCAAACCAAGCGGAGATGCCATGACTTCAGCACTCGACATGCTTGACCGGTTATTTTTCGGTAACAGTATTGAAAGATGGGCTTTAGCGCTTGGCGCGGCCATGCTCATTTTTGTATTCGGCGTAATAGCGAGACGATTCGTACGCAGGTATTACGCGCGTATGGCGCAGACTACACAGGTCGAGATGATGGAAATACCATTGCAAGTGGCTGCTCGCACGGCAACGTTGTTCTTGTGCGCGGTAAGTCTCTTTGCCGTTGTATCGGTGCTTGAAACGCCGGAAAAAGTACAGCGCGCTGCGAACACGGTGCTAACGATCGCGATTTGCTGGCAGATCGGACTGTGGATATCGACAGCGGCGTTAGCGTGGATCGATGTAAGGCGCGAACGTAGCGCGACGACGGACCGCGCATCTGCGGGCACGCTGTCGATTATCAGTGTGCTCGTGCGCGGATTTATCTGGTCCGTCGTGTTGCTGCTAACGCTCGATAATCTCGGCGTAAATATCACCACGTTGGTCGCAGGATTGGGCGTTGGCGGCATCGCCATTGCACTGGCGGTGCAGAATGTATTGGGCGATTTGTTTGCATCGTTGTCAATCGCGCTCGACAAACCTTTTGTGGTGGGCGACTTTTTGATCATCGACGACTTCATGGGCAGCGTGGAGTACATCGGCATCAAAAGCGTGCGATTACGTAGTTTGAGCGGCGAGCAGATCGTCATGTCGAATGCTGACCTGCTATCGAGCCGCTTGCGTAACTACGGACGCATGCAGGAACGGCGTGTCGTGTTTCCCATCGGAGTTACTTATAGCACTCCGCGTACTGCGCTTAAGCAGATCCCCACTACGATTCGCGAGATCGTAAACGCACATCCGAACGTGCGCTTCGATCGCTGTCATCTTGCTAAGTTCGGCGCCTATTCGATCGATTTCGAATGCGTGTATTACGTGCTATCGGCCGACTACAACGCGTATATGGATATTCAGCAGGATATCAATTTGCGCATTCACGAGGCATTCGAGAAAGCGACAGTCGAATTTGCGTATCCAACGCAAACGGTGCTGCTCGCGCAGACCGTTTGACCGAAAAAGGAGACCGCGACGTTGCGCAAGACAGCCATCCGCGTTGTAATTCCTATCCTCCTTGCAGTTAGCATTCTGGCTTACTTCGGTGTGCCTTACGCCGATAAGCTGCTGGCCGATTGGTTCCGTGCCGACATAGACATGCGCGCACAACTCGTATCCAACTCGATGGCGACCTCGCTTGCGCGCTTGATGGATAAGGCAAATGAGCGTGAGCTGCGGAGTTATCTGTCCGGCATTACTGCTGACGAGCGCTTGCTCGCTGTCGTGCTGTGCAGCGCCGACAATAAACTTATTTACAAGACGGACCGCACTCCAGATGCGATTACCTGCGCGGAGGTTCGCAGCCTAGGTGATCGCGGTGACCGCCTGATGCAGCTACCTTCTGGATCTGTTGAAGTCTCCCTTTTTCCGCACGTCAGCGCATCCGGCGTACCGTTTCGAACGCTGATCGTACACGACTTGAGCTTTATCGACCGTCGTCAATCCACGGCGCGGAACTATGTACTGGCAGTTGCCGGCGTATTTGCCAGCGTGCTCGCGTTGCTAGTCGGATTCGTGTTTTGGTTGTTGTTGCGCCGTTGGGTAAATGCCTTGGTTGGCGATATTCGCGGGCGGCGTTTCTTGGACGATGCGGAGTCGGAGCCCGCATTGCGGCCGATTCTTACGCAGATTCGCAGAGCCCTACGCGACGTGGAGCATACCCAGCGTCTCGAAATAGACTTTCACGAAAACTGGACGCCGCAAGCGTTGCAGCAAGTGATCCGCGAGCATCTGCGGTCACCGGAAATGTTCGTCGTCTCCAATCGTGAGCCCTATATCCACAATGCGACTCCTCAAGGTTCTGTCGTGCAGGTACCGGCCAGCGGCATGGTCACTGCGTTGGAACCTATCGTACGCGCGTGTTCGGGAACGTGGATCGCTCACGGGAGCGGCTCCGCCGATCGCGCTGTCGTGGATCGTCACGACCATGTTCGTGTGCCACCGGACGATCCGAGTTACACGTTGCGCCGTGTCTGGCTCACCGGCGAGGAAGAGCAGGGCTTTTATTATGGCTTTTCCAACGAAGGTCTTTGGCCGTTGTGTCACCTAGCGTATGTGCGCCCGGCATTTCGCGAAGGCGATTGGCAGCAGTATGAAGCCGTGAATAGAAAATTTGCCGATGTTGTTGTAGCGGAGTCCAAATCGAGTGATCCGGTGATTCTCGTGCAGGACTATCACTTTGCGTTGTTGCCCCGCCTGATTCGGCGTCGCAAGCCCAAAGCCACCATCGCACTGTTCTGGCATATCCCCTGGCCCAATGCGGAAACCTTCGGCGTCTGTCCGTGGAAGCGCGAGATGCTCTTGCACATGCTTGCCGCCGACATCTTGGGCTTTCACACGCGCTATCACTGCCAAAACTTTCTGGCGACGGTGGATCGCTTTGTCGAATGCCAGATAGATCACGAGCACATGACCGTTACGTTGCGCGGGCACGTGTGTCGCGTCGTGCCGTATCCCATCTCCATCGAATGGCCGCCACGCTGGTTAGCGCAGCTGCCGCAGATCGAACTTTCCCGCACGACGATTCGCGAGCGCCATGGTATCGGCAGCGATGTGTGTTTGGGTCTGGGTGTGGAGCGATGGGACTTCACCAAGGGTATCGTCGAGCGATTTCTGGCATTGGAGGCCTTGTTGGATAAAGAGATACGTTTCCGAGGAAGAATGACGTTGTTGCAAGTGGCCGCGCCCTCGCGCAGCAAGTTGCCCGCGTATCGCGCGCTCCAGGAGCAAACCCTAAGCGAGGTGAAACGCATTAACGACAAGTTCGCCACCAACACGTGGAAGCCCATTGTGCTGATCGACGCGCACCAAGAACCCCGCGAGGTGTTCGAGTTGTTTCGCGCCGCCGATTTTTGCATCGTCAATAGTCTGCATGACGGCATGAACTTGGTCGCCAAGGAATTCATCGCCTCGCGCGACGATCAAGACGGTGTGTTGATTCTGAGCACTTTTGCCGGGGCGTCACGCGAGTTGCCAGAGGCTTTGCTAGTGAATCCGTTCGATATCTCGGAAACTGCCGCCGCGATGAAACTCGCGATGCAGATGCCACGCGAGGAGCGCCTAGAGCGCATGAAATTGATGCGGCGTACGGTCAAGGAGAATAACGTCTATCGCTGGGCGGGGCGCATGCTGATGGATGCGGCGCAGATCAGGCAGCAACAAGCGCTATCTAAGAGTTCGCTCACGCTATAGCGCATCCTCCCACGAACAGCTCAAGCGCATCGCGGCGTTGATGATGCCCACCATGCTGTAGGTTTGCGGATAGTTACCCCACAGCTCCCCGGTGGCCGGGTCCAAGTCTTCGGACAGCATGCCCAAGTGGTTGCAGCGCGCGAGCATGTTCTCGAACAGCTCCCGCGCTTCGTCTTTGCGTCCAATTGCCGCGAGCGCGTTGATGTACCAGAACGTGCAGATGTTGAAGGCGTTCTCCGGCGCGCCGAAATCATCGTGTGCGTTGTAACGCAACAGATAATGGCCGCGTCGGAGGTGTTTGCCGAGGTGATTCACCGTGGCGATAAATCTAGGATCGTCGGCAGCCACAAAATCGAGTTCGGCAAGCAACAGCACGCTGGCATCAAGCGACGATGTGTTCCACGCCTCGGTAAATGTTCCGATTGCCGCATCCCATGTGGCGACAAGAATGCGTTCATGCATGCGATCGGCACGGTCGCGCCAAAAGCGTTCGCGCTCGCCCAGTTGCAAATGCCGCGCGATCCGCGCCAAGCGATCGACCCCGGCCCAACACATGGCGCTTGAAAAAGTATGTACGCGCGCACGGCCGCGATATTCCCAAATGCCCGCATCGGGCTGATCGTAGAGCGCCCAGCAAAGCTCGCCCGCCTGCTCAAGCTGTGCGAACGCAGCCGCATCGGCGCGGCTGCTCAAGCGCTGATCGAAGAATGACTGCATTGCCGCGAGGATCACCGCCCCGTAGACATCGTGCTGCACTTGTTCGTAGGCCTGATTGCCAACGCGCACAGGACCCATGCCGCGATAGCCCGGCAAGTGATCAAGTGTCTTTTCGGTCAACAAGGTTTCGCCGCTGATGCCGTATACCGGTTGCAAAGACGCGCCGTGCGAAGCGGCAAAGACGTTGTTGATGTAGCGTAGATAGCCTTCCATGGTGCGCGTGGCGCCCAGGCGGTTGAGTGCATGAATAGTGAAGTAACTGTCGCGCAACCAGCAAAACCGATAATCCCAATTGCGTCCGCTGTTCGCCGCCTCAGGAATCGACGTGGTGAGCGCGGCGAGCACGGCGCCGGTATCTTCAAAACTACATAACTTGAGCGTGATCGCGGAGCGAATTACCGCCGCCTGCCACTCAAAAGGCACCGCGAGGCCTCGTGTCCATTCACGCCAGTAGCGGCGGGTTTCTTCTAAAAAACGCGTTGCCAGCGTACCGATATTTTCTGCAATCGTTTCGTCGGCACCGAGAATGAAACACACAGGCTCGCGCAAAACCACCGGGCGTTCTTCGAGCAACGCGGTTAACGACATATCCGTGCTCAGCCGCCAGGTCATTGTTTGCGATTCGAAACGCACATGATTGCTGCCGACATGGCGAATAGCGGGTTGCTCGCCATAGTGCGATAGCGGACGCAGGCGTGCGCGGATCACCGCGTGCCCAGCCAGTGGTTCGACGATGCGGATCATCATCACGGGACGGAAATTTCGACCGAACTGGAGAAAACGCGGGCAGAAATCGCGGATGAGAACGCGTACGCCATCCGCGCCGTTTAGTATGGTTTCGAGAATCGCCGTGTTGGACTCGTAACTCTGTTCGGAACGGGTAATGCCATCCAACTCGACACTGAAAAAGCCGCGTTGCTCGTCAATTACATCATTCCGCAACAGAGAACAAAATACCGGATCACCGTCCAAGCGCGGCAAGCAGGCCCACACATAGCGGCCATCGCGGTCGATCAACGCGCTGACCTGGCAATTGCCGATGACACCAAGTTCGAGGGAGCTTGTCATAGTGGATCAGCTTGATGGCATTCGCGACGTGAGCAATAAACTTCTATCGATTGACATTGCGCTCGCGCAACCATGCCACCACGGCGGATACGCTACCAAAGCGATGGTGTGCGTTGGTCGCCCCGCCATTTCCGACTCGAATTGAATGGCCGTTCAGCGCATTCACAGCATCGAAGCCATCTTCGTCCGTTACGTCGTCGCCGATGAAGACCGGCACTCGACCCACAAATGGCGCTTCCGACATAAAAGCTTCGATGGCGTCGCGCTTCGAATATCCGCTGGGCGCAAGTTCGAGTACGCACTTGCCCGAACGCAGAGCAAATTGACCCGTTAACGGTGCCGCGAGTTCCGTCATGACCTCGCGCACTTCCGATTCGCAAGCTGGTGCGAGACGATAATGCATTGCCAGCGCACTGCCTTTGTCCTCCAACAGCAACCCTTTGTGCCGCAACTGCAATCCTTCTAGCGCTTCACGCGCCGACTGCAGTGGCGAGGTATCGATCATAGGCCGAATGAGCTTGCCCTCTGCGGTGCGCCGCTCCAATCCATGTTGGCCAGCGGCGGGAAACAGCCACGGCGCAAACAAGCGGTCGAGTTCGCTGATGCTGCGTCCGCTAATGAGCGCCAGCGCGCCATCTTCGCGAGCGGCAGCTAGGTGAAGCGTGTTGCGCAGCGCCGCGGGTACCTTGACTGAGTCGGGCGTCGAAGCAATCTCAAGCAGGGTACCGTCAACATCCAAAAATAGGGCGATATTGTGGTCTGGAATAAAGGGGCCACGTAAGGTCATGACGAGACCTTAACGGACTTGCGACGAGGGCTCAACCATTTGTCGCTATCGAGCGGTTTCACTAGACCGGCAGGCAGAAATACAAGATGCCTAGCGCTAGCACCACGCTCGCTGCGACCAGTGCTTGCACTTGGCGCGATTCCGAAACCTTGAATAACCGGCAAAGCGCACCCAGCAAGAGTCCCAGCAATGCCCCACCCACTCCGGTGATAAGAACGCCAATCGGCGAGCTCAGATTTTCACTTGGGCGCAACACCATGAATCCGCCCAATCCGGCAAACAATCCGACAAGACCCAGCACAAGGACCCAGGAATCAATCGATGAGCCTCGGTTTTCGTTGTTCATCATGATCGGTCGGCTTGCTCTCGCATTTCAAAGTTCGACCGTGGAACGTGCGTGCGGCTTAAGCGAGTCGCGCGCCAATCGTTTCGACATCGATTCCAGCGCACTACGTAGGCTTAATGCCGGCATTGCTTGTCGGTTCTTGCATCTAAGCCTGTCTTGTTCTGCAAACCACGACGCCGCCATTCGCGCATGGTAAGCACGCGCCATAGCCAGCCGATAGCAAAATAGCTTATGGCGGCGCTGCTGCAGGCTAGAACAACCAATCCGATGAATAGCAGTTTGCCCAGTCGGACGACGCGGTCCGACCAGAGGTCAAACCATCCAGCGACCTGCTGCGTATCCGCATCGAATACATGCGCGTCAATCATTGGAACTTGTTCGGCACCTGTTAGTAATAGCCCAACGCGATAGGCGAAGTAATAGATGGGTGCAAATGTAAACGGATTGGTAATCAATGTGGTCGCGATGGCCATGGGAAGGTTCGCATGCAAGGCAAATGCAGCGATTGCGGCTAGCGGTATCTGACCAATCGGGACGAGGAAACCGAAGAAAAATCCAATCGCTGCGCCACGCGCGATGCCCTCGCGACTGACATGCCACAGTCTCGGATGATGTAGCGATGAACCCATCCACGCGAGCAGACGATGTTCCCTCATCTTGTGAGGGTTGGGCAGGAAACAGCGAAGAACTTTTCTAAGCATGGCCCGACAAATTCGAGATGGTCAGATAACACTAGAAGTGGAAAGTGTTGGGAAAATCGACGCGGTCTAATATCCCGCTACCATGTCACCACTCCTGCCGTTCTCGCGCGGACAAAGAGCACTCACCCCGAACCGCTCTGGAGGACGATCGCCAAGTAAACGCAATACAATGCGAGCAAAAACAGTCCCCGTCGGCGATCGATGAAACCGGTCGCGTTGGGGTAACTAAGCGCAAGCGCCGTTATGCCAATCACGAGCGCCGCAAAGACAGTGCGCCATTCGACGGTAATCGGATGAATCACCGCCACGAGCCCAACAATAAAGAGGCCGTTAAAGATGTTGCTACCGAGGATGGTTCCCAAACCCACTTCATCGTGTCCCTTCAACTTGGCGATGATGGCAGTCGCCAACTCTGGAACGGACGTGCCCACAGCAACTAAGGTGGCGCCGATCACAAATTCTCCTATTCCGTATGCGTGCGCTATATCCTTCGCGCCCGCCACGATTAGCGTGCCGGCGGCAATCAAAAATGCGAGTCCCACCGCACAGGCTCCAATCGCATGCCAATGGTTTGTGTCACTCAAGATTGTCTGTGCGGCGCTCCGTTGCTTTCGTGCTTGGATCACCGCGGCCGTCAGCCAGCCCAAGAATACGAGTAGCATGATGCAACCCTCGACTCTCGAAAGCACGCCGTCGAGCAAGAACAGTCCCGTTACCACGGGCACCAAAACCGCCGTCGGAAAATCCCTTTTCAAGCTATCTCGGGGCGCGGCAATTCCGGAAATCACAAGCGCCGCGCCGAGAATCAACGCCACATTCACAACGTTGCTGCCCAGAGAATCGCCTAGGGCAATCTGCGGTGTTCCGGCTAAACCGGAATTGATGGCAACGGACAACTCCGGACTCGATGTCGCGAATGCGGCAACAGTTGCACCGATAATCCCCGGCGCGATTCGGGCCCAACGAGCGAGACCCACAGCGCCGCGCACAAAAAACTCACCTCCCGCCGCCGCAAATGCGAGGCCTAACAACAAACTGATGTAGGGATTCATCATTCGCGACACTCTCTTGATGTTCTATGCGTACTCACGGTACGCGGTGACCGGTCAACACCGGCGGAGAAGAGTCTTTCATGATTGAGTATCCTGCTCTGCAGGCGCGCTGCCCGTGCGCAGCACGCATTTCTCGATTTCCACCGCCCCGAAGACGAGCAGTGCAATGCCAACTGCAACGGTCATTTCCCCGATTGATAGAGCCCCGGTTTTAAAGATCGGTTGTAGCGGAGGAAAATAGACCAATGCGAGTTGCAGAAAAACAGTGAGAGCGATTGTACCGAGTAGTGGTCGATTCGACTGGAGGCCGAGGGTGAAGATCGATTGATGCTCGGAGCGAATCGCAAGCACATACGTCAACTGCGAAAAACAGAGCGCCGTGAACGCCAGTGTCCGCCAGTTCTCCGATCCTGCATGAAATGCCCAAGCCTGACCCGCGAGCACAAGCCCAGCCATCAACAATCCTGTCCACAACACTTGCAAGCCTAGCCCGCGCGCGAAAATACTTTCGTTTGGCGGGTACGGTGCGCGGCGCATAACGTTCGGCTCTGCGCGTTCGGCGGCCAGTGCGAGCCCCGGCAATCCATCGGTCACTAGATTGATCCAGAGAATCTGGATGGGCAGCAATGGAATCGGCAATCCAACAAACGGCGCCAGAAAAATCACCCAGATTTCCGCAGAGTTCGTGGTGAGCACATAGCGTATGAAGCGACGCAAGTTATCGTAGATGCGCCGACCCTCGCGCACGGCGCGCACAACGGTGGCGAAGTTATCATCCAGCAAGACCATCGCGCTCGCTTCCTTGGCCACATCGGTGCCGGTGATTCCCATCGCGATACCGATATCGGCCTTGCGCAGCGCGGGCGCGTCGTTGACACCGTCGCCGGTCATCGCCACACATTCGCCGCGCTCTTGGAGCAACGTCACGAGTTTTAGTTTTTGTTCGGGCGACACACGCGCGAACACGCGGACATCTCGAATGCGCAGTTGCAACTCCGCAGTCGGCAAGTCGGCCAGCTCTTGACCAGTCATTACTTCGCCGCCGTCGTCGATCAACTCCAGGCGACGCGCGATAGCCTGTGCCGTGCGCGGATGATCGCCGGTGATCATCACGGGAACGATGCCCGCCTGTTTGCATTCACGCACTGCTTGCAGCGCTTCTGCCCGCGGTGGGTCCAGCATCCCGACTAGTCCAAGGAACGTGAGTTCGCGTTCGACTCGCTCTGCCGTCATGCGCAGCGGATGTTGTGGCCAACGGCGAATTGCAACCGCCAACACGCGCATTCCATCGGCCGCCATGGCATCGGCGGCTTCGCCGATTAGTTCGCGATCAATGGCTGTCACACCGTCTTGCGTGAGCACGTCAACGCATAACATCGTGACAACCTCCGATGCCCCTTTGGTAATGGCGACAAAGCCGCGCTCGCCGTCTTCGTGCAATGTAGTCATGCACTTGCGATGCGAGTCGAACGGAATTTCGTCGGCGCGCGGCAATTCCGCGTTCAAGGTCGCATGGCTGAGACCGGCGTCGATCGCTGCGGCCAGAAGCGCCACTTCTGTCGGATCGCCGCTCAGTTCGCCGACGTGATTTGATTGCGCATCGTGACTAACACCAATGGCGCGCAGCAAATCTCGCCAAGGAGTGGCTTGCTTGAACCCGTTGCTCCGCTCGCCGTTGCAATAATAGGCTTCGACACGCATCCGATTTTCCGTGAGCGTACCGGTTTTGTCGGAACAGATATAGGTGACGGAGCCCAGCGTCTCCACCGCAGGTAGTCGGCGAATGAGCGCGTGTTGCACCACCATCTTGCGCGCGCCGAGCGCAAGTGCAATCGTCACCACTGCGGGCAGTGCTTCCGGTAGCGCGGCCACTGCCAAGCTTAGCGCGGTGAGAAACATCGGCAGTAATGGCTCGCCGCGCAACCATCCCTGCAGGAACACGACGACACAAATCGCCAGCACGATGATCGCTAAGCGGCGACTGAACGCAGCTAGCCGACGTTGCAGCGGCGTCGTGCCAATTTCGGTTTGCTGCAACAAACCGGCGATGCGTCCGAATTCCGTCTGCATTCCGGTCGCAACGACCACACCGCGCCCTCGACCGTATCCTACAAATGTGCCCTTGTAAGCCGTGTTGAAGCGCTCGGCGAGCGGCGCGTCGGCTGTCAGCGCGGTCTCTGTCTTCTCGACCGGTAGCGATTCGCCTGTGAGCGCGGCTTCGTTGATTCGCAGCGCGATGGTTTGCAGCAAGCGCAAATCCGCCGGCACGATGCGTCCGGCATCTAAGAGAACGATGTCCCCGGGCACCAAGTCTGTGGCTGGAATGTCCTGTTGTCGACCATCGCGCATTACGAGTGCGCCCGGCGCAGACATTGCCTTCAGTGCATGCATCGCGCGTTCTGCGCGATACTCCTGAATCACGCCCATCGCTGCATTGAGCAACACCAATACGCCGATCACGATGGTATCGACAATGTCGCCGATGAGGCCGGAGATGATCGCTGCAATCACCAGCAGCAAGATCATAAAGTCGGTGAGCTGCTTCAGCAGCAGACGCCACCACGGACGCGGCAGGGCCTCAGTGAACTGATTGAGTCCGTATTGTTGACGGCGTTGCCTGGCTTGCTCGTGCGTAAGCCCGCTGGCATCGACGCCGAGCGCTGTCAGCGCTTCCACTGCCGATTGTCGATGCCAATCGGTCATCGTCTCACCCTACGGGACAATGAGCGCATCCACCGGGGCGAAGTGTGTAAGGTAGTAACACACGCTGCCATAAGGTGCAGCGGCGTCACGCTTGCGGCGACCGTGCTTGCCCACAACAAGCGTATCGATCTTTAGGTTGCGCAGTTGCGCGGTAATGGACTTCACCGCATCACCGCGTATGACCAATTTGTCGGCGCGATTACTCACACCCGCATCGACGAGCACCTTGCGCAATGCGCGTTCGCGCTCCGCTTGTTGATCTGCCGTATAGATATCGAGCGTTTTGCGCTTCACGCCATACTCGCGCAGCCGAGGCGTGAAGGGCGCTTCGAACACGTGAACGAATGTGGATTCACCTTTGGCAGCCAACGCATCGGCCCAGTGTGCTACCCGCACGGAAGCGGGCGTGAGATCAATCGCTGCTAGGACTTTGTTGGGCGCCTCGCCTACCGATCGTCGCGTTAACAAGAGCGGCACTTGAGTGGCCCCGATCAACTTCGAGGCGGTGTGCCCGAGACTCTTGTTCTTGATTCGCGTTTGACCTTCGCCGGATGCTCCGATGACCAATAAATCCGGATCGAATTGCTCTGTGGCATTTGCGATCGCCACAGAAGCCTTACCTGCCTGCAATGCCGTGCTGACCTCAATCTTTTGCTCCGTAGCCAGCTGCGCGGCTTGCGCTTTGAGGGTTGCCGCCGCTCGGCCGCGCACATGCTCGCTCCACTGCTGTTTCGATGCAAACAAACCTTCGAGCCAGCGCAGCGGCGGCACGGCGTGCAGTAAACGCAGCTCTGCGTGATAGCGCTGTGCGAGTGCAGCAGCGCGCCTAACAGCGAGGTCCGCGGCCGGCGAAAAATCCGTGGCGACGAGAATCTTTTTCGGTGTCATCACTATCTCCTATCGGAACCCATGCAGGTTATTACCTGCAATCGCTGCACATCGCCAATTGTGGTTGAACGCAATCCGCGCGCATGTTACAAACTTTTCAGGGTGTCTGCGGCAATTGCGCACAGACAGGCGCATAGCAGGTCGGGCCGCTTGCTCGGATAACTGCACCCGATGAATTCGAATACCCCTGCGTCAGACTCCAGCCTCGATGCGATCGCCACTCCGAAGATTCTTCGGCCGCTCGAAAAATTCCTCCACATTGAAGCCGCCAGCGGTCTCGTTCTGCTCAGCGCTGTGGTCGTTGCACTGATCTGGGCTAACTTGGCCAGCCCAGGATCGTACGAACACTTCTGGCACCTACCGCTCGGACTGCAGTTCGGCGACTTCGTTTTCACCAAACCGCTGCATTTCTACATCAACGATGCGTTGATGACGGTGTTTTTTCTGGTTGTGGGGTTGGAAATTCGCCGCGAGATGCATGAGGGTTCATTGGCCAGCCGTCGTCTAGCGGCGCTGCCGCTCGCGGCGGCGGTGGGCGGCATGGCGGTACCAGCGATCATCTACCTGACACTGAACGCCGATGGACCTGCGCGACAGGGCTGGGCAATACCGACCGCTACAGATATTGCCTTTGCCATTGGCTTTCTCACGCTGCTAGGAAATCGCGTGCCAGCGCAATTGCGAATGCTGCTCCTGTCGATTGCAATCATCGACGACATCGGCGCGATCTTGGTAATCGCCTTATTCTTTTCGAGCGGCGTCAAGCTGACAGGGCTTCTTGTCGCGGGATTTGGCGTGCTGTTGGTTCGTGTGTTCCATTATCTTGGTGTACGGACCGCTTTGCCATACGTGATACCGGGCGCCGTCGTGTGGTTCGGTGTATTGAACGCGGGCGTGCATCCAACGGTTGCCGGCGTTGTCCTGGGACTGCTTACGCCAGTCACTGCGCCGGTCGATCGAAAAACATTGCTCGACAGTGCTTCCGGGCTCCTCGGCAAACTTCGCGATCGTTTTGCCAGTCCCGAAAGAGATCCGCACCAGATGGTCAACTCGTTACAGCAACTCAAGACCATGCAGCGGGAAATGGTGCCACCCGTGGTCAGAGTAGAGGTTGCACTGCATCCGTGGGTGGCGTTCGGCATCATGCCGTTGTTCGCGCTCGCGAACGCAGGCGTGGTGTTTGATCAAGCGGCATTCACGGCGCTTGCTACCAGCACAATGAGCCTGGGCATCGTGCTGGGACTTGTGTTTGGCAAACCCATTGGGATTTTCTTGGCGAGTCTGCTGGCAACGCGAATGCGAATCGCAGCGTTGCCGGATGGCGTGACGTATCGCGGCTTGATCGTGATCGGTTGCTTGGGCGGCATCGGCTTTACGATGTCGATTTTCTTGTCGCAACTTAGTTTCGCCGAAAGCCCATTGTTGGCGACCGCAAAAATCGCAGTGCTCATCGCATCGGCCACCGCTGCATTGTTGGGGCTCTATCTAGGCAGTCGCTTTTTGAAACCGCCGCCGTCAGCTATCGCGTCCGACTAGCGAATCATCCAGAAAAAAATACCAGGACTTCGCGAAACTCCCAAGACGATCCTTGGTAGCCGCGCATACTCCGACCTTATGCGTTTCGCGGACCGAACACAATTACACTCGTGCCAACGAGACAAATTACGCCGCCGATCAAATCCCAGCGATCCGGTCTCGCGCCCTCCACAGCCCACATCCAAAGTAAACTTGCCACAATGTAGATGCCGCCGTACGCGGCATACGCGCGGCCGGCAAAAGTCACATCGATTCGGGTCAGTAGCCACGCAAATATGATGAGCGAAGCAACGCCGACAACCGCCCATCCAGACGAACGACTTTGCCGGAGCCACATCCAGAACGCATAGCAGCCGCTAATCTCAGCGAGGGCGGCAGCGACAAACAGCATGATATTTTTCATGCAGTCGATTATGCATTAAGTGTTACTTCTTTGGCTGCGGGCCACAACAAGATGCGTCGGTTCGACAGGATGTCTCGCACGGCGCAGCTTCCTGTTTACGTCGTTTGAGTTGTTGCAGCGAGAAATACACTAACGCTCCTACCAGCGCTCCCAGAATGCCCACGCACGCGATGGTTTCCATATCCCAACCGCTGAATGCGGCAGTCATTGCGCCTGCGGCTCCGCCAATGCCCAAGACAGCCATGATCGGGACAGCGCAACACGCCGCGCAGGCCAACACGGCGACAGCAAACCAAGACTTCGCTTTACCAGACATATTCAATTCCCTCATCAGGTACGGGAATCGAAAGGTAAAGCCGGTGCCTAACCCCCAAGTCAAGACTCGGCCGGAAATCCGATAAACTACGGGATATCGAAACGCATGCGTGACATATGAGCAATCAATCTTCAACCTATCTCAGTAGCGGCGATGTCGCAAAGGCCACCGGCGTGGGGCGCGAGACACTTCGTTTCTACGAAGAGAAAGGATTGGTGAAACCAGTCAGCAGAACTACTGCTGGCTACCGTCAGTACGCGCCAAATGCCGTCGAACTAATCGCCTTCATCAAAGCTACTCAGGAAGCTGGATTTGCATTGAAAGAGATTGATGAGCTGCTAAGGTTGCGCACATCCGCGATGAATACTTGCGGCAACGTTAGCGAAGCGCTGAATCGAAAACTTGCCTCAGTCGACGCGGAGATCGCTACCTTGCAGCTCAAGCGGGGCGTTATTCAGTCGATGGTGTCAGATTGCTGTAAGGATTTGACGTCCGTGCAGCCTTGTACGCTCTTGCCGTGTTGCAAATAACTTTCTTGCGCAAAAACTGTCCAGGTGCGTCTGTTTGATACGTTAGTCATTTGCATCGAAAAATATTTTTTCTTCTACGCCTGACTTCGCCGGAGTTTCGGCGTCTTCTCTCAAAGGCGCTTCTGTAGGCACTGCCAATTGGAGTGCGCTTTGACAGGCTGATTTAGTGCCGCAATTCTCCGTCGTACGCGGTTGCGCATGCACCGCGCAACGTGGCGGAGATCAGCGGGCATGACACCCAATAAAGTACTCGTCGGACAAGTCGTGATGGTGTTTGCCATCGTGATCGGCGGTACGTGGATCGCGACTCAATGGACTGCATCGCAGCTTGGCTATCAGCAACGACTCGGCCCGCCGTGGTTTGTGGTGCATGCCGTTCCGAGCGTCGGTGATGTTCCCGTTTACTACCCTTGGCGATTGTTTCAATGGTGGTATGTGTATGAAGCATACGCGCCGCGCATCTTCGTCCAGGGTGGAACGATTGCAGCGGCGAGTGGAGTGCTCGGTGCCGTAGCTGCAATCGTTGGGTCGGTGTGGCGGGGTCGTCAGTCCAAACTTGTCACGACATATGGCTCTGCCCGTTGGGCATCGCGGTTTGAAATTGCGGGTGCGAAGCTCACTCGTCCGTTGGGTGTGTTTCTTGGTCAAGTAGGCTCGCACTACTTGAGACACGAAGGACCGGAACATGTCATGGCCTTCGCGCCAACGCGCTCCGGCAAAGGCGTCGGCCTAGTGATTCCAACTTTGCTGTCCTGGCCGCAGTCCGCCGTCATTCACGACATCAAGGGCGAGAATTGGCAATTGACGTCTGGATGGCGTTCGCGCTTCTCGCATTGTCTGCTGTTCAATCCGACCGATGTATGTTCGGCCGCCTACAACCCGCTACTCGAAGTGCGTCGCGGTCTACACGAAGTGCGCGATGTGCAAAACATTGCCGACATCCTTGTCGATCCCGAGGGTGCGTTGGAGAAACGCAATCATTGGGAGAAGACCAGTCACTCTCTGCTTGTCGGGGCAATCCTCCACGTGCTCTACGCGGAGAATGATAAGACCCTGCGTGGCGTAGCAACTTTCCTGTCCGATCCGGCACAACCGTTCGAGCGCACGCTTTGGTTGATGATGAATACCCATCATCTGAACGACAAGCCACATCCCGTCGTCGCCTCTGCCGCTCGTGAAGTTATGAACAAGAGCGAGAACGAGCGCTCTGGTGTTCTTTCCACCGCAATGAGTTTCCTAGGACTGTACCGCGATCCGACTGTGGCAGAGGTTACCTCACGCTGCGATTGGCGCATCGATGATCTTGTTTCAGGGAGACATCCGGTCTCGTTGTATCTCGTCGTTCCACCTTCGGACATTTCACGCACTAAGCCGCTCATTCGACTGATCTTGAATCAGATCGGCCGGCGACTGACTGAAACGCTCGAAGTCAAAGACGGCACGCTAAATCGCCGACAAGTGCTGTTGATGCTTGACGAATTTCCCGCGTTGGGCAGGCTGGATTTCTTCGAGAGCGCCTTGGCGTTCATGGCGGGTTATGGATTGCGATCGTTTCTGATTGCTCAGTCGCTCAATCAAATCGAGAAAGCGTATGGACCGAACAACTCTATTCTCGATAACTGCCATGTGCGCATCGCGTTTGCGACTAACGATGAGCGCACGGCTAAACGTATCTCGGATGCTCTAGGCACGGCAACTGAGTTGCGTGCACAACGCAACTACGCGGGACATCGTCTATCCCCGTGGCTCGGTCATCTGATGGTCTCGCGACAAGAGACCGCTCGGCCGCTTCTAACTCCCGGCGAGGTGATGCAGCTGCCGATGGACGAGGAAGTTGTCATGGTCGCTGGGCTTGCGCCGATTCGGGCGAAAAAACTCAAGTACTACGAAGACAATAACTTCACACGTCGCATTTGTGCGCCGCCGCCGTTGTCGGAGGCGGGCTATGCAGATAAGCCACCGGCACGTATCGATGACTGGGCATCGCTAAGGACTCCCTCTGCGGTTGCGAGCGGCGCTGCAGATGAGTCATCGGCAGATGGAAGTGTTACCGAGTCGGGAAGCATGCATCGCCATCCAGAGTTGACCGAACAGACGGTCAGCACTCCCGAGCGAACCGAAGAGCTCACTTGGTTAGTTGATGAAGAATCGCAAGATTCCAATATCGATGACTTGTCCAAGTTTGACAGCAACTCCAAGCGCATCGCACGACTCGCCGCGCTCGACCCATCGGATGGGATTCCGTTATGAGCGACTACGTTGCCCGTAAGCGACTCAATGTCTATCTCGACCTGGAGCACGTCAAACGGTTACGGGATCTATCGGCGACGAAGGGCGTGTCGAAATCGGCAATCGTCGCCGCTTCACTTGCGTCCTTTCTCTCTCCTGATGCGGCGGATCGGCGCGAAGCGGCGATCAGCAAACGACTGGATCGACTCTCCAATCAGTTCGAGCGGTTAGAGCGTGACCAAACGATTCTGATTGAAACGCTGGCGCTGTTCATTCGCTACGAACTGTCCGTGTCCACTGCGGTACCGGAAGCGCATCAAGACGCAGCTCGCGCTCAGGGCAAAGCCCGCTTTGCCAAATTCATTGAACAGCTCGGGCGTCATCTGCAACGAGGCGGCAGCCTCGTAAAAGACGTGTCGCAAGAAATCTATCCCGACGAGCACGAGTTCTTCGGCGATTCAGATATCGGCTCAGAACGAGCAAGCAACAATCAGGAGACGCCATCGTGACGGACACTATCGCTCGACTTTCACCATCGGCGACGATCCTCGATAGACAAACGCGCATGTTGCGCTCCGCGATGGGGCCAATCATTGCATCGGCACTGGCCGATCCGGAGATCGCCGAGGTGATGCTCAATCCCGATGGGTCGTTGTGGTTCGATCGCTTGGGAGAGGGGAGAAGGCCGTCGGGTCACTCGTTATCGGTCGCGGACGCGGAACGCATCATTCGCCTAGTTGCTGCACATGTGCGATTGGAAGTCCACGCGGGCGCACCGATTCTCTCAGCCGAATTGCCGGAAACAGGTGAACGCTTCGAAGGTGTATTGCCACCGGTCGTTCGAGCTCCGGCCTTCGCTATTCGCAAGCGCGCGTTCGGTGTCATTCCGTTGGAGCGCTATGTGCTCGACGGAATCATGACTGAGAGTCAGGTGGCCGCATTACGCGCCGCTGTCCTCAATCGAAAAAACATCTTGATCGCGGGTGGTACGAGCACCGGCAAGACCACACTGGCCAACGCTTTGCTTGGTGTGATGGCTTCGACCGGGGATCGCGTGATCCTTCTTGAGGATACCGTCGAGCTTCAGTGCATGTCCGACGATCACGTCCCGTTGCGTACCCGCGCTGGTGTGGTGTCAATGGCCGAGCTCGTGCGCTCGACTCTTCGATTGCGACCAGATCGCATCATCGTTGGTGAAGTGCGCGGCGCGGAGGCTTTGGATCTATTGAAGTCCTGGGGTACGGGACATCCGGGTGGTATTGCCACGATTCACGCAAGCTCGGCGCGTGGTGCACTCACTCGCCTAGAGCAACTGATCCAAGAAGTCGTCGTCACAGTTCCACGTGCGCTCATCGCAGAAGCAGTCGATGTCGTGATCTTTATCGCCGGCCGCGGACGTAAGCGTCGCGTTGATGAAATCGTCTGCGTGGATGGACTTCGAGGCGATCAATACAACGTTAGCACTATCACTTCTCTAGGAGAGCAATCATGAAGTTGTCGAGAACTCAGAATCATCACAAGAATGTCATCGCTAGGGTCGCCTGCTTATTGGCCATGCTGGCGGCAACTCCCGCATTCGCTGCAGGATCGAACATGCCGTGGGAAGGACCGTTGCAAGCGATCCTGGACTCCATTCAGGGGCCGGTCGCTCGCATCGTCGCCGTGATAATCATCATTGTGACCGGCCTGACGCTTGCCTTTGGCGATACCAGCGGCGGATTTCGCAAGCTCATTCAAATCGTGTTCGGTCTCACGATTGCGTTTGCCGCATCGTCGTTCTTCCTGACGTTCTTCAGCTTCGGCGGCGGCGCCGTCATAGGTTGAGTAGCACGTCATGCAAGAAGGATACGAAATGCCGCTGCATCGTTCACTTACCGAGCACATGTTGATGGGCGGCGCACCGCGCTCAGTGGCGATTGTGAACGGCACAATTGCCGCTGCACTGGGTCTTGGGCTTCGACTGTGGATTATCGGCGCAGTCGTTGGCATCGTCGGACACGCACTCGCCGTGTGGGCTGCAAAAGCGGACCCGCAATTCATGGACGTGTTCTCGCGTCACATCAAACACAAGACGTTCTTGGGAGTGTAGTCGCGTGTTCAACTTGGCCGAATACCGAGAACGTCCCGCGCAGTTAGCGGATTACTTACCCTGGGCCGGGTTGGTCGCGCCCGGTGTCGTGCTTAACAAGGATGGATCATTTCAGCGCACTGCTCAGTTTCGCGGCCCCGACCTCGAGAGTGCAACCGAATCTGAATTAGTCGCAACGACTGCTCGTTTGAACAACGCGCTCAAGCGATTGGGTTCGAGCTGGGCAATCTTTGTGGAAGCCGAACGACGAGCGGTGTCGGAGTATCCGACATCAATCTTTCCGGAGGCGTTGTCATGGTTGATTGATGAGGAACGACGAGCGGGATTCGAAGAAGTGGGCTCGCATTTCGAAAGCGTTTATCACGCCACCCTCGTCTTTCTGCCACCAGAGGAAAATCGCGCACGCGCGAGCCAGTACATCTTGGAGAGCAGCACACCCCAAGGCACCGTCGATTGGTCGGAGCAGCTGCAGAAATTCATCACCGAGACCGATCGCTTTCTAGGATTGCTGGAAGGAGTGATGCCGGAGATAGGGTGGTGTAGCGATGACGAGACGCTCACGTACCTCCACTCAACAGTTTCCACTCAAGGACACACAATCGTCGCGCCACAAGTGCCTTTCTACTTGGATGCACTCCTAGCCGATGAACCGTTGACAGGCGGGCTCGCGCCGAAGCTGGGCGACGAGTTTGTACGTGTCGTTACCGTTCGCGGTTTCCCCACGTCCACCTGGCCGGGGCTACTCGATGAACTCAATCGACAAGGCTTTGGCTATCGCTGGGTGACGCGGTTTCTGTTTCTAGACAAGACCACAGCGGAAAAGGAGCTGACGCGCTTGCGTCGTCAGTGGTTCGCTAAGCGCAAGAGCATCGTTGCGCTCCTACGCGAAACGATCTTCCAGCAGGAAAGTCCGCTCGTTGACACGGACGCCGACAATAAAGCTGCCGATGCGGACGCAGCGCTGCAAGAGTTAGGTAGCGATGCTGTTTCATTCGGCTATGTCACTGCAACGCTTGTCGTGCGAGATACGGATGCAGCCAGTGCGGATGAGAAGATCAAGGCCATTGAGCGCGTTGTGCAGGGCCGCGGCTTTGTCACGATTCGGGAATCGTTTAATGCAGTGGATGCGTGGTTGTCGTCGATTCCGGGTCATGTTTATGCAAACGTTCGCCAGCCGCTTGTTTCAACGCTGAATCTCGCACACTTGATGCCGCTCTCAGCGGTATGGGCGGGACCGGCACGAAACTCACATCTCAAAGCTCCGCCACTCCTGATTGCTCGCACCGAAGGCGCGACGCCATTCCGATTGGTGACTCATGTGGGCGATGTCGGTCACACCCTCATCGTCGGACCAACCGGCGCTGGCAAGTCAGTCTTGCTCACGACACTCGCGATGCAGTTCCGACGCTACAACAACTCGCGCGTCTTTATCTTTGACAAAGGGGGATCTGCACGTGCAACGATTCTCGGGCT
Source organism: uncultured Steroidobacteraceae bacterium (assembly GCA_964597495.1). Taxonomy (GTDB): domain Bacteria; phylum Pseudomonadota; class Gammaproteobacteria; order Steroidobacterales; family Steroidobacteraceae; genus CAZQYC01. Next base: position 92,940 of record CAZQYC010000001.1, on the reverse strand, counting down.
TGAAGGCGAGCATGTGGATCTCGGTGCAGATAACGCAATTGCCTTTCAGCCGTTAGCGCGTATCGACGAAGAATCCGAGCGCTCATGGGCGGCAGAGTGGCTGGGTGGATTGCTCACGCATGAGAACGTCGATCTCACGCCAGAAGTTAAAGATGCCATTTGGTCGGCGCTGAACAATCTCGCCTCTGCACCATCCGAGCAACGCACCCTCACGGGGTTCTCCGTATTGCTGCAATCGAACAGATTACGGCAGGCATTGCAGCCGTACACACTGAACGGTCCTCATGGTCGATTGCTCGATTCGGATCGTGATCGCCTAGGCATCGCCGACGTGCAAGGGTTTGAGATGGAAGCGCTCATGCAAGGCAAGAGTGCGGTGCTGCCCGTGTTGCTCTATCTCTTTCATCGTTTGGAGGAGCGCTTCGACGGATCGCCGACGTTGCTTATTCTCGATGAGGCATGGGTGTTCCTCGACGACCCATTGTTCGCAAGTAGGGTCCGGGAATGGCTGAAGACGCTACGTAAGAAGAATGTCTCCGTCGTCTTTGCTACTCAGTCGCTCGCCGACATTCAACGTTCTCCAATCGCGCCGGCACTCATCGAGAGTTGCCCGAGTCGGATCTTCCTTCCTTCACCTCAAGCGACCGAACCGCAACTCAAAGTCATTTACGAAGGCTTCGGCCTCAATGATCGACAAATTGAGTTGATCGCTCGCGCGCAACCCAAGCGCGAGTACTACTACCAATCACGCCTCGGCAATCGGCTGTTCGAACTGGGGTTAGGGCCGGTCGCGCTCGCATTCGCGACTGCGTCCACGCCAGAACATCAGCGCGCGATGGATGTGATTCTCGAACAGTGTCGTCCGCAAGACTTTCCTATTGTTTGGCTAAAGCACCAAGGCCTGGACTGGGCCGCCGAGCTGGCTGAACGTTTTTCGCAACCAGAGGAGACCTCGCCATGAAGAAGATATTGTTAGCGTCGATAGTAGCGTTAATGACGTGCGTGACGTTTGTACGTCCCGCGGCGGCGTTCCCCGTCATCGACATCGCCAACCTGATCCAAAACACACTCGCTGCGCTTCAGCAGATCGAACAGATATCGCATCAGATCCAGCAAGTGCGCAATCAGGCGACGAGCCTGACTAACGAAGCAAGGAATCTCGCGTCGCTTCCGTTCAATGTGGTCAACCAGCTGCGCGATGCGACTAATCAAGTCAATCAGCTTATCAACCAGGCGCAGGGCATCGCGTTCGACGTTTCCAACTCCATTCACGAGTTTGAGACGCTCTATCCGAAGACGTTTGCCGCTGCCATGACCGGCGATCAGCTTGCCGCCGATACGATGCGGCGTTGGGAGCGATCGATGGATGCCCTAAAGACGACCGTACAGGTGCAATCGCAGGCAGTACAGAACTTTGCCAGCGATCAATCAGCGCTCAGCGATCTGGTAAGTCAAAGCCAATCGGCTGGTGGCGCATTGCAAGCCACTCAAGTCACGAATCAGCTTCTGGCACTGCATGCACGTCAGATGATTCAAGACCAACAGTTACGGATCGCGCAAGACCGAGCAACCGCATTGGAGCAAGCACGCATGGTGGCGGCAAATGCAAGGGGCGAAGCTGTACGGCAGAAGTTCATGACGACGAACACGCGCTACTCGCCTGAGACAGTGACGTTTTACCCGAACTAGAACTTCATCTAGCGCCGGTACGAACAACTTACAGGAGCAGTCATGAACGACGTGGGCGTGATCGATCAATTCACCAATGTATTCTCGCAATACATCGACAGCGGCTTTGGACTGTTGGGCAACGAGATTGCGTTTCTAACCGCAACATTGGTGGTGATCGATATCACGCTCGCGGGTCTCTTCTGGGCGATGGGTGGCGATGATGTGATCGGAAAGCTGATCAAGAAGACGCTCTACGTGGGCGCGTTCGCATTCATCATCAACAACTTTAACTATCTTGCCGGCATTCTGTTTCGATCTTTCGCGGGGCTCGGTCTCACGGCCTCCGGATCGGGAATGACCGAAGCGCAACTCCTGCAACCCGGCAGATTGGCAACCGTCGGAGTCGACGCGGGCCGCCCCATCTTGCACATGGCGGGACAACTGTCTGGCTTCCCGGATGTGTTTGCGAATCTCGACACGATCACGGTGTTGTTGCTTGCGTGGCTCATCGTGATCGTGAGTTTCTTCGTGCTAGCCGTGCAGCTCTTTGTGACGTTGATCGAATTCAAGCTCACAACGTTAGCGGGATTTGTGCTGGTGCCTTTTGCGCTTTGGAACAAGACCGCGTTTCTTGCAGAAAGGGTGCTCGGCAATGTCGTGTCGTCAGGCATCAAAGTGTTGGTGCTTGCAGTAATTGTTGGCATAGGTACTGGAATCTTCGGGCAGTTCACGGCAGCAACTCCGGGCGACATCACGATAGACAACGCGCTGGCGATCATGCTTGCAGCGCTTGCAATGTTAGGTCTCGGTATCTTCGGGCCAAGCATCGCATCCGGTCTTGTTTCCGGTGCACCACAACTCGGTGCGGGCGCGGCAGCAGGCACTTTAATGGGGGCTGGTGGGCTCGTCGCTGCCGGTACCGCAGCTGCGGCAGGTGGTGGTCGCTTAGCTTTGGGCGCCGCACGTTCGAGTGTCGGTGCAGCAACCACACTGGCCAGCGGTGCGCGGTCGATGGCTAGCGCTTATCAACAAGGTGTAAGTGCATCAGGACTCAAGGGCAGTGCCGCTATCGCAGCAGGTATCGGAAGCGTCGCAAGAACAAGTGCGTCCGCTATGGGACAAGGAATGCGGTCAATGGGCAGCAAAGCATCGGCCGCGCTTCGCGGTACATCGGGTAGTTCTTCCCATGACGGCGGCACTGCCGCCACATCATCGTCGTCACCTGCATGGGCTAAGCGAATGCAGACTCGTCAACGCATTTCGCAGGGCATTTCAGCGGCGGCGCACACAGTGCGCAGCGGCGATCACGGTGGGTCGGGTGCCAATCCAAGACTCAATCCAGACGGCTAAACAATATTTAAGGGTTAGGAACTCATCATGCGATTCAAACGAGCAACAGTCCGTTACGCCGAGACTCCCGAACCTGTCACGCCGTATCAGTCGGCGCAGCAGTGCTGGGACGAGAGAATTGGATCTGCACGCGTGCAAGCAAAGAATTGGCGGCTCATGGCGTTCGCTTGCATTGGTCTCGTCGTCACGCTTAGTGGCGGGCTGATCTGGCAGGCAAGCCGCTCGACAATCACACCTTACGTAGTTGAGGTCGACAAACTCGGCCAAGTTAAAGCCATCGGCGCGGCGGCGGAGGGTTATCGCCCAAACGACGCACAGATTGCGTATCACCTTTCGCGCTTCATTCAAAACGTTCGCTCGCTGTCGATCGATCCGATTGTTGTGCGTCAGAACTGGCTGGAAGCATATGACTACACAACGGAGCGCGGCGCGGCAACATTAAACGAGTACGCACGCACAAACGATCCCTTCTCGCACGTAGGACAGACAACGATTGCCGTTGAAATGACGAGTGTCGTTCGCGTGTCCGAAACCTCCGTACAACTGCGGTGGGTCGAACGCACCTACACGAACGGTGCGCTCACGAACACTGAACGCTGGACCGCAATTCTTTCACTTGTCATGAAGCAGCCACGCGACGAAGCGCGGTTGCGGAAGAACCCTCTGGGTATTTTTGTGGATGGTCTCAACTGGAGCCGTGAACTCGCTAACGCGAGCGGCTAAGGAGTAGTCATGTCGAATAAGTATACGTTCAAGTGGGCGCGCATACATATATATGTGTCGCTAGCGGTATTGGGGCTAGCGGGGTGTGCAACCCACAAGCCAAAAGAGATCCCGCTCGATGATTTGATTCCGGCCGTTCCGACGGTGGAACCGCCAAAGCCGGTGCAGATTGTTGAAGTGCCCAAAGTATTGCCGATGCCGGGTCAGTTGAAGCCCTTGCCGACAACGACAAAACCAGTCGTGCAAGAGGCACGTGATCCACAGGACCGCATCGTTCGTGCAAACACGGCGGCACGCGTAGAGCCATCGCAAAAGAATTATCTCAATGCGACCCAGGTGTGGCCCTACAGTCCCAATGCGCTCTACCAAATCTACGCCAGCCCCGAGCGCATTACCGACATCGCACTTCAAGAAGGCGAAGACCTGGTGTCAGTATCTGCAGGCGATACGGTTCGTTGGGTGATCGGCGACACCACGAGTGGCGGCGGAGCGAGCCAGCGTGCGCACATCCTAGTAAAGCCGTCGCGCGACGATCTCAAAACCAATCTCGTCATCAACACGAATCGACGAACGTATCACTTGGAACTCACTGCAACAGTAGAAACCTGGATGGCATCGGTTGCGTGGGATTATCCACTGGACCAATTGTTGGCGCTTAAGTACGCAAATCAACGCGCCGAGTCCGCAACACCGAGAGTCGAAGGACTGTCACTAGAGCGATTGAACTTTCGCTACGAGATCACCGGTGATTCGCCGTCGTGGAAACCGCTACGAGCGTTCGACGATGGCGAGAAGGTCTACATTCAATTTCCAAGTGGCATCGCGCAAGGTGAGTTACCGCCACTGTTTGTTGTCGGGGGCAAGGGTGATGCGCAGCTCGTGAACTATCGCGTGCGCTCGCCGTACTACATTGTTGATCGGTTATTTGGCGCCGCAGAGCTGCGCCTAGGCGCAGACAAGCATGCACACGCCGTTCGAATTAGCCGAACCGATGCAAAGAGCACCGCAAAATGAGTGACCAGAAGGAAGACCCCGGACGACTTGCACTGCGTGCGGCACCGAAGCCGGTAACGCGGCTGAATCGCCGCACGCTCGTAATCGCGGGCGCGATAGTTGGGACAGGACTTCTCGGCGTCGCCCTATGGTCGCTGCAACCCACGAAGCCGAAGCAGCAAGAGTCGAAAGGACCAGAGATGCATCAGGCACAAAAGGTCTCGCCAGCCGAAGGTTTGAATGCGCTGCCGCGCGACTATTCGAGTCTTCCAAAATCTACCAATCGAATTCCAACAACTGTTCCGCAACTCGGCGCACCCTTGGGTGAATTGGGTCGTCCGGTATTGCGAGCCGAGCAAGAGGCAGGACTTGAACCCCTAGCGCAGAGAAATAGTTTCGACCTGAATCCACATGAGGATGCGGTGCGAGTAGATCGACTACGTCGAGTGCAAGAAGACGATGCTGCAGCCAAAGCGCAAGTGTTCTTTCAATTACGGAACAGGCAGGCCAGTACTGTGTCAGCTGAGCCTCCATCACCGACAGAAGCGGTGATGGACCGCATGCTCAAGCTTTTGCCAAACGCGGTCGCCGCTGGTGCCGGCAGCGAAGGAGGGCAGGCCGATGAAGCTGCTGCGCAAAATGGCCAGAACGGCAAACAGTCGTTTGTGAAGGGCGAAGCCGATCCCAAGATCTACGGCTCTGGCACGCTGCAAACACCGAAGTCCCCATATCAAGTGATGGCGGGAACAGTGATCCCAGCGGCACTAGTCACAGGCATTAACTCGGATCTGCCAGGACAGATGATTGCGACCGTGACGGAAAACATTTACGACACCGTCAGCGGACACTTCCTGCTTGTACCGCAAGGGGCTCGATTACTGGGCCAGTACGATAGCCAGGTCGCTTACGGTCAACGTCGTGTCTTGTTGGTATGGACGCGATTGCTGTTGCCCGATGGATCGTCGATTGTGCTCGATCGCTTACCCGGCGTTGATGCAGCCGGACAAGCGGGACTCGAAGACAAAGTGAATTGGCATTGGGGCCGTATATTTCAAGGCGCTGCACTCTCCACTTTGATTGGTGTCGGTGCCGAGCTGGCATCTCCCGCCCGAGAAGGAAATGGCAATGCCGTTGTTGCATCAGGACGTGAAAGTATTCAGAGCACCGTGACCGACGTAGGTCAACAAATCACAAAGCGCAACCTCAACATTCAACCGACGCTCACAGTACGTGCCGGATTTCCGGTGAATGTAATCGTCAACAAGGACATGGTGCTGCGACCCTTTCAATCGGCGTCAACAAATACGAGAGTCCCATGAACAAACTTCGTCTTGGACCACTACCAAAAACTGAGCTTGTAAAGGTCACCATCGCCGTGTCGGTGCGATTGAAGGCCGATCTCGACCACTACGCGGCCTTGCACTCTGAAGCGAACCGCGAGACCGTGGATGCAGCTGCGCTCATTCCCCACATGCTGGAAACTTTTGTTGCGAAGGATCGCGCGTACCAACGGTTGCGAAAACGTGGTCGCGGCGTCGTTGAAGCCTAGCGAACTACGTTGGGCAATTACATAAGTTCTATCAGGCGCTTAGGATCGATGCGAAGGATAGTTTTTTCCAAGTAACACTTCATCACCAATTGTTGCGACCTTTCCAAAAAATGGAAGACGTGAGAGAATTGCTCGTCCAATTCCGAAATATTTATATATAAATAAAATCAATTAGTTAGTGAGCATATGGGCGAGCGAGACGAAATATCAACAGATTTAGCCCAGCTCGTTCGCTTGGCGCTGGCGGAGCAGTCGGAAGACGTCCGGTTGTTCGTCGCTCGATTGGTTCGTAAGTATCGCAACACGAATCCCGCTCTAGCTGAGCAGCTAGATTTATTTCTTCGCGCCAAACCGGCGAGAAGCAATGGCCCCCTTCGCAAGGATGTTAGGCATGTTGCTCACGAGCAGACGCTGCCGCTTGACGATGAATCGCGACTCTCTCTATTGAAAGTGTTTAAGGACGGACCCGACCGAGAAGCGCCACTTTTATCTGATGAACTGGAAAACACACTGAGTCAACTGATTCAGGAGCGCAGGCAATCTGATCGTTTGGCATCGCTAGGATTGCACCCAGCTCGCTCGGCCATTTTCGTTGGTCAACCAGGTGTGGGAAAGACATTGACTGCTCGCTGGCTTGCTTCCCAGTTGCATGTTCCGCTTTATGTTCTCGATCTGACGGCAGTGATGAGTAGCTTGCTAGGTAGAAGCGGCAGCAACTTAAGGACCGCACTTGATTTCGCAAAAAGCACTCCGTGCGTCCTATTGCTCGATGAAATTGATGCAATAGCTAAACGTCGAAGCGACGATACTGACATCGGCGAATTGAAGCGACTAGTAACAGTAATCCTCCAGGAAGTCGATGAATGGCCGGTGGCCGGACTACTGTTGGCTGCCACCAATCATCCTGAGCTGATAGATCCAGCATTATGGCGGCGTTTCGATTTGATTGTTGAATTCAAACTTCCAGACGCCCCCGCCATCAAAAATGCGATCACACGCTTTTTAGGCACAGACTACGCATTGTTCGGCCGTTGGATTGATATCCTCACGCTGGCTTTCAGTGGTCATTCGTTTAGTGACATCGAACGAGCGATTCAGAAGTTTCGTCGCGCCTTAGCGTTAGGCGCAGCTACCGACGATGTACTAGTAGAGGAATTCGTTAAAACCCAAGCTTTGGCATTGGAGCATTTGCCGCGGATCGAGCTCGCCGTTCAGCTGGCGAAACTCACTGGCCTATCGCAACACCAGGTCTCCGAAATTACCGGCGTAAGCCGCGACACAATCCGCAAGCACACGTCTGCCAAAGGAATTGCTAAACGGGGATCCGCTGCATGAGTCAAACCAATTTTTTGATTGGCCGAGGTGAGCTGCTTACTCACGAAGTACCGGCACCCAAACGAGGTGGCGAGAAGGCGGAGGCATACACTTTCGAGGAAGCCAAAAATCGGCTCACACCGCAATTTGTTCGGACAGCGACCGAGCTAGACGCGTTACCGGAAGAAGCGTGTCCGCACGATTTCGGTGTCGCTCGCCTAACGCTCAACCCCGGTTATATTGCAAAGTCGTATTTTCCAGTCGCGATGCTGCGGGCTTCGGGGTTGGAGTCGATTGGAAGTCGAACCGTTCGACTAACACCAAAGAAATGGACTAAGAAAGGAAATCCAACCGAATGCTCAACGACGGAATTGTTCGTCGCCGGCAAGCGAGCTACGTTTCGCCATTTAAACGAGTGGGTGGGCACAGTTGAGTCTGAGTCAGAAGAAGCATTGGACGTTGCTCACATAGAAAGGTTTTCCAACTTTGCAGCGAAGGATCGCGTCAAACAGCATGGGACTGCGAAGAATAGTTTTTTCGAAATTGGGATACACCTGTTACCCAACGAAGAGTCGTTGTTTATTCGTACTGCGTTCTCGAAGTATGCGAAGCAAGTCGGCGCTAAAACGCACAACGACTTGAGCTTTCGTGCTGGCACTCTCTGGTTTATCCCCGTCGAAGGCCCACGCGACAGCATTGAGAAGCTGTCTCAATTTGTGTTCGTGCGGGTAATCCGTCCCGTATCAAAACTTCGTGGCCTGCGTCCGTTCTCACGCAGTAGTACCGTGTCAATCAATTGTCAATTACCATCCGAGCAACCGCTTTCTTCGGAACCCAAAGTCGCTATTCTCGATGGGGGCTTGCCGCAACATCATCCCATAACTCCGTGGCTGCGCTCATATCGAGAGCTTGATCCAGGCGCACATGCAGATACTGATGGCATGGAACATGGATTGGCTGTTAGCTCGGCTTTTTTGTTCGGACCGATTCAGCCAAATGGAATGGCGCAGCGACCGTATTCATATATAGATCACCTACGCGTACTCGATAAGGAGTCCGTCAATGAAGACCCACTAGAGCTGTATCGCACTCTTGGTTTCATTGAGCAGGTCCTTCTGTCCCGTCAGTATGAATTCATAAATCTAAGTCTTGGACCTGATCTCCCGATCGAAGACACGGACGTTCACGCATGGACATCAGTAATTGATGATCTGCTAAGCGATGGCGACACGTTAATGACTGTCGCGATTGGCAACAATGGAGAGCTCGATCAGGCTTCAGGAAATGCACGCGTTCAAGTCCCGTCAGATTGCGTTAACGCATTGGCGGTTGGTGCTGCCACCGAAACTGACAAGACGTGGGAACGTGCGCCTTATAGCGCGATTGGACCAGGTCGCAGTCCCGGTGTGATAAAACCTGATCTCATGGCGTTCGGCGGTTGCACTTCAAAGTACTTCCATGCGCTGACACCCGGAAAGAAGCCTTCTCTAACGCCGCTACTCGGAACGAGCTTTGCTTCACCCTACCTCTTGCGGAGTGCAGTTGGCATTCGAGCGATTTTGGGCACTGATTTGTCGCCGCTTGCGTTAAAGGCGTTGCTTGTTCATAGCGCGAATCCATTAACGCATGACAAACTCCACGTAGGCTGGGGGAAGCCGCCAGAAGATCTAATGACAATTATTACTTGCCCATCTGGAGTGGCGCGAGTCGTGTATCAAGGGGAATTAAAGCCGGGGAAGTATCTCCGGGCCAAACTGCCGTTACCGAAAGGCGGTATCACGGGCAAAATTCGTCTCGGTGCAACATTCTGCTACGCGTCGCCCGTCGACCCGCAAGATGCTTCTTCATATACGCGCGCCGGCCTCGACATCGTTTTTCGCCCAAACGCTGACCGCGTGAAGGCCGGAAAAGCCAATGCCGAAACGAAAGGTTTTTTCGATATGAAAAAATATTCGACAGAGGAAGAACGTCGGTCCGACTTGGGCAAATGGGAAACAGTAATTCATGGCGAGAAAGGCATGCTTGGCACGACGCTAAACGCCCCGATCTTCGACATTCACTACAATGCCAGAGAGGGCGGTGGTAAGGCAGATGGTGCCGAAAAGATAAGATATGCATTGGTCATTACGATAGAGGCGCCGAAACATCCAGATCTCTACAACGACATTCTGCGAGCATACGCATCAATTCTTACGCCAATTCAACCGCAGGTTTCCGTTCCGATTCGTGTGTAACGCAGCAGCTCAATCGAAAGGCCACTATCCGTGTCGATTCGTGGGCACCTCTGCGCATTCGCATGGGATTATCTAGTGATGGATGTCCGCGTGAACTTTCGGTCTGGTCAGAGAGGTCGCAACTTTTCATAAGCCATCAGATTTTGCCGCTAACAATCTGCCGCCTGATTCGGCTCGTCGCGCGGATTTGTCGAACTGCTTTGATAATCTGAATCGGACCAACGATGAGTCCGACCACGTAAGCGGTGAAGAGTTTGACGACCGTCAATATCAGCCACACGAGGCCGCTGCCAATCCATACCGTCGGAAATAGGTTAGTCAGGAATTTCCATCCATAGTATGTGAACGAAAAAACAAGGCCCAGCATCGCCGAATTCACCAGCGGAAGATGCGTGGCTTGAGGTTTGTGAAAGAACCAAGTTATGCCGAGAAAGAGAATCACCGTCACTAATAGATCGGCGTACGTGTTGTCCGCCACGGCTTTGTTGTGATTCAGCAGACACTGTTCACACAGCGTCGTGTCAAAGCGAGTGGAACAATGGGCGCACAGTCCTTTGTTGCATCCCTGGCACAAAGCTGTGGCGTCGGCATCGACATGGTTGAAACACTTCATCGGCGCGCCTCCATTCCGTCGGCAAGTTGCTCGATACCTAAATGCTACCAGACGGCTGAACTGTTGCTGAACTTTGCGGCGTTAGGCATCGGACCTTTAATTAAGAAGCCCCAACCGGCCCATGTACCGGTCAGCCTTTAATAGCCGGAATCGGCGCTCGTTCGGGTAACGCTTCCTACTAAATCCCCGCCCAGCGATCAAATTTACTGTCGCCTAAGGCTATATCCGTGTTTGTATGCCAAGTGTCGCCGAGCGGATTGGAAGAGATGGGCTAAGCGGGAAGAGCAGATCGAGCGTGTGATGGGCGCCACCGTTGGGATGTATGGCGACTTGCAGGGCATCGCCGGGGAATCGTTGCAGGAGATCCAAGGGCTGGAATTGCCGGCCCTGACTGTGGCCCGACCAGCAATGACGAGTAGAGCGACGATTTTCGCTAGGCGCAGGCACATCACGGCTTTCCTGATCCGGTCCCGGTCCCTACAATGCGGAGCGGAGGACAGGGGAGCTAACGAAAACCAAGTACGAAGCAGAAGGATGAATCGGCCGAATACGAATTTCTCGCTTCAGAGCGCGCATCACGAATACCTCGGCCTTATGGACGCCATGGGTGTCCGGGATTCACCGTTCCGTAATTTTCTCGATCAGCGGTCAGTTGACAAATTTCTGGAACGAATTGGAAGGGCTGATGCTGCGAGCAGGAACTACTAATTCTGATAGCGCGCGCTATGACATGGTTCGAGCCATCGTAAGTGCATTCTCTTGGCGTGATTTCGACACGCTTGTTCCTACGTCGACTCTGGCCGTCCAGCATGAGTTACAAAGACGCAATCAAATGGTGCCCGCAAACGAAATCCTGGGGGATCTGTTCGAACTGCGAGACCTTCAGCGCATTAAAGGAGGCTACTGGATACCTTCATCGACACATTTAGCTATTTCCGCAGACATTGGCCTAGTTGTCTCAGGGCTGCCAACTCAGGAATTGGATGTCGAAATCGGGCCTTTAGTGAATTCCATTGGCGCTAGTCGATTCGTTCGAAGTGGCGAGTTAGAAAGAGTAGGAGTGCCCAAGATCCCATTGCTCGAATGGCTTGCCTCGCCTGTATCGACCAGACTCTGGGTAGAGGACATGCTGAGAACCGTACATTACATTGATCCCTATGGAATGGAAGCACCTGAAGTCTACCGCCACTGGAAAATGTCATCGCCTGTGAGATGGATGAGGCTAGACAATATGGTGTCACTGGATGAACGCGTTGTACTCGCTCGCCACCAGTCTAGGGATCGTCGTTCTAACTACTATCTGCTTCGGGTGCGCGATCGCAGAGTAATTGCGATGCACGAGTTGTCTCTGAATTCAGATGACGTGGTTCGCCTAATGTGCGGGCTACGGTCCATTGGAGACGACCCGCTGATCTGCCGTGTTGCACACGAGACAAACGGTCCATACGTGCGAGTAAGAGTTGGAATGTTACCTGGAGCCGAACGCCGACTCTTGATGGCGCTCGGCCAGCTTGCCAAGAACGAACAGACATTCGGGATGGAAGCGGTCGTACCTGACTGCACTCTTACGACGGTTCTAGACATCATCGAGGCTCTCGGATGCAAGGTGGAGATGGAAGTACCATGACCGATGCGACCTATGGTTTGCGAAATATCACAGCTTCCCTGCCCGCAAAACTTGGGCAGTACCTTGAAGCGCAATACCACATTTGGGACGAGTCCCTCGTCTTGGACCGACGACGTTTGCTGGCTGAGGCAGGTATCACATTTGCTGAGCCATATCTTGAGGCAACGCCTGCTTACGTGCCCGGTAAGTCGTATTCATCTCTCAACGTGCCAAAGGAAGTCTCTTCATTGTTAACGATGGCGTCTGCGGATGCTTCAACCGGTATCCCGTCCGCACCTTATCTCCATCAGGCAATAGCAATCGAAAAGTTCTTCGGCGATTCTATGGAGCTAGTTATATCGACTGGTACTGGGTCAGGGAAGACTGAAAGTTTTCTTATGCCGATCCTTGGTAGCCTGGCTGTTGAGAAATCTAAGAGACCAGAATCATACGCGAGAGCTGCGACGAGGGCGCTGCTTCTCTATCCAATGAATGCACTGGTCAACGATCAAATGTCACGTCTGCGTCGCCTCTTGGGGTCGAACACAGTCGCGAATGCGTTGCTTAAGCCCGACGGATTTAGGCCAACATTCGGTATGTACACGAGTAGGACTCCCTACCCCGGAGTGCGCGATGCGAGGCGCACTCAGGATGTTGTCGGCGGTTGGATTGACCGCTTCTTTGTGGAGTACGCGGCGCAGCGAGAGAAGCTAACGTTAGAAGGAAAATGGCCAGCGAAAGACCTGTCGCAATTTCGCAGGACATTTACGACCTCCAGCGCAGATAGCGAGTTGCTAACACGTCATGAGATGCACGATCGATCGCCTGATGTGCTCGTTACCAACTACTCAATGCTCGAGTACATGCTTCTGCGCCCGGTGGATGCTTCGATTTTTTCCGGAACGCGCGACTGGCTTGCTGCAGATAGCAATAATCGCGTTGTAATCGTGCTTGACGAGGCCCACCTGTATCAAGGCGCGCAAGGCACGGAAGTCTCTCTGCTATTGCGGAGGCTAGTGTCTAGGCTTCGAGTCGATCGCGAGCGTGTTAAGTTCATCCTGACAAGTGCGAGCTTGGCAAGCGGCGCAGACGCAGAGCAAGTCGTGCAACGATTCGCGGCGCAACTGACGGGGGCAAAAAATCCGACACAATTCGCGTACATCGTGGGGCAACTAGCGCGGCCGACGAATGGGCGCGCGGCAAACGCCAACGAGGCCGTTGCGTTTTCACAGTTGGATATTGACGGCCTCCTGAGCGTTGACCAGAATTTCGAGAACGCGAAAGCAAGCGTCCTTTCACTTGCAAAGGCATTGAGCATTCAGGTTGGACCGGCAAAAGACGCTGCGGAACTTCGCGACCGCGTTTACTCCGCTCTTTCCGAGTATGCGGTCGCAAGCGAACTTGCGCGCTTAGTAATGGGGAATCCCAAACGTGTCTCCGAACTGGCATCTGCTTTGTTTCCAAACGGAAGCGACACCGGTTCGGCTTTAGATGGCTTACTAGCGGCGTGTGCTTTTGCGCGTCGCGCGGCAGACGGGCGCTCGCTTCTTCCGATGCGTGCTCATTTGTTGTTTCGTGGATTAAGTGGTGTATTCGCGTGCGTCGATCCGGCTTGTTCGACAGTCGCGAATGCATCGCCCACTCAACTATTGGGTCGGCTATATGCCAGACCCAGAAAAAATTGTGCGTGTGGTTCGCGAGTGTACGAGTTACTGACCCACCGTGACTGCGGCGCGGCATTCTTGCGTGCCTATTATCGTCCGAATGATCCAAGTTTTCTGTGGCACGAACCATCAACGGGTCTAAGCGGGCAGGGTCAAACTCTCACAGAGGTTCACCTGCTTGTTGAGCATTTGCGTGATCAGGATGGTAGTTCTGATCGAGTGTGGCTCAACAAGCGGACGGGTCAAGTCACTATTCGTGATCCAGACGAATCAAACGCGTTTCTCGAGCTGCGGCGACCGACAACCTCACCTGTGGCAATCGCGGGTCGCAGTGTCGTAACTTTTGACAAGGAGTGCCCAGTCTGCTTAGGAACTTGGAGCGATCCTAAGCGACCAAAGATCATGGATTTGACTACGAAGGGTGAAGATCCGTTTGCACATTTGATTGCGACGCAAGTGAAATTGCAGCCGCCGAGCCGATCGGTGTCTCGCGAAACACCCAACGCCGGACGAAAGTCGCTTCTTTTCTCAGACGGTCGTCAGAAAGCAGCGCGACTAGCGCGCGACGTACCGCGCGTGATTGAGCAAGACGCGTTTCGTCAAGTGATACTCATTGCCGCAAACAAATTGCGCGTCCTTAATAGGGAAGCTCGCCTCAGTGATTCTGCGCTCTATGTTGCCTATGTATCGGTTGTCTCTGCGGAAATGCTTCGCTTCTTCGACGGCGCTGACGCAGAGCTTCTTCAGGATCATCTGCGTGTTTTCAATGAGTTGTACGGAGGCAATCTCAATAGTGCGTTGAGCGATCCATGGGAGCCGGCGAGCCCACAGGCGTTTCGCATGAATGTGATGCGAGTTCTCGGGAGCCGGTTCTATTCCTTGTATGCATTGGGTCTCGGATACGTCCGACCCCGGAAGTCTGTTGGCAGCGCGATCAGGACTCAGACCGCTGCGCTTCAATTGTCAGACGCAGATTTGGAAGCCCTCACGACGGTTTGGACTCAAGGATGTTTGCAACACTTTGCCTTGTATAGTCGCGCTCCTTTCGTCACTCGTCGCTCGCGAGAACTGGCCGCAGGGTATCCAGTAACACAGGCTGGCGCGAAATCTGGATTTACACGCAAGCAGAAGAATTCTTTTAGACAACACTTCGACGTCAATGCGCTCGAATTGATTCTGCAGCAGGGCCTTACGGAGCCTGGCGATTCACCTGATCTGCGGTTGTTGATGCCCGACCGACTTTGTGTAGAGCTTGCGATCCAACGCGAATGGTTTCGATGCGGCGCGTGTACTTATCTCTCGCCAATGGCCTTTCGCGATTGTTGCGCCGCATGTGGTTCGAGCCGAGTAATACCAGTGCCAATCGGTGGTGATGCCTATCTAAGAGCTCGAAAAGCGTTTTGGCGAGATCCTGCGGAACGCGTACTCAATGGACTTGAGTCGCCGATGACCTTGGACGTTCAAGAGCATACGGCGCAGCTCGGCTATAGAGACCTAGGTGACCTTGAGGCCACGACGGAATCTTATGAACGACGGTTCCGCGATATCTTGATAAACAAAGAATCAGGCATTGATGTTCTGAGTTGTACTACTACGATGGAAGTCGGAATTGATATTGGCTCACTGGTTGCGGTAGGTTTGCGAAATATGCCGCCGTCGCGGCACAACTATCAGCAACGCGCTGGTCGTGCAGGTCGCCGCGGGAGTGCCGTTTCCACAGTCGTAACCTTCGCGCAGAATAATGCTCATGATTCTTATCTCTTCGAGCATCCTGAAGAACTGATCGCGGGTTCACCGAGACTGACGGGTCTCGACATCGATAACCCGGCGCTTGTCAAACGCCATGCGTACGCGGAAATTTTGCAGGAGTTTTTTGAGGACACTGTGGTACGCCGGAATGGCGGCAATGTTTTCGCAGCACTCGGAGACACAGTCACTTTCTTTACCGGCACAGGGGATGGAAGCTTACCTTCGTTGGCAGCGTGGCTTCGCAATGAGCCAGCAGGTGTCGCGACGCTGGCGCGAATTCAAAGATGGCTTCCTGCGGGGGCGCGACTCACAGCCGATGACTGCCGTGACTCGTTGCTAACCGAACTTGAGAATCGAGTGCCTGCTGCAAGCAATGTCTTGCCGAAGGGCGAAGATCAACTTATCGAGTTCCTATTCGCTCGTGGCGTACTTCCTGCCTATGCTTTCCCGCGAGATTTAGTCGCACTTCAAATTGAACAACTTGACGGCCGTCAACAAGTTCAAGTCCTTGAGCGCCCACAGCAAGGAGCCAACATTGCGTTGTCCGAATATGCTCCTGGTCGGTTAGTTGTCGTAAACAAGCAGACTTACCGAGTGGGTGCGGTCACTGCGGACTTGCCAGAAACGGAGGTGAATCGGGCTCGTCCGTTGTTTGCACAGCCCAGCCAATATCTGCAGTGCGCAAACTGTCTATACACCGCCGATCCAGCGATCGGGTCGCCGGGCAGCGATTGTCCTGTTTGTGCCATATCGCAGATCCAATTAGTTACTGTAATTCAACCGGAGGTTGTCTGGCCTGAAGGGCGCCGGCCGATTGATGAACTCGACGACGATCAAACGATCACCGACACGACGGTTGCTCAGTTGCCCGTGCCAGCCAGTACTGATGCGTTTGGCGCTGATAGGCCCTTTGGATCGGCCGCAAGATTACTTCACGGTCGGCTTGTCCCGTTGATTATCATGAACCGCGGAGAGTTGGGTGCGAGTGGTCCAACGGGTTTCCAGGTCTGCGAACAATGCGGACACACTGCACTGGGTGGCCAACCGTTCACAAATCCTCATGATCGTTATTATTTTGTTTCACGGAGAGGTCAGCAAATTCCTCGATTATGCAACGGCGTTGCGCGCACGGTCTTTCTTGGATATGAGTTTCGGACTGATGTACTCCTTCTTCGAACACCGCTGGTTTCACCCTTTATCCAGGATCTCGATAGTCCCGCAACTTGGCCGCCTTTACGAGCCGCACTAAATTCGTTAGCTAATGGTCTCGCGCTTACTGCTGCTAACGAACTTGACGTTGACCCGCGCGAATTGCAGTGCGGATATCGTATACAAAGAGTTGCTTCGGGATCGGCGCTTGCCGAAGTTTACATTTACGACACACTAGCCGGAGGTGCTGGATATTCACGTCTGATTGGCGACGATTTCGAAAGCGTGTTCGCCGCACTGCAGGAACGCCTTTCGCATTGCGACTGCGACTCATCGTGTACAAAGTGTCTGAGGACCTATTCGAATAGGATGACGCACGATTCTCTAGACAGATTTCTTGCGCTTGATCTAGCGGCCTACTTCAGAACCAATAGTCCACCATCACTATTTGATGCAAGCACGCAGCGAAGAGTGCTTGCGCCCATTCAATCTGCAATGGAGCTCGACGGGTGGGATGTCGCATCAATTCCTGACGGTGGTCTGGCCGCCACTCGGGCTGACCGAAATGCTCGCATTTTTGCCGCGCCGTCACTGCTGGACCCTACAGCATATCCCGCCAGCTTTGCTGGAGGAACGGTATTCAGTGCGTTCGAAGTTGAGAAAGATTTTCCATCATGCATTGGTAATTTACCTACATAAGGAGTCTGGGTAGTGGGACTGATTCGAATTCCATTTGACGAGGCGAAACTGAAGCGGCAGGTGCGCGCGCACCTACGAGCGGCGGGTTTCACTCGGGATGATGATGGACGATTGCAGCCACCGAGCCTCGACAAAGCCGCATATAGAGCACTCCACTTACCACAGCGTATGGCGCGCTTGCGCAAGGAATTGCCGTTTGTCAAAAAGGTATGGCCGCAGCTATCTCGATATTTTGCTGAAGGGGCAGACATCGACGTTAAGAGAATTCGAGTACGCCTTGAGCTCATCAGCGGATCGACCTGGCAGTCGGAATTATTTCGACTTGCCTGTCTACTCTGGAGTGTTCCCGTTTCGCAGGGTTTCGGCCGTAGGCTGCGATTTCTTGTATGGGATGATTCGAACGGAAAGCTTATGGGGTTGTTTGCGCTGGGCGACCCTGTTTTCAATTTGAAGGCGAGGGACGAAGAGATTGGTTGGACCGGGAAGGATCGTGGTAAACGACTTGTCGACACATTAGACGCCTACGTCTTGGGAGCGGTTCCTCCTTACAACAAGCTGCTTGGCGGAAAACTCGTCGCGAGTCTCGTACGAACTCAAGAGGTCGTGAATGCCTTTCGGGCACGATATAACAAGACGCGTGGAATAATTTCTCGCAAGGCCAAAAAGGCACAGTTGGTCGCCGTAACTACAACTTCGTCCTTGGGCAGGTCGTCGCTATACAAC
Source organism: uncultured Steroidobacteraceae bacterium (assembly GCA_964597495.1). GTDB lineage: Bacteria > Pseudomonadota > Gammaproteobacteria > Steroidobacterales > Steroidobacteraceae > CAZQYC01. The sequence goes on along the minus strand of CAZQYC010000001.1, from coordinate 74,903 downwards.
CGACTTAAGCTTGACGGTCAGCTCTACTTTAAAGAAATTGGGTTCACAACAGGATACGGCCACTTTCATTTTCCGGATAGCCTTTTTGAAAGCATGCGCGAATTTCTCAGGTCCAAGAAAGACGCATACGCAGGAAATCATGGTTATGGCCAGGGGCCAAATTGGCGACTTCGGACTATTAGGCGTGCGCTGGAACTCATAGGGCTTGACCCGAAGCTGCTTAAGCATGGTCTCAGGAGAGAAGTGTTTATTTGCACACTAGCGGACAACGCGAAATTGGTTTTGAAGGGCGAGCGCAAACGCGCTCAGTACAAATCTCTACGCACCGCAGAAGAAGTGATGTCGCTCGCACTTGTGCGATGGATTCAACCGCGCGCAGCACGAGATCAGAGTTACCGGTTAGTAACACGCCAAGATGTGTGGCGATCAATTGCGGGTACTGAAGCACCCCAGCCGACTTCGGGAGCGGAACTTCGTGCAGACCGCAATTGACTGTGCGACCGATGAAAAAGTAGCTGCGAATTTCGCGTTGCGTGGCCGTCGTTACCGGTGTGAACGATGTTTTGCCCCTGTTGGCTTGCGTGATGGTGCTCAAAACTCTGTGCATTTCGCGCATGCGATAGGAAAGGCTGATCCAGATTGCGAAGATTATTTCGGTGGTACCTATGCGTTTACAGGTCGACGACATCAAGCTGGGGTAAATGAAAAGAAAACGAACGGTTTGGATGCTACTGAGCTCTTCTTTGAACTAGCCGCGTCCGGACCGATGTTGTCGCTATGGTTTCCCGCAACCAACAGCGGTATTAAGTGGATGGGGCACATCGATGTTACAAGTGCGAGCGCCAATCGCCGCTTGTCGTATCAGCATCTGGAAAATGGTCACTTAGTTACCTTTGCACTTGCAGACGGTCAATGGAATATTTCTGCCGATGGAGAGGTGTCAATCGACTATCTTGCTAGGCTCGACCTTGGTCCAGCATCACTTGAGAGCGGCATCAATCTCTTTGACGCAACGCGTTCGCCTGGTAAACAACTAGGGCCTGCGGTCCGCATCCGACTGGGCGAATCAGTGTGGGTTATCACGAGAAACCCCGAATTCCAAGCTCGCGTCCCGTCTGCGAAGGTGACATGCGAGCGGCGCGCTCTTGTTGGTGGTTGGATTGTGCTTTTGGTGGAATTGCCGCGCGAGTGCGATTCAGATCTAATTCCGCAGCTTAGGGATTGGCTTCAGAGACCCATAAGTTTGCCACGTGCTCGCGTCTGGATTGAGCGACCATTTCCAATTCGTGTGACATCTCATAGCTCACTGGTCTTTTCCGAAGATACCAAATTAATAGTGTTGCGCACGGACCAGCCGGTCGACCTAGAAATTGTCGAAACACAAACTCTACGATGCATGCTGCACATGCGTAATACTAGTTACGCTGAGTGGAAAAACGTGTTGCCTGGTTGTTGGACTGTACGTGCGAACGGTAGCGATTTTCTACAATTCGAAATCTGCAGAGAACATCGCGATCGACCACCAGTGTTCGCGATTATGTGCGACGAGAAGGCCGTGCCTAATCTGTTCGCTCTTCAGGAACATATTGTGGATCTTGTATCGCGCAACTCGCGATCAGCCACATTGCGGTTGCAGTGGAGCGCACCAGCAGTCGGCGAACTGCTTCGTCTGAATGGCGAAAAGATTGAAGTGCCGTCGGACGTATTCTCTACCGAGGTAACGCTTGTCCCTGGCACCGAGATCACTGCAGCTAACTTGGGTGTCGCGAGGTGGCAAGCAACTGCAAGATCACCAGCCCGCCAAGTTGTTTCTGACAAAATCATTCACCGTCTACGCGCGCGCGCTCGATGGTTACTTTCTATATCGTGTATTCGTAACGCAACTTCCGAACTAATAACGCGTGTCCCCAATTCACTTAGCAACGATGATGTTTTTCGACGGCTAATCACAGCTGCGTGGGAGCCAAAGTTCTCGCCGCATGTGCGAGCGCTAACAAAAGAACTGGAGGAGTTCCCATGACATATCTCGGAGTTAATCCGGAGCGGTTAACGTGGCTTCTTCGGAAGGGTATTACTGAAGAAGAACTGAAGCGATTCTTCAAGGAACGGCAGAAAATGCTGATCATGAAAAGGGAAAAGCTCCAGAACCTTCCGCGCAATTTCAACGAGGCGCTGATGCATTTAGTCAGGTTCTCGGATGCTGCGCAGGCGATCTTCGGCGATTGGCTGCGTCATCAAGAAAGTGAAGAGTTGGCGCATTACCAGACCAATCTTTTGAGCTACTTTCGTTCGATGGATTCCTACAGTCTAGAACTGCCGGACGACGAAACGCATAAGCTCGCGCGCAGCGGATTACTGGAGCTCTATTCGGTATCCCCGCCAGCTGACTGGATTGATTTTTTGCGAACTGAGACTTCGCCACAGAAGGATGCTTTGGAAGAAACGAGCGAGGTGAATGTTGAGCTTGACGCTGGCGCGACGCTGACACCGGAGGTGGCAATCGCGTACGCCGAATGGGCCGTTGGCGTCCGATCAGCGACGGATATCCCAGACAGGACGCTACGAGATGCTGCGATACTGGCCGAAGCAGCTCGATCAGGCGATCGCACAGCTCTAGCAGGCCTGACTATTGAAGACGAAGCGTGGAATGAAATCTCGAGAGTCCATAGTGAAGTCGCTCGGCGTTCAAGTACCTCAATACGTCAGGGTTTCATAGCGAAAGCGCCGCCATTGATTGTACGAGACGTTGACGTGGATTATCTGTCGCTTGACGTTGTTTGCACTCCGTCACGAAATGTTGGGACGGGTCCATTTTTTCTCGACGTACTGTGCTTCATCGGTAATAGTGGGGCGTTCTCACTGTCTGAAGATGACTTACGCAATGTTGTGCCAGATGAAGGGCGTGTCATTTTGCATGCTGACGCTGGTCTTCCCGTGCCAATCCCAGGTGTTGCCGAGGCATATCGCGTCGAGTTCTTCAAAACGCCTCGTTCAATAAAAGTACGGGTGATCGACTTCGGTGACAAATTGTTTCGAGTGATGTATGTACCATATGCATCTGATCAAAAGGATGCCATTCGTGAATGGTTGCGTGATCGAGCGCAAGGATTTCAGGGAAAAATGATTGTATTCGTGCTTGCCGATGGATTGTGTATTCGACCGCGTGGGGAGGGTTCTTCCAACTTGTCAGCTCCGGGCTTCACCTGGACTTTCGATAGTTGGCAATCACTAATTGGAATGGAGTTAACTCAGGCAGCGTACGTATCAGGACCTCTGCCGGATCCAGACGCAATATACGAATGCCCACCCGTTTCCGTTGTGGCGCGACGATTCCTTAAGAGCCTTGTTGACCGCAAACAAACAGGGCTAACAAAGAAGCAAATTAGCGACTTATCGGGGTTGCTGAATGTCGCTGACGTTTCTTTGACGGAAGAAAGTCGCCGCCGAATTTCCGATAGTCTGGCAACGCTTGCTTCGACCGATGAATTCTATGAGGAATTAGTCTCAGAAGTGATGAAGTCATCGGCAGTGCAAAGAGACATCGAACTGCGAAAGCAGCAGGCTGTTGCAGAGCTGGATGACAATCTTGCGAAGAAACGCAACTCACTGGAAATGCTTCGCAAAGATATTCAAATTCAAGACGATCGTCTTACAAAGCTGAAAGAACAAACTGAAGGGCGCATCAAAGATATCCGCACTTCAATTCGAAAAGCGTTTGATCAAGCAAAAGAGCACGAAGCGGAAGTACTTGGTCAGTTAGCACTGTGGCAAGAGCTCCTCGCTCCCGCTCGAAAGGAGCACGGTAGCATTGAAAAAATCGCCGATTCACCGGGTATAGCCGGGCAAAGATTGTCCGTCACTCATCTGCTTCCGGGAAAAGAAAGGCTAACAGATATCCTAGGATCGGTTGGCATGACACATGAGGTAGCCAATCTTTACTCGACGGCATTGAGTGTCGCGCGGGATCTCGGATTGCCGGTCGTACTGACTGGAGCGGGAGCGCAATACCTGGGAGCAAGAATCGGAAGTACGCTCGCCGAAAGAAAGGTATGCGTTGTGGATATAGGTGTGGGCTTGATTGACGCTCGGGTACTTGATCCTGTACTTGTTGATGATGAGTGTGATGTTGTCGTTCTCAGGACTGCCAACTTATCGGACGTGGGTGTGTACGCCCCACGCCTTATAGACAACATTGCAGAAACTCTGTGCAGGCCTCTGGCTTCACGTTCAACTCGCATGTTTCTGCTTTTAGAGGCAAGTGGACCTGCGGCGTTGCCCTGGCCCGCAGAAATCGACCTACTTAGTTTTAAGATTGAACTGTCGAGTAACGGAGAAATTCCGCCAATCGAAGCGGACTTGTGGTTGCGGTCCTTACCATCGCCTTTGCAGCGCAAATTATGGAGCCGCATTGAGCATGCTGCGGAGGTGCAATCGGTTGAGGGGAATGCGCTAGGGCTGATGCGATCGATGTTGTGGAGGGCTCCAGGCGCGGCGTCAGGCGGATGACCCAAGCTTAGACACAACAGCTCGCGCAAAGTCTTTGTCGTTCTAGATTGTGGTGCAGTTGTAGGCCAATTCTATATTCAAGATATTTGTTGCTCAGCGGCGAGAGTCGCTGTCGCTCACGCATATTCGCACAGGACTCTGGCCCGCGCGGCGCGTGCAAACGATTGCGCATCTCGGCGTCAGAAACGGGTGCACGAGATGGCTTAGTTGCCTGCTGAGGAAACGTATCGTTGCAGCTCGCTCGCCGTGACAAAGCTCCGCCTGCCGTCCTTTTGTGTTTTGATCTTCCCGTCTCGGATACGCTCGTAGAGAGTTGCGCGGCTCAAGCGCAAAATATGCGCGACTTCGGAAATCTCGAACCGAAGTTGCGGAAGGGACTCGGCAGTAGTGGACATGGACGCCTCCGGATGGATCTGGGCAAGCGTGGCTTGCGATGGATTGGCGTCTTCTAAATAGACTCCTCGATTGCTCCGCGCAACTGCTAAAATTCGACACAATCCCTGCGGCGCGATGAAGTACGACAGACCACGATGGCGTTCGACACCAAAAATTGGTCCACGAGGAGCATTGCGCGAATTTGCGCAACGCTGCGTGCGGGTGTGGCCAACAAGTGATTTTTCATACCCCCAAAATGCTTAAAAATAGGGCTCTTTTTGGTGAGTTGGGGTAGAATTCTGGGGTAGCGTCGAGTGAGTTGGGTAGGTGACTGTAGAGAACTCAGTGGGTTAGCCCGCGCATTCGAGTCCCTCAGCCGCACCATCTGCCCGCCCGCAGACAGTGGCCAGGATCGTCCTATCCCCTTCATGCTTTTTCACCTAAAACCTAATCTTGTGAGTGAGGTAACTAGGTGGGTGGCTTCGATCTCACCGTAAGCCATATTGTCTTCGCATACCTCTTCCTTAGCGACTTTCTTTTCCAATGCCAATAGAAGCCGTTTGAGCTTCGCCAAGCTAAGTCTCAACCAGACTATGTCTCAACCGGACTAAGCGAACACCGCCCGCAGAGATGAGTACGTTTTTTTCGTGGCTCATTGGGTGCTTGAACCGGCAGCTGAATTGTCGATCGCAAACGCCAACACAACGCGCTTGACCAATGCATCGATCCATTCTTGGAGCTCAGCCACGCTGATCTTTTTCAATGCCCAGTATCGGACCAGATCGTGACTAGTACATTTTTTCTGTGGTCCAGCAAAACTTCCGCTGTGTCCTTCTTGAAGTCGCTGTACCAAATATACTGCTAAGCTGAGGGTCGCTTCTGGTTACTTGGCTCGATACCGTCCGAATGTGAAGCTAAGGGATTCGTTATGCGACTTGCTCAACCAAGAGTGGGCGAAAGGCTGAGGGTCAACAACAAACTAATTCCATTTAGTTTCTGGCCGACGAAGATAGGCCCCAAAGGTAACGCCAGTCTTCAAACTCTTCTTTTCTCCCTTGATCCATGGGCTATCATTGATCAAACAATAAAGACTAGTTGTCCGAACGCCGCGCGTCCGGAAGCGCTGGCATGCATCTACCAAGCTCGTGATTTTTATGAATCGGCGATAGATGCTCAACGGGTATCAGCTCGTCCGCTCGCGTTGTATTACTGTTTCATGAACCTCGTGAAAGCATTCTGCTTGACGAGAGCAACTCAAAGCACCTTCGATAAGGCACAGCACGGCTTATCGGAAATGCTTCGCCCGCCCGGTAATAGAGAGTTGAATGATGCATTTCTGCGGGCGTTTCCAAGTCCGAATGGTCAAGGTCTATTACAAAACTTCTCCGAGTTCATGCGGGCTTTGTCAGGTTCTGGTTTGGTTGGTGTACAAGACTTCAATGTTCCTGTCTTACTGCCTCAGATCTTACCTGGGCATCGACTATGGTCATCTGCGGCGAATAAAAAAGAGCGTTTCGTTGCTGTCCATGACGTACGAACGTTCCTGAACAAATCGGCGCGCGAACTCTGGTTGAATATCTACTTCATAGCGGATGACCTTTCAAGAATTGGGATCACGGTTCAAGCCTTTCTTTCGGATTCTCATCTGAAAGCCGCCTTCTCTCAAGTTGCATGCACGGAGAGTGATGGCTCTGGGCGTTCACTCATTTGCTTTCAGCAAATTGTCCCGACTCCATGCCAGGGCACAAAATATGCAAACCATCTACAGGGATTGTTCGCTCTATTGCGGCCTCTTCTGTGGACTACTGTGGCAACCATTCCCCCGTATCGCAGGCACTACGCGTACCTTCGCCCAGCCAGTGAGGCAAATCAAACATTGCCGCAACTTCTTTCGATCTATGCGTTGGCCTACTACCTTGGTTCAATTACTCGGTACCGACCGCATCATCTTCCTACTATTACGAATAGCGCTTTCGGTCCACGAGTTCAGGACTTTATAACTGGTCAGCCGCAGCAATTTCTCTATTTGCTCGCGTCCGAATTTGCGAAGCGAGAAATAGCTAAGCCTTCTATCTTATGATGATTCGCGTTTAACAGTAATTAAGGTTGAGGTTTTGAGCGGCAGAGCTGCAGCCGCATAAGGCTCCCGCATACTTGAAATCGGTCGCATGACTTCGCTTCACAAACTCAACCGTGCTTGGCGGAGACAATCGATCTTGCGCTCAGTCGGTGTCCGCTTAAGTGTCCGGTCTGCGTAGCGGACAGCGTAAGGTCGTGCTATCACGAATCAATTGGCGCACAAAATGCCGGTAATTCAGGGTTCATAGAGAGCCCGAGCGTTTGGCACGATGGCTGCAAGATGCTAATTGGCGATCTTGCCGGGTAATCTTGTTAGGCAACGGTACTTCTGATGGCGGCTTCCTTGCGGCATCTTCCGTCCAGCGCGCGCACGGCCATTCGCGATACATCGGCTCAGGATGTTGCGGTGGATGGCGCTCCTATGCAGAAGCGCAAGCGACGTATTCTATTGCTCGCCACGATCGCCGGCGTACCGCTGTGCATTGCGGCGATAGGAATCCTGAAGAGCTGGGTGCATACAGATGTCGTCGTGCCGCGCGAACGCATTCGCATCGCCTCCGTCACAGCGGGGAAATTTGTGCGCGACGTCGCTGCCGAGGGAGTCGTGGTCGCCGCCGACAGTCCCACATTGTATGCGCCTATTACCGGAACGGTCGGTTTCACGGTTCGGGCCGGCGATACAGTCACCAAGGATCAAGTCTTGGGGACGATCGACAGTCCGGCGTTACGCAACGAGCAGCAACGCGAACGCGCGACGCTCGGCGCGCTCGATGTTGCGCTCAAGCGGCAAGAGATCGAAGTTCGCCGACAGATCTTGCAAAACCAGCAGGTTAGCGATCTGGCCGAAGTGCAGGCCCACGCAGCGGAACGAGAATTCAAGCGCATGGAAACCGCATGGCAGAACGGCGTGATCGCGGAAAAGGAAGTGTCCCGCGCGCGCGACGAAGTCGATAGCTCGCTCCTCAAGCACCGACACGCGGTTGAGAATGCGAAGTTGCAAAACGAAAGTTTGGAATTCGAACTCAAGACCAAACGATTGGAGCGCGACCGACAGCGTCTTGTCGTCGACAATCTGGCGCGCCGTGTAGCGTCGCTTACCGTGCGTTCGCCGGTCGACGGCGTAGTGGGGAATTTGTCGGTTGCGCAAAAGGCAGCCGTAGCGGAGAACGCGCCGCTCATGACGGTGGTGGATTTGTCGGCCTTCGAGATCGAATTTCGCGTTCCGGAGTCCGCGGCGAGGGATCTGGCCATCGGCATGAATGCCGAAGTTGCGCTTAGCGGAAAAAACTACGTAGGGACCATCGCGGGCATTTCGCCGGAAGTGCAGCGCAGCGAGGTGATCGGCCGTGTGCGCTTCACGGGCGATGTGCCGAGCGGATTACGGCAAAACCAGCGTGTGAACTTGCGCATGGTGTTGGACGAGCGCGAGAACGTACTCAAAGTCGAACGGGGCGGCTTCGTCGATGCGGGCGGTATGGCCTACATAGTGACGGGAGATATGGCCGAACGGCGCAACATAAAAATGGGCGCGATGAGCGTGGGTGAAGTAGAGATTTTGGAAGGGCTTAAACCCGACGAACGCATCGTGATTTCGAACCTCGGCGATTTTCACGATGCACCGCGAGTGCGCCTAAGCAATTGAGTCTGAGCAATTGAATACGAGTGAGCACTACGGATGAATGGTACTAAGTTAAGCATCGATGTCTCTGGCTCCCTCTCCCTTGATGGGAGAGGGATGGGGAGAGGGTGGGGAAGTGACACGATAAGCGAACACTTTGTGCTGCAGCCCCCTCTCCCTCATCCCGCGAGGGGAGAGGGAATTAAGAAAGCCTAACTTAGCGCCATTCAACACCACGATCTGATTTGTGAGGCGACGACAATGATCGAAATGAAAGACATCGGAAAAATATTTCGCAGCGATCTCATGGAAACCCATGCGCTGCGCAACTTTCATCTGAAGGTTGCGTCGGGAGAGTTCGTGGCGGTGACGGGACCTTCGGGTTCAGGAAAAACGACCTTCCTGAACGTAGCAGGATTGCTCGACGAATTCGAGTCGGGCACGTATCTGCTCGACGGCGCGGATGTTAGTCGCTTGAGCGACGACGACCGATCGCGGATTCGCAACGAGAAAATCGGTTTCATATTTCAGAGCTTCAATCTCATTCCCGATCTCAATATCTTCGACAATGTGGATGCGCCGCTGCGCTATCGAAGGATGATGGCGAAGGAGCGTCAGCGGCGCGTAACGGACGCGCTCGAAAGAGTGGGGTTAAGTTCGCGCAGCAAGCACTTGCCTGCGCAACTTTCCGGTGGTCAGCAGCAGCGCGCTGCAATCGCCCGTGCTCTGGCGGGCGACCCGCGCGTGATTCTGGCCGACGAGCCCACGGGAAATCTCGATTCGCTGATGTCGCGACAGATCATGGAATTGTTGGAGGACATCAATGCCGCGGGCACCACCATCCTGATGGTGACGCATAGCAGCGAACTCGCGCAGCGTGCGCAGCGACGCGTTCAGATTGTCGATGGCCAGATCAGCGAGGCATTGCCTTTTGGGCCACCTGAGCATCGTGATAACCGCGAGACAAGCGACGCGATATAGGCGCCACGATATAAACCATGGCACATAGTATTAAGGAAATTCTGATTTATTCGTCACACCGGCGCAGGCCGGTGTCCATTGTCTTGATTCAGATGGATTCCGATTTTCGTCGGAATGACGAGACGCGAATAAATCAGAGACTACTTAAGAGACGAAAGGAGCGGACGTGCTGCTACACGATTTACGATTGGCATTGCTGAGCTTCAAGCGCAATCCCATGCTCACTGCCTTGATGGGATTGGCGTTGGCGGTGGGGATCGGCGCATCGCTGATTACCATGACGATTTACCACAGTCGTTCCGGCCATCCCATTTGGTGGAAGGAGGGCGTTTTGCGTGCTGTTACGCTCGATATGCGTAGCAGCGATCCGAATCAGGTGTCAAATCCGCGTCATCCGGAATATCCGCCGTTTCAATTGACCTATCGAGATGCGAAAGCGTTGTACGCCTCCGATATTCCGGTGCGTCAAGTCAGAATGTTCATGACCTGGCGGTTGATCGAGCCCCCTTCGGCGGGAGTGAAGCCTTTCGGTGAAAGGATGCGCGTCACTACCGCCGATTTTTTTGCCATGTTCGATGCGCCTTTTCTGTACGGCGGTGGATGGACGCGCGCGGCTGACGAGGCCCCCGAAGCCGTGGTCGTCATCGGTCGAAAACTCAATCACAAATTATTCGGCGGCGCGAACAGCGTCGGTAAGTCCATTCGTCTGAATGGCCGCGATTATCGCGTGGTCGGCGTGTTGGATGCGTGGGCGCCGCAACCTCGTTACTACGATCTCGGGGCGGGAGGGATCGAGATTCCGGAGGAAATCTATTTACCGTTCGGCTGGACCGAACCGTTGGAGTTGTTGTCCAACGGCAGCATGATTTGCATGTCGGCGCAGGACAACCTGGATAGCTATCAGAATGTGTTGAACAGCCAGTGCGTTTGGTTGCAGTACTGGGTGGAACTTGCATCGAGTGCGCAAAGCCAACGTTATCAGCAGTTCGTCGATAACTACGTCACCGACCAGAAACGCTCAGGACGTTTTCCGCGGCCGCTGAACAACCGCATAGTAAAAGTTTCCGAATGGCTCAATATGAATAACGTGATCGGTGATGAGACACGCCTCCAAGTGGCGCTCGCGTTGCTGTTTTTGGCGGTATGCGTGTTGAACACGCTCGGTCTGATGCTAGCGAAGTTTCTAGGTCATTCCGCGGTGACCGGGCTGCGGCGTGCATTGGGAGCGAGCCGTCGGGATATCATGCGCCAGCACGTCATCGAAGTAGTGGTACTTTCGCTCGTTGCAGGCGTCGCCGGCATCGGCGTTGCGCTGGGCGGATTGTGGGCCTTGCGGACTTTCCTGTATTTACCGTTGGCCATCTATTCCGATGTTCAGGACCGTGCACAGGTGGTGCAATCGATGGGCCACTTGGACGGCGACATGCTGCTACTGGCGCTCGGTGTTTCTCTGATCACCGGTCTATTGGCCGCGCTCTATCCGGCCTGGCGCATCGGACGGATGCCGCCCGCGGCCTTTCTCAAAGCCCAATAATTCTTAAGGCAAGTAAAATGGAAATCAGGCCTCTCCTCAGTGCTTTATGCCGCAGCCGCACTGCGCCGTTGTTGGTAGCGATGCAAATTGCCATCGCGCTGACCGTGCTTGTGAACGTAACGTACGTGGTCCATGAGCGCTTGGCGTTCAATGCCCAACCCACGGGTATCGACCTCGATAATGTCTTTTGTGTGAACGTCACTTCTAGCGAGAAAAATCTGGATCATCCCGCACGAGTCAAGGAGGATTTAAGCTACCTGAATTCTTTGCCCGGAGTGACGGCGGCCTCCATCATCAGTAATATGCCGCAATCCGGTACATCTTGGTCCTGGACGTTGGGATTTTCTGCGGAGTCTCCGTCGGAGAGGAAAAAAACCGAGGTAGCGGCGGTGTTTCTCGGCAGTGCCAAAATTCTCGAATCGCTCGGTTTGAAACTCAAAGCTGGAAGAACCTTTAGCGAGGAGGCGGTAACGCCTCCAGGAAAAGATGGAAGCGCCACATTCGAGCGCTGGACGAGCGAAGTAATGATTACCGATGCGTTGGCGATGAAGTTGTATCCGGCCGGCGACGCATTGGGAAAGCAAATTTATTTAACCATGAATGATCGTTCCGCGGTCATCGTCGGCATTATCGAGCGCATGCAGGCTGGGCCGTGGTCCAGGCCCGCAGCGGAGCTGGCGAATCAAGTTCTGTTGGCGGCGATCGTACCGCCTGCACCCGGCAGGTTATACATGGGGCACGTTCAACCCGGCCGATTGAATGAAATCATGAGCCGTGTGGAACACGATTTGGATACAGTGCACCCCGGACAGTTCGTAAACTCCGTACTATCGCTGGCGAAGGTGGCCACCCACACCCGTCTTGAGCAGCGCACCACTTCCTTGATGCTGGCGGTGGTTGCCGGTTTTGTCCTGGCGGTGACCGCATTGGGGATTTTCGGGCTGGCCGCTTTCAACGTGACGACGCGCACCAAGCAGATCGGCGTTCGACGTGCCATCGGCGCAAGACGATTCCATATTCTGCGTTACTTTTTGGTGGAAAATTGGTTAATCACCACGGCAGGCGTTGCAGTAGGCTGCGTCACTGCAATGGTGGTCGGTATAAAGTTGAGCCTGTTGTATGAGATGCCGCGGTTGCCGCTTTATTATCTGGTCGGTGGTGTCGTATTGATGTGGGTGATGGGCTTACTTGCCGTATGGGCGCCCGCGAAACGTGCCTCGTCGGTGTCGCCTGCAATAGCGACACGCACGGTTTAATAGATCGTTAAGATCTGCATAACATGCAATTGAGTTCAGCCTCGTCCAGTCATAAAGCAACTCGGAAACATTATTCCGGCCACACCGTATTGGTGGTGGACGACAGCGAGGCTGTGCGTACGGCGTTGGACGTGCTCTTGTCATTGTATGGCCTCAAAACGATCGGCGCCGAATCTCCCGCGGCCGCGCTTGCGACACTCGAGCGTGAAACGGTGTCGCTGGTCATTCAAGACATGAACTTCAAGCGTGATATCACCTCGGGCGAAGAGGGGATCACGCTGTTTCGCCATCTGCGCCAACGCCAACCGGGGTTGCCGATTATCTTGTTGACCGCTTGGACGCATTTGGAAACCGCCGTTCAATTGGTGAAGGAAGGAGCGGCCGACTATCTCGCCAAACCCTGGGACGATGCGCGGCTCGTCACCACCGTCGCCAATGTGCTTGAACTGCAAGCGGCTCGCGACGAGGTGCGCTTTCTGCGCCAAGAACGCTTGTCGGCGCGGGCCCGCCTCGCGGAGAAATACGATTTGCGCGGCATCGTCTATGAAAGCAGCGCCATGCACGGTGTTGTCGCGACCGCGGTGCAGGTCGCGCACGCCGATGTACCTGTCCTGATTACGGGCGCCAATGGCACCGGCAAAGAAGTCATTGCCGATATTCTTCAAGCAAATTCGTCTTGCCGTTCAGGCCCGTATATAAAAGTGAATGTCGGCGCGCTGCCGAGCGAATTGATGGAGAGCGAACTGTTCGGCGCGGAAAGCGGTGCGTATACCGGGGCACGCGCACGCGAGGGTCGCTTTGAAGCCGCTGACGGCGGCACGTTGTTTCTCGATGAGATAGGGAATCTATCTCTGGCGGGACAAGCGAAGCTGCTGCGCGTATTGCAGACCGGAGAGTTCGAGCGCTTGGGCAGTACCGTGACGCGGCGAGTCAACGTACGCCTGATTTGCGCCACCAACGCCAATTTGCGCGCCGCGATCGAGCAAGAACGCTTTCGCGAGGACTTATATTATCGAATCAATGTCATCGAACTGCCGATGCCGTCGCTCGCCGAGCGGCGTGAAGACGTGCTTGCGTTAGCGCGTCATTTTTTGGAACCGCGTTTTCGCTTAAGTGATGCCGCGGAGCGCAGCTTGCTCGCTCATCACTGGCCGGGCAACGTGCGGGAGTTGAAGAATTGCATTCGCCGCGCCTGCCTCATGTCTTCGGATTCCGAGATCGACGTCGCGGCGTTGGGATTACCGCCCGTTGATGTGCGCCGTTCACCCGAGATGGAACCGGATCGCGCCACCATAGAATGGGTGCTCGCGCAGACCGGACAGGTGGTGGCTCATGCGGCGCGCGAACTTGGGATGAGCCGCCAAGCGTTGTATCGCCGCATGACGAAGTTGGGAATCAAATCGACCTCTGACGAGAGCGATGCATGAGCGATCTTATTTAACACGATGCAGTGGCGCTATTCGCTTGTCGGCAAGGTCGCATTGTGGGCATTTTCGCTGATAGCGCTCGCAGTCGGCGTGGCGGCGGCGCTGGCTCTGTGGCTGCAGTCGATATGGGCCGCGTTTCTGCTTACGCTCGCCATGATGGCACCGCTCATTGCATGGTCAGGAGCCGCGCTCTTGCGACGCACGCAACGACTCTTGCGCGCATTGACCGACGGCGTACAAAGCCTGCGCAGCCGCGATTTCAGCATCGGCATTCGAAATGCCAGCCGCGACGAATTATCGGAACTCGTCGCGGAATACAACGCATTGGGCGATGCGTTGCGCAGCGAGCGTCAAGCGTTGTATCAGCGTGAGTTGCTGCTCGAGACGGTGATTCAATCCAGCCCGCTCGCGCTGGTGTTGACGACGGATGTCGGCATCATTGTCTACGGGAATACGGTCGCCAGACAATTGTTGAACGCCGGTCGTCGGCTTGAGGGCGCGCGGCTAGGCGAGCTTTTGGAATCGGCTCCGGCTCCGCTCCGCGAAGCGATGGCGGCGAGCGAAGACACGCTGTTCACGTTGGAAGTACGCGGCGAGCCGGAAATATTCCACCTCGCGCGTCGCGAGTTCGTGCTCAACACGCAGCGTCACCGGCTTTATCTGCTCAAGCAGTTGACCCGCGAGATCAATGCGCAAGAGGTTGCGACCTGGAAAAAAGTCATCCGGGTCATCTCGCACGAGCTGAACAATTCGTTGGCGCCGATTTCTTCGTTGGTGCACTCGGCCAAACTGATGGTCGATAGCCCCGATCCGCAATTGCAGCGCGCATTCACGACCATCGAGGAACGGGTGGCGCATCTACATGCCTTCGTCGCCGGTTATGCGCGCTTTGCTAAGCTTCCGAAACCCAGAATAGAACCCGTGGCTTGGCAAAGCTTCCTGGAAGAATTGCGCGCCGCGTTGCCCTTCGTGCTCGGCGGACCTCTGCCGATGCAGCCGGGGTATTTCGATCGAGCGCAACTTGCGCAGGCGTTGCTGAACATCATCAAGAACGCCACCGAGGCGGGTTCCGCGCCCGAGCACATCATCGTCGACATCCGGACACTGGAGAACGGTCATCAGATCGACGTACGCGATCGCGGCAGCGGCATGTCCGAGAATGTCCTGCAGCAAGCGGTGTTGCCGTTCTATTCCACTAAATCCTCCGGCACCGGATTGGGGTTGGCCTTGTGCCGCGAAATCGTCGAAGCACACGGCGGGAGACTGCATCTGCGTAACCGTGAGGGCGGTGGAGCGGTCGTAACGCTGTGGTTGCCGTTGCAAGCGCGTTGAGGAGGGTGATTGCGCTTGACTTACGAAGGATCGAGTCCTTTCACGGTCTCGGCGAAAGAGTGAGTGACGCCATCGGCGCCTAGCGACTCCACGATTCCGGCCTTGCGCAGTTTTCCGGTCACGCGTTCGTTCGCTTCGGTAAGAATGACGCGAACCTGGCGTTTCCCGAGGGCGACGATCACTTCTTCGAGGGTTCTAAGCGCCGTTGCATCGACGAACGGGACGCGTCCCAAGCGGAGAATGAGCACGCGCGGATCGGTATGAGTCGCTGCCAAGGCGCGCTCCAAATTTTCCACGGCACCGAAAAATACCGGGCCTTCGATCGCATACACGAGCACGCCGCGCGGCAATTCGGGAATGCCGTGCCGTAGCAGCTCATGTTGAACATCTTGATCGGCGAGTTGCCGCACTTCGACGCTGCCCGCCATGCGCCTCAGGAAATGCAGTGTCGCGAGAATGACGCCGATGTTGACCGCCACGACGAGATCCACCAATACCGTTAACGCAAAGGTCACTAGCAGAATGACGACATCCGCCTGCGGTGCCGTCCGGATCATTTTGATGAAGCGGCGAGCCTCGCTCATATTCCATGCCACGACGAACAGAATGGCGGCCAAGGTGGCGAGCGGAATGTCGACCGCATAGGGCGCGAAGAAAAGAACAACGAGTATGAGCGTTAGGGTATGCACGATGCCGGCAAGTGGGGCATTGCCGCCATTACGCACATTGGTTGCAGTTCGGGCGATCGCGCCGGTGGCCGCGAATCCGCCGAAGAGCGGCGCGGCCATATTGGCAATGCCTTGGCCGATCAATTCTTGATTCGAATCGTGCCGTGTCCCCGCCATGCCGTCGGCGACGACGGCGGACAGCAGGGATTCGATGGCGCCTAGCATTGCGATCGTGAATGCGGGCGCCATCAGTTCGATGATTCGAGACATTCCGATGTCAGGGAAATGCAATGAAGGAAGACCGCGCGGAATTCCACCGAAGGCCGTGCCGATGGTCGCTACGCCCTCGAAATGAAAAGCGGCTTGGAAAATCGTGCCGATAACGAGCGCGACGAGCGGCCCGGGTATCCGCTGCATTCCTCGAATCCGCGGTGTGGTCACTACGACGGCGAGCGACAGAATCGCGATCATCGTCGTCGTCACGTGCAGCTGGGGAAATCCATTCATCAGTTGCCAGAGCTTGTCGTGGAAGTGCCGTCCGGAAACGGCAGGCAATCCGAAGAAGTCCTTCCACTGACCGACGAAGATGACGACGGCGATTCCGGCAGTGAATCCGACGATGACGGGATCCGGAATGAACTTGATCACTCCGCCCATGCGAGCGGCACCGATGATCAACAGCATGACACCCGCCATCAACGTCGCGACTTGCAACCCGTCGATACCGTATTGCGCGGTGATGCTCGACAGGATGACGACGAACGCGCCGGTCGGTCCCGCGATTTGCACGCGACTGCCGCCGAAGATTGAAACCGCTGCGCCGGCAACGATGGCGGTATACAGGCCCTGTTCGGGTTTTGCGCCGGAAGCAATCGCGAAGGCCATCGCGAGCGGCAAGGCGACGACGCCGACGACCACGCCCGAGACGAGGTTGTTGATCCAATGAGCGCGCCCAAGGAGACCGGCGCGTTTAGCTTCGAGCAAGGCGATCATACGCGTGAGATAAGCAGCGGTTTTTGATTCGGAGCAACGGGAAGCTTAGCTTTAAGTTGCGACTACCCATAGTACTTAATGATTGCGCCGGACATGGGGGCAATAATGCGACCGTATTCTTTGTCTTTTTGGTGCGACCTGATTCGCATCCGATACGTCCGTGCGACGCCAATAGGACTTCCCGATGACCCGTGCGCAAAAACAGATCGGAATCGTTCTGGCGGTGCTCAATCGCCTGAACAACGACAGACTGCCGCGAGCGTTGGTGCTCAGGACCAAGGTGAACCGTGGGGAGTGCCTGTCGGAGGTCGAGCGGGAATTTTTGCGGCGCGTGTCGGATGAAGCGGATAGCATGCGCACCCTGGTCGAACAGAATCCAGAATACAAAAAATTGCATAGCCAGGTGACTGAGCTGTACTCGGAAATCGCGCGGAAAGGCCGCGAAAACGCCGAAGCCGAGCACAGCCGTAATAGCCGCGTCCGCCCGACGGACTGACGGGTCGACGTCATGCGCATTCTGGCGTTGAACAGCGGCAGCTCTTCCATCAAGTGCGGGGTGATCGAAAGCAGCGATGGCTCGGCCCTATTCAATCTGCAGATAAAGAATATCGGCGCTAGAGCTTCGCTGGTGGACGATCGGTCGGAACAGATCTTGGGAGTGATGACGTTCCAGCAAGCGTCCGCGTTCGTGCTTGACGCAATCCAAGCACGGCTGACGAAGTCGTACGTCCTCGACGCCATCGCGCACCGCATCGTTCACGGCGGGGAACGTTTTGTCGAGTCCACTCGAGTGGACGATGCTGTGCTCAAGGCAATCGACGCCCTTGCAGAACTGGCTCCCCTGCACAATCCACCCGCGCTCGCGATGCTGTGCGCTGCGTATGAGCGCTTCGGGAAGTTGCCGCACGTGGCGATATTCGACACGGCTTTTCACAGTACATTGCCGCCGCGGGCGCGTGAATATGCGTTGCCGCTGGCCTTCGCGAAGGAACACGGTTTGCGCCGCTACGGCTTTCACGGCATCAGCTATGCCTGCGTCGTTGACTCGGTCGCGCGCCATTTGAAAAGAAAGCCAACGGAGTTACGCATCGTCGCTTGTCATCTAGGCAACGGCGCAAGCGTGGCCGCTATCGAGTTCGGGCGCAGCGTTGAAACCAGCATGGGCATGACGCCGCTTGAAGGGCTGGTGATGGGCACGCGCTGCGGCGACATCGATCCCGGCATTCTCCTGTCGATGTTGCGCTTGCCGTCTTTCAATGAGGACAAACTCGATCGGATGCTGAATTTCGAAAGTGGCCTGCTTGGGCTCTGCGGCACGTTCGACTTTTCGGAAGTGCAGCGTCGCGCCCTACAGGGGCACGAAAGTTGCCGCCTGGCGATAGAAATCTACGTTCACCGTCTAAGAAAATACATAGGAAGCTACGTTGCCGTGATGGGCGGTGTGGACGTAATCGCGTTTTCGGGAGGCATCGGGGAGCACAGTGCGGTTATCCGTCGCTATGCCGTCCAATCGATGGGGTACTTGGGGGTGGTGTTGGATGAGGAGCTTAACGACGAAGTGAAACTCTCTCGAACGCAAAACGTGGTTGATGTCAGTGCTCGCGATTCACGCGTGCGTATATTGGTCGTGCTCGTCGATGAGCAGGCCGAAATGGCCCGGGAGGCGGCGAATCTGCTCGAAGAACGTTCGCATTTCAAAGCTCATGTGAATTAGCGAGGCAATCGATATGGCTCTGGTGACGCTTCGGCAGATGCTCGATCATGCGGCGGAACACGACTACGGCGTGCCTGCTTTCAACGTGAATAATTTGGAGCAGGTGCGCGCCATCATGACGGCAGCGGATGAGACTGACAGCCCAGTGATCCTGCAGACATCGGCCGGCGCGCGCAAGTACGCAGGCGCACCGTTCTTACGTCGCTTAGTTCAAGCAGCGATCGAGGAGTGGCCGTACATTCCGCTGGTCTTGCATCAGGATCACGGCGGCAGTCCGACAGTTTGCCAGCGTTCGATTCAGCTTGGATTCTCATCCGTGATGATGGACGGTTCGTTGTTGGAGGACATGAAAACGCCGGCCTCCTACGAATACAACGTTGCGACGACGCGTCGCGTGGTGGAAATGGCGCATGCCTGCGGCGTATCGGTGGAAGGCGAGTTGGGATGCTTGGGTTCACTGGAAACCGGCATGGCGGGCGAGGAAGACGGCTCGGGCGCCGAGGGGCAGCTCGATCATTCTCAGCTGTTAACCGATCCCGAGGAGGCCGCGGACTTCGTCGGAAAGACCAAGGTCGATGCGCTGGCCATTGCCATCGGCACTTCTCACGGTGCCTATAAATTTACGTGCCCGCCGACTGGCGAGATTCTCTCCATCGATCGCATCGGGGAAATTCATCGCCGGATTCCGAATACTCACTTGGTCATGCACGGCTCGAGCTCGGTGCCTGAGGAGTGGCTGCAAATCATCAACGAATACGGCGGCGAAATGGGCGAAGCCTACGGAGTGCCGGTTTCGGAAATTCAGGAAGGCATTCGGAACGGCGTAAGGAAGGTGAACATAGACACCGATTTGCGCATGGCGGCGACCGGCGCGGTACGGAAATTCCTGGCCGAAGAGAGAAAGGAGTTCGATCCTCGCAAGTGGTTGGCGGCCTCAATGGAAGCCATGAAGGAAATTTGCAAGGCGCGTTACGAGGCGTTCGGTAGCGCTGGCAACGCCTCGAAGATCGTGCCGATTTCACTGGACGTCATGGCGTCGCGTTATGAAAGAGGTGTACTCGACTCGAAGCTGCATTGACGGAAAATCTATTCGGCTTTGCGCTCAAGGCGCCGACAACACCGAATCCACGAGTTCCTGCGCTTCGGCTTGCAGTTGCCGGAGATGGTCTTCGCCCAGGAAGCTCTCCGCGTAAATCTTGTACACATCCTCGGTGCCTGAGGGGCGCGCGGCAAACCAACCGTTTTGCGTAGTCACTTTGAGTCCGCCGATCGGATTGCCGTCACCGGGGGCGTGCGTGAGTACTGCTTCGATCTTTTCTCCCGCGAGAGTTGTTGCGATCACTTGCTCACGTGTGATTCTTGCGAGCTTCTTCTTTTGCGCAAGCGTTGCTCGAGCGTCGATTCGTTTGTAGAACGGCGTGCCGTAGCTGCGCGTCAAGGTTTCATAGAGTTCGCCGGGATCGCGATTCGTGATGGCTCGTATTTCGGCGGCCAATAGTCCGAGCACGAGTCCGTCTTTGTCCGTGGTCCATGCCGTGCCATCGCGGCGCAAGAGCGATGCGCCGGCGCTTTCTTCGCCCGCAAACCCGATGGCGCCGGTGAACAATCCGTTGACGAACCACTTGAATCCCGCCGGGACCTCGACCAATTTCCGATCCCGCGCTCGGGTGACGCGATCGATGAGGCTCGAACTGACCACGGTCTTGCCAATCGCCGTCCTCGCGCTCCAATGGGGGCGATATGCACACAAGTAATTGATGGCAACCGCCAAGTAGTGGTTTGGATTCATCAATCCGTACCTGGGACTGACGATGCCATGACGATCGGCGTCGGCATCGTTGCCGAACGCGATGTCGAAGCGCTTGCTGAGCGCAATAAGATTGGCCATCGCGAACGGCGAAGAGCAGTCCATGCGAATTAGGCCGTCAAAGTCCAGCGGCATGAAACGGAAGGTCGAGTCGACTTGCTTGTTCACGACTTCGACGTTGAGCCCGTAGCGGTCGGCGATCGCCTGCCAGTACCCGACAGCGGCCCCGCCCATCGGGTCGATGCCGATATGCAATTGTTCTCGCCGAATCGCTTCCATGTTGAGGATATTGGCCAGGTCGTTCGTATACTCAGTCACGTAGTCGTGAAGGCATGTGGTGGCTGCTTTACGCGCGCGCTCGATCGGAAGACGGGCGATCCCTTCGGCCGTTCGCGATAAGAGCCGATTCGCCACGCCTTCGATGTCATCCGAGATCGACGTCTCCGCGGGTCCTCCATGCGGCGGGTTGTACTTGATGCCGCCGTCTTCGGGCGGATTGTGCGACGGCGTGATGATGATGCCGTCCGCGAATCCGGACGTCCGCGAACGGTTGTAAGTCAGAATCGCATGCGAGATCGCCGGAGTCGGTGTGTATCCGCCGTCATGCGCGATTCGGGTCTCCACGCCGTTTCCGGCCAGCACTTCGAGCGCGGTGACGAAGGCAGGTTCCGAGAGCGCGTGAGTGTCCATGCCGAGAAAAAGCGGACCGGAAATGTTCTTTGCCTTTCGGTAATGGCAAATCGCTTGCGTGATGGCCAAGATGTGCGCCTCGTTGAAAGAGTGCCGGAGTGCGGAGCCTCGATGTCCGGAGGTCCCGAACGCGACGCGCTGCGTGGGCTCGTTCGCGTCGGGTCGTTCGCTGTAGTAGGACGTAATCAAGCGCGGGATGTTGTCCAGGATATCCTGCGGTGCCGGCTTGCCGGCGAGAATATGGGTTTCCACTAATAGCTCCTTTAAGCCCGCTTCACTTGCTCTTATTTACTTGGCGACTTCGTCGAGTAACTCGCGAAACGCGCGTGCGAACAATTGCACTCCTTCGTCCAAGAGCTGATCCGCCACTTGCTGCAGCGAGATGCCGACGGTTACCAACGCATTCAACGTTTCATGGGCACCCGCGATGTCTTCGGTCAGGCTAGTGCGCAGACGGCCGTGATCGCGGAACGCTTCGAGCGTGGCGGGCGGCATCGTATTAATGGTGTTCGGCGCGATGAGTTCCTCGACATAGATTACATCGCGGTAGTTCGGGTTTTTTGCGCCGGTGCTGGCCCATAGCAGACGCTGTGTACGAGCACCGCGCTTGGCAAGCGCTTCCCAGCGTGGTCCTCGAACGATCTCCAAATAGCGCTGATAGGCGAGTTTTGCGTTAGCGATGGCGACTGTCCCGGCTATGTCTCGCAAGCGACTTTTCTCGACGGCATTTCCGCAAGTCTGCAGGCGTTCTTCGATGCGCGCGTCGACGGCCGCATCGATGCGACTGACAAAGAAACTCGCGACACTCGCTACGCGCTGCGCTTCCTCGCCTTTCTGCACCCAGCGTTCGAGCCCCGCGATGTACGCATCCGCGACTTGGGCATAGCTATCTTGCGAAAAAAGCAGCGTCGCGTTGACGTTGATGCCGGAGCCGACGAGTTCGCGGATCGCGGCGATTCCCTGTGCGGTCGCCGGCACTTTTATCATGACGTTTTCCCGGTCGATCGTTCGCCACAGGCGAAATGCCTCTTCGATGGTTCCGCCCTCGTCGTAGGCGAGAAGGGGGGAAACTTCGAGACTCACGTATCCGTCGCGCCAAGCTGTTTCGGTGTAGATTCCCCGCAACGCATCGGCCGCATTCCTGATGTCGTGCACCGCAAGTTTTTCATAGCGAGCTTTGGGATCGGAAACTTTGGAGCGCAGCTCGTCAAGCGATTCGCGATAGTCCGAATCCTCGGCGATCGCTTTCGCGAAGATGGACGGATTCGACGTCAAGCCGCGCAAGCCGTCTTCATCGATCAAGCGGCGCAGTTCGCCGCTCGTAAGCAAGCTGCGCCGGAGGTAGTCCAACCAGACGGATTGGCCGAAGCGTTGCAGCGTTCGCAGGTTCGAGCTGCGGGTCGGTTCATTTGCTTCCTCTTCGCGTTCGGGCGGCAGCAGAGGCCTTGAGCGCTCTCTTGCGAGACCGTCGGCGTATTTAGAATCGATGCTCATTCTGCCTCCAGCACGACAACGCTGCGGGGTCCGGTCGAATAGAGAAAGTTGACGCTGTCGTTCCGCTGTTCACCGCTTTGTTCACTGATCCCAATGTCGTTGGGAGAGGCGAGCGCCGTGTCGAGCGTGCGCCGCCACTTGCAGTTTGCGATTACCGGGATGGCGACGGTGCGCGGTTCTTGGGCCATGTTCATGATCACGTGCAGAGGTTTTTCATCCGGAGCAGTGCCCGCCAACGTGAACGCCAACAGCCGCGAGTTACCGTCGTTCCAGCGCGGATCGTTCAGGTGCTCGCCGTGCCATGCGATATCGGGCAGGTTCGAACCGCCGACCGGCCGTCCGGTTAGAAAGCGTCGTCGACGCAAACACGGATGACGCCGTCGCAAGGCGATCAGTTCACGAACGAAGCGCAGCATGTCGCGATTCGCGTCCAGCAAATGCCAGTCGAACCAGGACAATTCGCTGTCCTGGCAATAGGCGTTGTTGTTGCCGCGCTGGCTGCGCAATACTTCGTCGCCGGCGAGGATCATCGGAACGCCCTGGCTTAAGAACAGAATCGCCATGAGGTTCTTCGCCTGGCGCTTGCGCAATGCCAGGATGGGAACGTTGTCGGTGTCGCCCTCCGCGCCGCAATTCCAGGAGAGGTTGTCATTGTTGCCGTCGCGATTGCCTTCGCCGTTCGAGTCGTTGTGTTTGTGGTTATGGCTGACGAGGTCGTAGAGCGTGAAGCCGTCATGACACGTCGCAAAGTTGATGCTGTGTAGCGGCGAACGATTTGCATATAAATCCTGCGAACCTGCGATGCGAGTGGCGACTTCGCCGATCAGCCCCGGATCGCCGCGCACGAAACGGCGCAGGGTGTCGCGGTAGCGGCCGTTCCACTCGGCCCAGCGCATCCCCGGGAAAGAACCGACCTGGAACAGCCCGTCCGCATCCCAAGCTTCGGCGATCATCGGTCGAGTGGCGAGCGTGCGCGAGAGTTCGATCGCCCAGGTCATCGGCGGATTCGCGAGCGGCGCGCCGTTCTCCCCGCGCGTAAAAATGCTGGCCAAGTCGAAGCGAAAGCCGTCGACGCCGAATTCGGTTGCCCAATACTCGAGGCAGTTGACGATGAAATTCGTCACCAAAGGATGATTGCAGTTGACCGTGTTGCCGCATCCCGTGTAGTCGCGATACTGGGACGGATTGGCGGCATCGCGGTGATAGAACACCCCGTTCGCGAGCGCCTTGAAATTGATCGTCGGCCCGCCCAGGCCCCCTTCCGCGGTGTGATTGAATGCGGCGTCGAGCAACACGCGAAGGCCTGCGGCATGCAACGCGCGCACGCAATCGGCGAATTCACGCGGTGCCGCCGCCGGATCGACGCAATAACGAGGATGTGGGGCATAGAAGCCGTAAGAGCTGTATCCCCAGTAGTTGCGTAATCCCCGCGCATCGACGGCTTCCGGAACGTCTTGCTCGTCGAATGCCATGACCGGCAAGAATTCGACGTGCGTGATGCCGAGTTCCTTTAGATAAGGAATCTTTTCGATGAAACCCGCGAACGTGCCGGGATGACGCACGCCCGACGAAGCATGCCGGGTGAACCCGCCGACATGAACCTCGTAAATCACGGCGTCGCTGCGCTCTTCCGCGGACATCCAGGAGTTCATAGTGCGGTCGATCGGGGCAGTGACGATCGCGCGCAGGCTTCGTCCCATCCTCTCGGAAGGAACGGCTTTGCGATTCCAGCGAGCCGCGCTTGCCGCATGTGCCCACGGATCGAATAGTTCCGGCGCGGATTTAAGCTCCTCTTTAGAAGGAGCTACGCGCCATGTATAGAGCGCAGCAGGCTTCAAGCCTTCCACGTACACATGCCAAAACGAGAAGGTGCGGTGTGCGCCGTTGTCGAGCACGACAGTTTGCGAAGGTGCATCGCTATCGGCTCCCTCGTAGAGCCGCAACTCGGCGATGGCTGCTTCGGGAGCGAAAATCGAAAAATTCACGCCGCGCGCATCCACCGTGGCGCCCGGCGGAAAGTGCACGCCGGGCGAGGTCGCGTGCTCGTGAACCCGTTTCTTAAGTAAACGCTGTTCGCGAACTGACGTTGCCGTATCGTCGTGCCTCATCTGTGCTTCTCTCGCAGAGTCCGATAGCGTCGGATGAGCGTGTTGGTCGAACTGTCATGGTCGAGGCGGGGTTCCGTGCCGCCTTTCAGCTCGGGCACGATCCGTCCGGCCAATTGCTTCCCGAGTTCGACGCCCCATTGATCGAAGGAATTGACGTTCCAAATGACGCCTTGCGTGAAGGCGATGTGCTCGTAGAGCGCGATCAGCTTTCCCAAGGAAGCCGGCGTCAAGCGCTCGAGTAGCAGCGTATTGGACGGGCGGTTGCCTCCGAACGTGCGGTGCGGCACGAGCCACTCCGCGCAACCCTCGGCACGCAATTCCTCGGCTGTCTTGCCCATCGCAAGCGCTTCGCTTTGCGCAAACGCGTTCGCGAGCAACATATCGTGATGGCCGGCGAGCGGATTGAGCGAGCAAGCGAACGCGATGAAGTCGCACGGAATCAGCTGCGTGCCTTGATGGAGGAGCTGATAAAACGAGTGCTGGCCGTTCGTGCCGGGCTCGCCCCAGTACACCGGCGAGGTTTCCGTGGCGACCGGCTTGCCTTCCAGGTCGACGCGCTTGCCGTTGCTCTCCATGATGAGCTGCTGCAAATAGGCGGGGAAGCGCTTGAGATATTGCTCGTACGGCAATATCGCGACGGTGCGCGCCTTGAAGAAGTCCGCATACCAGATGCCGAGCATCGCCATGATCACCGGTATATTTTGTTCGAACGGCGTGGTGCGGAAGTGCTCGTCCATGCTATGCGATCCCGCGAGCAGCGCGCGAAAGCTCTCCGGCCCAATCGCGAGCATCGTGGACAAGCCGATCGCCGATTCCAGCGAATAGCGACCGCCTACCCACTCCCAAAAGCCGAACATGTTGGCGGTGTCGATGCCGAACTCCGCGACCTGCGCTGCATTGGTCGATACGGCGACAAAATGCCGTGCTATCGACTGCCAGTCACCGCCGAAGGCAGACAGCAACCAGGCGCGCGCGCTTTTTGCGTTGGCCATGGTTTCCGACGTCGTGAAGGTTTTCGACGAGACGATGAAGAGCGTTTCGGCGGCATCCATGTCGCGCACCGTTTCGGCGAGGTCGGTGCCGTCCACGTTGGATACGAAGCCGAAGCGGAGAGAGCGGTTGCTGTAGTGTTTGAGCGCTTCATAGGCCATTACCGGTCCGAGGTCGGAGCCGCCAATGCCGATGTTGACGATATTGCGGATGGGTTTGCCCGTATATCCTTTGAACTCGTCCTGCCGAACCCGGGTGACGAAGGCCGTCATTCGATCGAGCACTTCGTGCACGAGCGGAACGACGTTCGCGCCACCGACGCGAATGACGGTATTGCGCGGAGCGCGTAAGGCAACGTGCAACGCTGCCCGGCGTTCGGTGACGTTGATTTTATCGCCGCGAAACATCGCCTCTATCGCCGCCTGTAGCTCGCGTTCGCGCGCGAGCTGCGACAACAGCGCGAGCGTTTCGTCCGTGACGCGATTCTTCGAGTAGTCGAGGTAAATGCCGGCCGCGTCGAGCGTCAAGCGCTGTCCGCGCTGTGGATCGTCGGCGAACAGCGCGCGGAGAGGTTGCCGGCGAATTTTCTGAAAATGCTGCTCGAGCGCTATCCATGCGGGCAGCTCCGGCAACGAAACCTGATCAATTGCATCGGTATGGAAGGCATGCATGATTCAGCCGCTCAGTTGGATGGGAACCGGTTTCGTCTTCCAGATGGAGTCGCAGTACTCTCGGATCGATCGATCCGACGAAAATTTGCCGGCGCGTGCGACATTCAGGATCGACATGCGCGTCCAGCGGGTTGAATCGAGAAACGCACGATCGACTTGCGTCTGTGCGTCGACGTACGCGCGATAGTCGGCCAGCAGCAAATAGGTGTCGTGATCGAGCAAGTGATTCAGCAGCGGATGGAATACTTCGGTGTCGCCGCCCGCGAACAACCCGCTGGCGATCAACCCCAGCACTGCTTGCAGCTCGGGATCGCGCTCGCAGTACTCGCGCGGGTTATAGCCGGTGTTTTTGACGTGCTCGACCTCGGCGGCGGTGAGGCCGAAGAGAAAGAAATTTTCTGCGCCCACTTCCTCGCGAATCTCGACGTTGGCGCCATCGAGGGTGCCGATCGTCAACGCGCCGTTCAACGTGAACTTCATGTTGCCCGTGCCGGAGGCTTCCTTGCCCGCCGTTGAAATTTGCTCGGACAGATCGGCGGCCGGATAGATTGCATGCGCGTTCTTTACGTTGAAGTCCGGATAGAAAACAACTTTAAGTCGGCCATTGATCACCGGATCGGTGTTGACGATGTCGGCAACGCCGTTGATGAGGCGAATCATCAGTTTCGCCATTCGATAACCCGGCGCGGCTTTGCCGCCGAACACGAAGCAGCGCGGCGCGATCGAAAGTTTCGGGTTCTCGCGCAGCCGACGATACAGCGTGATGATGTACAGCACGTTCAAGTGCTGGCGTTTGTATTCGTGAATGCGCTTCACTTGAATGTCGAAGAGCGCGCTCGGATCGACTGTGATGCCGGTGCGTTCCCGGATGCGTAGCGCGAGCGTCTCTTTGTTCTGCTTCTTGATGCGGCGCCATTTTTCCTGGAACGCCGGGTCGTCGGCCCGGGCTTCGAGCAGCTTGAGTCGAGAAGGGTCGGTGACCCAGGCCTCACCGACGGTTTCGTCCAAGAGCCGAGCGAGACGCGGGTTGCTCAATACCATGAAGCGCCGAGGCGTTACGCCGTTGGTGACATTGCGGAAGCGGTCGGGCCAGAGATCCGCGAAGTCGCGCAGCACCGTTTTCGTGAGCAGCGCGGAATGCAGAGCCGCGACACCGTTGACGATATGACAGCCGACCGTGGCGAGATTTGCCATGCGAATGCCCTTATCGCCATGCTCGTCGATGAGCGAGAGACGAGCGATGCGTTCGGGATCGTCCGGAAACATCCGGCGCGCTTCGTCCAAGAAACGGCGATTGATTTCGTAAATGATTTCGAGCGGCCGCGGTAGCAGGCTTTGGAACAGCGGCAGGCTCCAAGTCTCCAAGGCTTCCGGGAGCAACGTGTGATTCGTGTAAGCGAGCGAGCGTTGCGTGATGTTCCAAGCCGTATCCCAGGGCACGTGACGGACATCGACCAGCAGTCGCATCAGTTCCGCAACGGCGATCGACGGATGCGTATCGTTAAGCTGGGCCGCGAATACGTCTGCAAAGCGTTCGATAGGTTCGCCTTTGAGATCGAGCAACCGAAGCATGTCCTGCAGCGAACAGGAGACGAAGAAATACTGCTGCGCGAGGCGGAGACGTTTGCCGATGTCGGCCTCGTCGTTCGGATAGAGCACCTTCGACAGGGTTTCCGAGACGACTTTCTGTTGCACCGCTCCGTAGTAGTCGCCGACGTTGAAATCGCCGAAATCGAACGACTCGACCGCCTCGCTCTTCCAGAGACGCAATGTGTTGCACGTGTTGACACGATAGCCGAGCACCGGCGTGTCGTAAGCAATTCCTTTGATCTCTCGTGCCGGTTTCCACCGTACGCGGACTTGATTCAACTCGTCGGTATAGATTTCCGTGTGGCCGCCGAAGCCGACGTAGAACGCGATCTCGGGACGTGACAGTTCCCAGGGATTGCCTTTTTGCAGCCACTTGTCCGTGATCTCCGTTTGCCAGCCGTCACGTATTTCTTGATCGAAAATCCCGAATTCATAGCGAATGCCGTAACCGATGGCCGGTATTTGCAGCGTCGCCAGAGAATCGAGATAACAAGCCGCCAATCGGCCGAGGCCACCGTTCCCGAGTCCCGGCTCTTCCTCGAGCATTGTCAACGTCTCGAGGTCTTGTCCGAGCGCGTGCATCGCTTCGTTCGCTTCGGCTTCGATGCCGAGATTGACCAGGTTGTTGCCGAGCTGCGGTCCGATGAGGAATTCCGCCGACAAGTAGCAGGCGACTTTGACGTTGCGCTTTTGGTAAGTTCGTGAGGTTTCGTTCCAGCGCGCTAGCAGGCGATCTCGAATGCTGTAGGAAAGTGCCATGTACCAATCATGCGCAGAAGCGACATCCGGATACCGAGCCTGCAGGTAGGCCAAGTTGTCGAGCACGGCGCGGCGCAGCGCATCGACGCTCATACCCGTGCGCACCGCATTGAGCGAGGGTGTGGCTTTGGTGGAACGCGACGTTGTTTGCATTCTTAGGATCTCCGATCGACTTTAGTTCTAAGGGGCGACTGCCGCATTCCAGCGTTCGATTGCGCCGATCCCGTGGTAGTAGCTGAGCACGCTCACGGTCGCCGTATCGAGCAGGAAGTGGGCGCCTGCCGCAACCGGCAACCCGAGCCAACGAGCGGTCAGGGTGCGCAACACGTGGCCGTGCGCAAACAGCGCGACGTGGCCTTCGACTCGTCGAACTTTGTCGATCACCCGATCGACGCGCGCGCCGATTCCCTCAGGCGGCTCGCCGCCGGGACAACCGTCGCGGAAAATCAGCCACTCGGCATTCCGCTCGCGAATCTGCTGCGGAGTGAGGCCTTCGTAGTCGCCGTAGTTCCACTCGCATAGATCGGTGTCGATCCGGGCGCGTGGTGCAAGTTCGGCGAGCGCGCAGGTCTCGCGCGCGCGCTGCATCGGACTCATCAAGATCAGTTCGAATCGTTGCGCAGCAAGCAGTGGTGCAAGGCGCTTCGCCACGGTGCGGCCGTTTTCCGTCAATGGAATGTCCGTGA
>CAZQYC010000001.1:0-45525 GCA_964597495.1 uncultured Steroidobacteraceae bacterium | reverse complement strand
GGTGCAAGGCGCTTCGCCACGGTGCGGCCGTTTTCCGTCAATGGAATGTCCGTGATACCCGTGTGTTGCCGGCTTAAGGTCCACTCCGTTTCACCGTGGCGAAGCAGAAAAACGCGTTGCTTGACGTAGTGCATCGACAGCTCGCATTCGCTATTTCAATACGGCCATACCCACTCCGTGATTTCCTTCCTATCGGTGCCGTGGGTATGTGCATAGCTCAAATTGTCGATGATCGCGTTCTTCATCTCTTCCTTCAGATGAGCCGCGCGCGTCGAGAGTCCCGGCACGCGGTCGATGACGTCGATGACGAGATCGAAGCGGTCGATTTGATTCAAGATAGCAAGCTCGAGCGGCGTATTGATGTTGCCCTTCTCCTTGTAGCCGCGTACGTGCAGGTTTTGATTCTCGCGATGACGGTACGCGAGTTTGTGAATCAGCCAGGGATAGCCGTGAAAATT
This sequence comes from uncultured Steroidobacteraceae bacterium, assembly GCA_964597495.1. Taxonomy (GTDB): domain Bacteria; phylum Pseudomonadota; class Gammaproteobacteria; order Steroidobacterales; family Steroidobacteraceae; genus CAZQYC01. The sequence goes on along the minus strand of CAZQYC010000001.1, from coordinate 45,067 downwards.
GAAGATCACCGGCTTGCCGGCAGTGAACAGTCCATCGAATTCGCTCTCGGTGAGCCCGTGAGGATGTTCGGCCGCCGGTTGCATTCGATACAGGTCCACGACATTGACGAAGCGAACTTTGAGGTCGGGCAAGCGCTCACGCAGAATCGCTGTGGCCGCCAGTGCTTCCATCGTGGCGACGTCGCCGCACGACGCCATCACGACGTCCGGTTCTGCACCGGCATCGTTGCTCGCTCGGGCCCAGATGCCGATGCCCTTCTCGCAGTGAACGATCGCCTCGTCGATGGTGGTGAATTGCATGTGCTTCTGCTTGTCGGCAACGATCACGTTGATGCAGTCGGTCGAGCGCAGGCACTGGTCGGCGACGACCAGCAGCGTATTCGCGTCGGGCGGCAGGTAGATGCGCGACACCGACGGGCTCTTGTTGGTCACAAGATCGATGAATCCCGGATCCTGATGCGAAAAGCCGTTGTGATCCTGCCGCCACACCGTCGAGGACAACAGAATGTTTTGCGAAGCGACCGATGCGCGCCACGGCACATGGTTTTTACAGATGTCGAGCCACTTCGCGTGTTGGTTGAACATCGAGTCGATTACGTGGGCGAATGCTTCGTAGGTATGGAAGAAGCCGTGACGCCCGGTTAGCAGATAACCTTCTAGCCAGCCGATGAGCGTGTGTTCGGACAGGATCTCCATGACGCGTCCGTCGGTCGCGAGTTCGCCGCCGTCGGCGTCCTCGGGAAGGAAATTGGCCATCCAAGTTTTCTTCGTGACTTCGTAAAGCGATTGCAGCCGATTCGACGCGGTTTCGTCGGGACCGAATACGCGGAAAGTCCGCATGTTGTTGCGCATGGTGTCGCGCAGAAATTCGCCTAAGGGTTTGGTGTTCTCGTGACGAACGCCGCCGCCAGCCGCGACTTTGACGGCGTAGCGGCGGAAGTCCGGGAGTTTCAAATCCTTTCTGAGCAGGCCGCCGTTGGTATGCGGATTCGCGCTCATTCGCCGCGTGCCCTTGGGGGCGATGTCGCGCAGCTCGTCGACCAGCCGGCCGTTCGCATCGAAGAGCTCTTCAGGCTTATAGCTCTTCAGCCAGGTCTCGAGGAGCTGCAAGCTTTCCGGATTCTCGCGCACGTCGGAGAACGGAACCTGATGCGAGCGCCAAGAGCCTTCCGCTTTGTGTCCTTTGATTTCCTTGGGACCTGTCCAGCCCTTGGGCGTGCGCAGAACGATCATCGGCCAGCGTGGTCGCGACGGACTTCGCGCGTTGCGCGCGGTCTCCTGTGCCGCACGAATTTGCTCGACGGCGGCGTCCAGCGTGGCAGCCATCTTCTGGTGCAGTTCGTCCGGGTCGTCGCCTTCGACGAACAGCGGCGTATAGCCGTAGCCCACGAACAACGATTCGAGCTCTTCGTGGCTGATGCGCGCCAGGATCGTCGGGTTCGCGATCTTGTAGCCGTTCAAATTCAAGATCGGCAGGACCGCGCCGTCGCGCTGCGGATTGAGGAATTTGTTCGAGTGCCACGCGGTGGCGAGCGGGCCCGTTTCGGCTTCGCCGTCGCCGACTACGCAGGCGACGATGAGATCCGGATTGTCGAGCGCCATGCCGTACGCGTGCGAGAGGCAATAGCCGAGTTCACCGCCTTCATGAATCGATCCCGGAGTTTCCGGCGTGACATGGCTGCCGATGTGTCCGGGAAAGGAGAATTGCTTGAAGAATTTCTGGAGTCCCTCGAGATCCTCGCTCTTGTCCGGGTACACCTCCGAATACGTTCCTTCGAGATACGCGGGACCGAGCACGCCCGGTGCGCCGTGACCTGGACCTGCGACGAAGATCATGTCGAGATCGTCGCGCTTGATCAGGCGATTCAGGTGCAGCCAGGTAAAAGAGAGCGCGGGACTCGCGCCCCAGTGACCGAGCAGCCGATGCTTCACGTGTTCGATGCGGAGCGGCTCGCGCAGCAAGGGATTGTCGCGCAGATAGATCATGCCCACTGCCAGGTAATTGCACGCGCGCCACCAGGCGTGCATGCGGCGGAGTTCCTCAGGTGCCAAGGGGGTGGCGGATCTTGCGATCGTTTTGGGTTTGATGGCTAACGTGCTGGACATGACGGACTCTCCGGGAAATGGATCCTGCGATGCGCAAGCGACGACGGTGCCAAATCGTCGTGAAGAGATATCCGTCGGGAAAAATTCGCCGCGCGATGGTGGATGATCGCGCTCGCTTCGCTCGCAAATCACTACGTAGCTCGGGCAACCGTCGACGCTAGGTTCAACGCTGGGAAATCGATGAAGCGAAGTCGAGCGGAAGAGGCAGTTTGTTTCCGAGCGAAAGCCGTTTTAGCTTACAGGTCCTTCGTCGGCATGGAATGTGGCGACTCGAATTCTTGTCCAGTGTATTTATTCAATTACTAGAACCAATGGCACTGACATAAGTAAGGCAAATTCTTCACTCCCTCTCCCGCAACCGGGAGAGGGAGAAAGGCGGTTTTCACATCGTTCTTAAATGCCATTGGCTCTTGGCGGCTTTCAATGGATGTGCAAGCTTTGAGCATGCAGATAAATCGGCGACGCGATCATCCAGAAGCCGAATGCTGCGAGCAGTGCTCCGGTCACGGGTCTCGCCCACTTGGAGGCAAAGTACTTCACCGATTTCGCCGCCGTGATTGTACTGGCGAACATGGCCGGCGCCGTGCCAAGGCCAAAGACACCCATTAGTGCCGCGCCGCTCAAGCCATCACCGCTCAATGCAGCGAACGCGAGCATCGAATACACCATGCCGCACGGCAGAAACCCCCAGAGCGCTCCGAAACTCAACGTTTGTATCGGACTGCCCCCCGAGACGTGCCGAGAGAGAGGCTGAGCCAATTTCCACACGCGTGCTCCCAGACGTTCCAAAACCGCTAGTCCATTCCACTGGATCAGTACTCGAGCGGCGACCAGCAAAAGCAAAATGCCGTTTGCGATTCTCAGGACCAAACCGGCTTGTTCGAAATCGAAGAGCGACTGCAATCCTTGTCCTAGTGAGCCGCTCACTAAGCCGAGAAGGGAATAGCCTCCGATTCGACCCAATTGATAGAGCGCGGTGTGCCAGTGAATTTCCGAGCTGCCGTTCAGAACTCGAAGACGAACGCCGAATGCGCCTGCGATGCCGCCGCACATTCCGAAGCAATGCGCGCTGCCGGCCAAGCCCATGAGCAGTGCCGCGGAAAAGCCGATGACTTCAACGCTGCTGTCCATCGTCTTCACCCTCGTCGCCGCCATCGTTGCGGTGGGCGTCATCACGCAAAATGTCCCAGGCCGGCGAATCCAAGTCGTCGAATTGCCGCGTGTCCACGGCCCAAAAGAACGCCCAGCCGGCGGCGATAACCAGCACGAGGGAAAGCGGAATGAGTGCGAATAAGATGCTCATGGCGTGCTGCCGCCAGCTTGTAGCGGCCCGGGTTGCCTGGGAACTCGGTGCGATTTATCGAGTGTCGCTGTTTTAGATGTCGCTGCCCGCCGCGGCACCAATCGCATTGCGTTGGCGATGACCGCGATGGAGCTCAGCGACATTCCAATGGCGGCGATCCAAGGTGGAACAAGCCCAAGTGCCGCCAGAGGCAGCGCGGAAAGGTTGTACGCCGCCGCCCAAAAGAGATTTTGTTTGACGATCACGATTGCGCGACGTGCTACCGCAATGGCTTCCGGCAGCACTTGCAGTTGCTCATTGACAAGAACCAGATCGGCACTGGCGTGGGCAAGCGCGGCGCCACGTCCCATCGCCATTGAAACGCTGGCGACACCGAGCACCGGCGCATCGTTGATGCCGTCTCCCACGACCAACACCGATTCATTGCGCTCCATCAAACCGCGGATATGCGCCAATTTCTCGCCGGGAAGTCGGCGTGCGGCAAAGATCTTGATGTTGCATTGCCGTGCGACAGCGGAAACCGCGTCTGCGCTGTCACCGCTCAGAATCTCGGAAGCAACGCCGAGCCTTGCAAGGCGAGCTGCAATATCGGCACCGCCATCGCGTAAGGAGTCGCTTAACGTGAAGGTCGCCAGCATTTCGCGCTCGTCTCCAAGCGCCACGGTGGTTTGCGAGGCCGATGCCGCGGCGTCGAACCGCAGCGTGTTCTGGCATAGCTCGAAGACGAACGAGAGCGCGCCGATGCGGTAACGCCGACCGTCAATCACCCCTTCGATGCCGCGGCCCGGAATTATTTCGGCGGATTCCACCTGTTTGCCGCCGTCGTGTTCGACGAAGGCGCGCGCAATCGGATGCTCCGAACTCTGCTCAAGCGCAGCGGCAATCGCGAGCACCTCTCTTCGCGGTGCGTCAGTATGAAAGGCGGCATGCTGGATGCGCATCTTGCCTTCCGTGAGCGTGCCGGTCTTGTCGAATACGCAGCGCTTTATTTTTGCGAGTCCTTCGATCGCATCGATGCGGACCACCAGTAGACCAAGTCGCGAGAGTTGTGCGGCGGCGGCGGTGAAAGTGGCCGGCGTGGCGATCGAGAATGCGCAAGGGCATGCCACGACCAACACGGCTAAAGTGGCCTCAAAGGCGCGCGCTGGATCGACGGCAAGCCAGCTTAGGCAGACCGCGATAGCGCCGAACAACACGTAGTGAACGAACCGCGATGCGGCCGCTTCCGTAATACGCGAACCGCTCGGCTTTTGCGCTTGCGCACGTTGCATAAGCATGCCGATGGTCGCGATCACCGTGCGATCGCCGGTTGCGGTCACTCGAACGCTGATCGGCGCGCGCAGATTGAGCGCCCCACCGATCACCGGATCGCCGATGTCTCGTTGCCGCGCAATCGATTCGCCGGTCAGCAGCGATTCGTCGATGTGAGTCGAACCCGAAACGATGACACCGTCGGCCGGCGCGATCTCGCCGGCGCGAACCACGACGATGTCCCCGTCGACCAACGAATCGGTGGCGACATCTTGCATGGTTTCGACAGAAACTCGATGCGCGATTGCCGGGAGATGGCGCGCCAATGCGTCGGCAAGATCGTTGGTGCGGTGTCGCAGGCTCATTTCGACGAAGCGGCCTGCCGTAAGGAAGAACACGAACATCGTGACGGAATCGAAGTAGACCTCGCCCGCACCACGAAGCGAATTCCAAACGCTGGCGACGAAGGCAATGAGCAGCGCGACGCTTACGGGCACGTCGACTCCCAGGGTCTTCAGTTGTAAGGAGCGCAGTGCGTTCTTAAAGAACGGCCATCCCGAGTAGCCAACGACCGGCGTCGCGATCAATAGACTGATCAATCGAAAGTATTCTTGAAGACTGGCATCGATCGTTTCGTGGTTAAGATCCGCGGAATACCCGGCAACCGCAAACATCATGACCTGCATCATCCCGAAGGCGGCGACGGCAAGGCGCTTGAGCGACGATCGGCGCTCGCTCTCTTGAAGGCGCGCGACGACGTCGTCGCCAACTGGATGCGGAGTGAAACCCAACGTAGCGAGCAACCGAAGAATCTCGGGCAGCGTTTTTGGACTGGTTTCCCACTCGATATAGGTGCGGCTCGTCGCCGCGTTGACTTGAACGTTGCGTACGCCCGGAACTCGTCGCAGCGAACGATCGAGCAGCCAGCTGCACGCCGAACAACGAAGGCCGTCGATGACCAAGTGCACCGCATCGAGATCGCGATTTCGGCGAATGAATCGGTTCGCCAACTCGGGTTGTTCATACGCTGACCAGCGATCGGTCTTGAGGGCGGATTCTTCGTCGGGGCGGCCGGTTGGAGCCGAACGGAAGCGATAGAAATCATTAAGGCCCGCGCTTGCGATCCATTCCGTCGCGGCACGGCAACCGATGCAGCATACCGCGCGGTCCTCGCCGTTCATTCGTATCGACAAGGTAGAGGTGCCGAGCGGCTCGCCGCAGTGAAAGCAACTTGCTTCGATGGCGTGCATGGTCCTTAGTTCCCGCTCGGCACAATGAAGCGGGTTTGCGCGCTGGAAACGATGGTTTGGTGGGTGTCTTGGAGTGCGATCGCGAAGCGGCGGCTTTCAGTCGTGGAGCCGGCGGGAACGCGCACACGGATGACGAGGCTGCGAACTTCGCCGCTTGCGGCGTGAACCTGCGCATTGCCGTCCAACCGCGCGCCGGGCAAGTCTTTAATGACGACCATGAAGTCATGGTTCCTGGAGTCTTTGTTGATTAAACGCAAGGTATAGACGTTCTCGATGCGACCGTCGTCCAAGCGGCGATAGAGCGCATTGCGATCGCGCACTACATCCAGATCGACAAGGCTTCGATGCGTCACTGCATAAACGAAGCCTGCCACTAGCGCCAGAAGTAGAGCGCCGTAAATGAGAGTTCGGGGCCGGAAGATCTTTGTGGCTGTGCCTTCCAGCGCCGCTTGGGTCGAATAACGAATCAGTCCACGCGGATAATTCATCTTGTCCATCACCGAATCGCACGCGTCGATGCAGGCCGTGCACGCAATGCATTCGTATTGAAGTCCTCTACGGATATCGATGCCGGTAGGGCAGGCTTGAACGCACAGCGTGCAGTCGATGCAATCTCCTAGTCCCTGTTCTTTGTAAGTGAGCCCGCGTCGACGAGCGCCCCGGGGCTCGCCGCGTTTTTCGTCATAGGACACGATCAGCGTGTGACGGTCGAACATCGCGCTTTGAAAGCGAGCGTACGGGCACATGTACTTGCAGACCTGTTCGCGCAGGTAGCCGGCATTGCCGTAGGTTGCGAATCCGTAGAAAAGAATCCAAAAGAGCTCCCAGCCGCCGAGCGTCCACAGTCTAAGACCCCCGACTAAGCGGTCGACCGACGTAAAAAACGCGACGAAAGTGAATCCCGTGTAGAGCGAGAAACTGATCCAGAGGATTTGCTTGGCGGCCTTGCGCACGATTTTCTGTGCGGACCAGCTTGCGCCGTCCAGCTTCATCTGCTGCGAGCGGTTGCCTTCGACGAGCCGCTCCATCCAAATGAACGTTTGCGTCCACACCGTTTGCGGACAGGCAAAGCCACACCAGACGCGCCCCAGCAGCGCCGTGAAAAAGAACAGCGACAAGGCCGCGATCAGCAAGAGCCAAGCGAGGAAGAAAAAGTCTTGCGGAAAGAACATGAGGCCGAAGATATAAAAACGGCGCGCCGGCAGATCGAACAGAATGGCCTGATGTCCCTGCCAGGTAAGCCAGGGGAGTACGTAGAACAAGCCGAACAGGCAGGCGATGGCGGCAATGCGCAGCCGGTTGAATCGGCCGGACACTTCGCGCGGGTAGATTTTTTGCTGAGCGACGAAGAGAGGCTCGTCCAAGGAGGTGCTCACGATTTTTTCTCGGCTCCTTGCTCGGGTTTATCGTCGCGCGCCAGGTAGGCGACCAAGAGTCCAGTGATGGCGGAAATCGACCAAAAGAAAAAGAAACCCAGAGCGTATCCCGTCATGCGGTCGGCGAGCCACGCGGGCGGATCGTCGTCGTGCGCCAGAAGGAGCGGATCGAAGTAGGCGAAGAACAGCATCGTGGCGAGCGAGGCCGATAAAAACGACGCCCACAGAACGGCGCCTGTGTCACGCTTCAAGCGCGACCAAGCTTTCGTGGCCGTTGACTCGTCATTTGGCATGGGCGAGCGCTTCCGAGTGCTCTACTTGCGTCTTCGCGGGGAGGCTGAAGACATAGGCCGCCAAGAGACGAACTTTGGTTTCGCCGAGCGTTTCAAGATGCGGCGGCATTTGGTTGTCGCGGCCGTTGACAACGGTTGCCGTTATCGAATCGAAATCACCACCGTGTAACCACACGCTGTCCGTCAAATCAGGCGCGCCGAGCGCCTTGTTGCCTTTGCCGTCGATGCCGTGACAGGCGAAGCACGAGGATTCGAAACGAGCCTTGCCTGCCGCCACCCAATCAGGCGGTGCACTGCGACCATTGAGCGTAACTACGTAGGACACGACCTCCTTGAGTCCTTGTTCGCCAAGCATGCCGCCTAGCGCAGGCATGACGCCATGCCGGCCTTCGGCGATCGTTTGGTAAATTGTTTCCGAATCGCCGCCGTAGAGCCAGTCGCTGTCGGTGAGGTTTGGAAAGCCGCGTGCGCCGCGTGCATCGGAACCGTGGCAGGTCGAGCAATTCGCCGCGAAAAGATTTGCGGCGAGGGACATCGCATCGGCGTTCGTCGCAAGTTCTGCAAGGGTTGCGTTCTTGAGCGGCGCGAGCCTTTGATCCAAGGCGCGTCGGGCAACTTGCGTGTCCACTTGATGTTCGCTGGTCTGCGTCCAATTGAGTACGCCGCGGAAGTTTCCGAGTCCCGGGTATAAAACTAAATAGCCGAGCGAAAAAACGATGGTCAGAATGAAAAGACCCAGCCACCAGCGTGGCATGGGATTGTTGTATTCCTCGAGATCGCCGTCCCACACATGGCCTGTTTTTCCAGGGGATCCGTCGACCGTATTTGTTTCTTTCCTGGCTTTTTCGGCGGCGGCCGGATCGCGCGAATACGCGGTCCACCACATGAGCCACAGGCAGCCCAAGAGGCTCAGCAGCGTGAGCGCGATGACCAAGTAACTTGCAACGCCATTCATCACAACCCAATCCTCAGATTAATTGGCCTCGATTGAACGTGCGAGTCTTCGATCGAGTCGGCGCTGTCTTCCAGAGGCAGCCGCGCCGCAGCGTCGTAGCGGGCCGCATTTTCTTTCCGCCACGCCCAGAACCAGAGTGCGATGAACGAGCCGAACAAAAACACGGTAATGGCTGAACGAATGACGATGCTCACGGTGCACCTTTCATGGAAACTTTGGAAGCCGGCGCTTCTCCGTGGAATTTGAGGACTTGCAAGTAAGCGATGAGCGCATCCATTTCTGAATGCCCCTCGACCTCCTTTTCGGCGGCGGCGATTTCCTCACTTGAATAAGGAACGCCGATCGCGTGCAACGCTTCGAGCTTCCGGCGCGTCAGCGCGCCGTCGAGCTTCGCTTCGTCAAGCCACGGGAAGCCCGGCATATTGGATTCCGGCACGACGTCGCGCGGATTGAGCAAGTGAATGCGGTGCCATTCGTCGGTGTAACGGCCGCCGACACGAGCGAGATCGGGGCCCGTTCGCTTGGAGCCGAATTGAAACGGATGGTCGTAGACGGCTTCGCCGGCCATGGAGGCGTGGCCGTAGCGTTCCGTTTCCGCCACCAGCGAACGCACCATCTGCGAGTGACAGTTGTAACAGCCTTCCCGCACATAGATATCGCGCCCTTCGAGCGCGAGCGGCGCATAGGGCTTGATTCCGGGCGAAGGCTCAACCACGGATTGCTGTGAATAGAGGGGAACGATTTCCACGAGCCCGCCGATGCTGATGGCCAGTGCGATCAGCGCGCCCATCATTCCGACTTTCTTTTCTACCGTTTCATGACTCATTTGATTGTTGATGCTCAAGCGGGAACAGGAATACGGACGTCGACAGGGCGCGCGTCGCTGACCGTGCGCGCGACGTTGTAGGCCATGATCGCCATGCCCGAGAGAAAGAGGAGACCACCGACGAGGCGCATCCCGTAGTAGGGATAGGTGGCCTTGAGCGATTCGACGAAGGTGTACGTCAGCGTGCCGTCCGGATTCGTCGCGCGCCACATGAGCCCCTGCATCACGCCGGCAATCCACATCGACACGCAGTAAACGACGATGCCGATCGTTCCGACCCAGAAATGCAGGTCCATGAGTCTCACGCTGTGCATCTGCGTTTTGCCGAACAGCTTCGGAATCATCGCGTAGAGACAGCCGATGGAAATGAACGCCACCCACCCGAGCGCGCCCGAGTGCACGTGACCGATGGTCCAATCGGTGTAGTGGGAGAGTGCGTTCACGGTCTTGATCGACATCAACGGTCCTTCGAACGTCGACATGCCGTAGAACGACAACGAAACGATGAAGAACTTCAAGATCGGATCGGTGCGGAGTTTGTGCCACGCGCCCGAGAGCGTCATCATCCCGTTGATCATGCCGCCCCACGAGGGCGCTAGAAGAATGAGCGAGAACACCATGCCGAGCGATTGCACCCAATCGGGCAGCGAGGTGTAGTGCAGATGATGCGGGCCGGCCCACATATAGATGGAGATGAGTGCCCAGAAGTGAACGATGGACAGCCGATAGGAGTAAATCGGCCTGCCGGCTTGCTTCGGGATGAAGTAGTACATCATTCCCAGGAACCCGGCGGTCAAAAAGAACCCGACGGCATTGTGTCCGTACCACCACTGCACCATCGCATCGACGACGCCGGCATAGACGATATAGGACTTGTCTGCCGTCACGGGAATCGCAACGTTGTTGACGATGTGCAGCACCGCGATGGTGATGATGTAGGCCGCGAAGAACCAGTTGGCGACGTAGATGTGCTGAATTTTTCGTTTTGCCAGGGTACCGAAGAACACGACGGCATAGGCAATCCACACGGCGGCAATCAAGAGGTCGATCGGCCATTCAAGCTCGGCGTACTCCTTGCTCTGAGTGATGCCGAGCGGAAGCGTAATCGCCGCGGAAACGATGACGAGTTGCCACCCCCAGAACGTAAACGCGGCAAGGCGATCGCAAAATAAGCGAACGTGCGAAGTGCGCTGCACGACGTAGTAGGACGTCGCGAACAGCGCCGAGCCGCCGAAGGCGAAGATCACCGCATTGGTATGCAAGGGACGCAGGCGGCCGTAGCTTAGCCACGGGATATCGAAATTGAGCGTCGGCCAGATCAGTTCCGCAGCGATGAAGACGCCGACCGCCATACCGACGATTCCCCAGACGATGGTCATGATGGCGAACTGACGTACGACTTTGTCGTTGTAGAGGGCGTGTTGGTCTCTGGCGTTTTGCATGAGCTCTAAATGAATCGCTTTGCACTTAGTACGTAGACACTACCTGCCTAGATGGCATGTGAAACTACGGAGAGGCCGCAGGTATCTCCGCGTTGGCACGGAGCAGGAGTGAACAGACATCGAGTTTGAGAAATGGTTCGTCGGCTTAGGCAATTCGCTTCTTCGATTTGAGGGAATGCCTATCGCGCTCAATCCACGGAATTTACGCGGTTATCCGCATGGTGCCGAACGCGGAGATCTGGTGTTCTATGGCCACAAATCAACGAGGTCGAGACTTCCATGAAGAATAAAGCGTTCTTGATCATCAGCAGACTGGCAAGTGTGGCGGCGTTGTCGGCGCTCTTCGCCTGTGCCCCTCAACAATCTGCAAAGCAAGCGACCGTGGCGACACCGTTTGATCTTGGTCCTCCGCAGGGAGAGCCCATTGCCGCCGTGTTGACGAGCCCGCCGCTCGTGCCGCCGCCCACGAATCGCAAGACACCGGCCAAAGTCGTCGTTGATCTGGAAGTGCGGGAAGTGGAAATGGAAATTGCAGAAGGCGTGAAGTACATGTTCTGGACTTTCGGCGGAACGGTGCCGGGAAGTTTCATCCGCGTGCGTCAAGGCGATACGGTGGAGTTCCATCTTAAGAATCATCCCTCCAGCAAAATGCCGCACAACATCGACTTGCACGGCGTGACCGGTCCCGGCGGCGGCGCTGCATCGAGCTTCACTGCTCCAGGCCATGCATCGCGCTTCACGTTCAAGGCGCTCAATGCCGGCATCTACGTTTATCACTGCGCAACGGCGCCCGTCGGCATGCACGTGGCGAACGGAATGTACGGCTTGATTTTGATCGAGCCGCCGGAAGGATTGCCGCCCGTGGATCACGAGTACTACGTGATGCAGGGCGATTTTTATACCGTCGGCAAGTATCGCGAGAAAGGATTCCAACCCTTCGATATGCAGCGCGCGATCGACGAACGTCCCACGTACGTCGTATTCAACGGCTCGGAGACTTCCTTGACCGGGCCGCGCGCGCTCAAGGCGAACACGCATCAACGAGTTCGCCTGTTCATCGGGAACGGCGGACCGAATCTCGTGTCGAGTTTTCACGTCATCGGTGAAATTTTCGATCGCGTGCAATACGAAGGCGGCGCGCACGCGCAGGAAAACGTGCAGACGACGCTGATACCGGCCGGCGGCGCCGCCATCGTCGAGTTCAGGACCGAAGTGCCGGGCAACTACATCTTGGTGGACCACTCGATCTTCCGCGCCTTCAACAAGGGCGCGCTTGCGCTCCTGGAGGTGAAGGGCGAGCCGGAGTTGGCGATTTATTCCGGCAAGGAAGTCGACGAAACGTATATCGGCGACAAAGTCGGCAGCCTCGAATCGGTTGCAGCTGCATCGGCCGCGAGCGTGCAAGGCAATCTCACCAAGCAGCAGCAGGTCGACGCGGGCGCGGCGCTGTACAAAGGCACGTGCTCCGTATGCCATCAAGAAAACGGCGCCGGCTTGCCGAATGTGTTCCCACCGCTCGCGAAGTCGGATTACCTCGCGGCGGATCCAAAGCGCGCGATTCAAATTGCGCTCAATGGACTGTCGGGAAAAGTGACCGTCAACGGCAGCGTTTATGATTCGGTGATGCCACCGATGACGCAGCTGAACGACGACGAAATCGCGAACATCCTCACCTACGTGAACAGTGCGTGGGGAAATTCAGGACCGGCGATCAGTGCCAAGCAGGTGCATGATGTGCGAGCCACGTCGAAGGCGCCTCAAGGTGCCGCTCACTAGAGCATTGAAGTGCCTGTCAGAAGAACGGTCGCGGCGCTGATACTGACTCTATCAGCAGTCGCAGGAACCTCCGCACAGAGCGCGTCCAATGAAAAATTCATGGGACGCGTTCCCGGCGCAACCTTCGAATCCGTGTTGCCGATTGCACCCGGACAGACAAAGGCGACCGTGGAGCGTTTTCGCATGGACGCACTGCCGGTCACGAATGCCGACTTTGCCGCGTTTCTGAGAACGAATCCGGAATGGCGGCGTGATCGGATCGCACGACTGCTGGCGGACGGCGAGTATCTGAGTCACTGGCGCGATGCCTCACACCCCGGCGAGGACATTGCGCGTCAGCCGTTGACGCGCGTCAGCTGGTACGCCGCACGCGCGTATTGCAAAGCTCGCAACGCACGTTTGCCGACGTGGTACGAGTGGGAGTGGGCGGCAGCTGCTAATGCGACGGCAGCGGACGCCCGCCAAGATCCAGCTTGGCGTCAACAGATACTCGAGTGGTATGCACGGCCGAGCACGACCTTGCCGAAGGTGGGGTCGACGCCTGCCAATCGCTACGGCATTCGCGATCTTCACGGCGTCATTTGGGAGTGGGTGGAGGATTTCAACGGCATGCTCGTCTCTTCCGATAGCCGTTCGCAAAATGGTTCCGACGTTACGCGCTTTTGCGGCAGCGGCGCGTTGACGATGGAACAAAAAGATCAATACGCGGTTTTGATGCGCGTCGCTATGTTGTCGAGCCTGGAAGCGAAGTACACGACCGCGACGCTTGGCTTTCGCTGCGCCGCCGACGAGCAAGGAGAAACGCAGTGAAAAATTCGACAGGTTGGGTCTTTGTTGCGCTGCTGTTGCTGTCGTCCGGACTCAAAGCGGCCGAGACATCGACGGAGTCTCTCTACGGTCTGCCGATTTCGCTGCAGGACCAAGAAGGACGAATACGCAGTCTGGATTTATATCGCGGGCATCCCGTCATCGTGACGATGTTCTATAGCAGTTGCCCGAATGCCTGTCCTTTGCTGATTGAATCGCTGCGAGCAACCGAACAAGCGCTGACCGCGAATGCCCGTGCGGACGTGCGAGTGCTCATGATCACGCTCGACCCCGAGCGCGATACGTCTGCAGCACTCGCGAGATTGGCCAGCACAAGGCGCGTCGACCTTAAACGCTGGACGCTCGCCCGCGTGCTCGGCGATGACGTACGAGTATTGGCGGCCGCGCTTGGGGTGCAATATCGAAAATTACCCGACGGCGAATACAACCACACCAGCGTGCTAACGTTGGTGTCGCCAGCGGGTGTGCTTGGCAAACAAACGGCGACGTTAGGCAAGGCCGACCCGACCTTCGTCACCGCGGTTGAGCAAGCTGCGAAGTCGGAACGCTGATCAAGAAGGACGGAATCTATCTCAAAATTGAATGGCAATTACTTAAGGCTTTTTGCGGCGTTCCTGTTCCCTCTCCCCTCGCGGGAGAGGGTTAGGGAGAGGGGGAAAGACAGGGAGTTTCGCGTATGCGTGAATTTTTACACCCTCTCCCCATCCCTCTCCCTTCAAGGGAGGGGGAGCCGAAAACATCGCCATGCTTAACTAAGCGCCATTCCATTCAATTTTGAGATAGGTCCTAGTCAAAGCGAGGTGTACTTGGAACTTACATTCTTAGGCGCTACCGGCACCGTTACTGGCTCACGGTACTTAGTCGACCATCCGTCTGGGAAACTATTGATCGATTGCGGGCTCTTTCAGGGCTACAAGCAGCTGCGGCTCAAGAATTGGGTGCCGCCCCCGTTCGAGCCAAAGTCGATCAAGTCCGTACTGCTGACGCATGCGCACCTCGATCACAGCGGCTATTTGCCCTTGCTTGTCAAACAAGGATTTCGCGGGCCGATCCATTGCACGCGCGGCACGTTCGACTTGTGCAAGATCTTGTTACCCGATAGCGGCTTCCTGCAGGAAGAGCAGGCGCACTACGACAATCGACACGGTTATTCGAAACATAAGCCGGCGCTGCCTCTTTACACGGAGGCGGATGCCGAAGCTTGCTTAAAGTACTTCGAAGTGCAGCGTGTCGATCACGCGTTCGAACCCCTGCACGCTGTCGCCGCCAAGTTTCGTTCTGCCGGTCATCTATTGGGCGCCGCCGGCATTCGATTGCAAACCGATTCGACGTCGATCTTTTTTTCCGGAGACGTCGGTCGGGACAACGACCCATTGATGAAAGGCCCGCAGCCGTTCGAAGCCGCCGATTATTTGATCTTGGAATCCACCTACGGGGATCGATCCCACCCGCAAGTCGACATGGAAGCCGAACTCGCCGCGCCGCTTGCCGCGGCATGCGCACGCCAGGCGACGATTGTCGTGCCGGCCTTCGCGGTGGGCCGGGCGCAGCTGCTGCTTCTGCTGATACAACGGTTGAAGGCGAAAGGCAGTATTCCGGACGTTCCGGTCTATTTGGACAGTCCGATGGCCATCGACGCGAGCGAACTCTATCGAAGGCACAGTCACGAGCATCGGCTGTCGCCGGAAGAATGTTCGGCGATGTTTCGTTCGGTTCGTTTCGTGCAGTCGTCCGAGCAGTCGGCAGCGCTTGCGAGCGATACGATTTGCAAAATCATCGTATCCGCGAGCGGCATGGCGACCGGCGGGCGAGTGGTCCATCACCTTAAGCGCTGGGCGCCCGATCCGAAGAGTTTGATATTGCTCACGGGGTTTCAAGCAGGCGGTACGCGCGGTGCGGCGCTTGCGGCCGGCGCGCGCACGCTGCGCATTCACGGGGCGGACATTCCCGTCAATGCGGAGGTCGTGCAACTTAGTTCGATGTCGGCGCATGCAGATTGCCCGGAATTGATCGCATGGCTTAAGCAAGCGACGACACCGCCACGGAAAGTATTTCTTACCCACGGCGAGCCTGCCGCTTGCGATGCACTCCGACAGCGAATCGAGCACGCACTCAAGTGGAGCGTGACGGTACCGGAGTTTCGCGACTCGGTCGCGCTGTAGCGGGTGACGCCTAAAAACTTGCCGAAACTCGCAAAGTATTGCGGCATTTCCTGAATTCTTTCGGACGACGGGTTAGGCAGTATGGTTTGCGAGATGCCAACAACGCGGGCCAAAGAAGCTGAACGGGACTATGCAACGCCGAATTCTAATCATCGATGGGCATCCGGATAAGCGCGAAGGCCGGTTCATTCATGCGTGTGCAGCAGCGTACGCAGAGAGCGCACGGAGTGCGGGGCATCTGGTGAAGACGATAAAAGTATCGGAGCTTAAGTTCGACTGGCTGACGACAAGCGATGAATTCCTAAAGGAGGCCCCACCCAGCGCAATCCAGAGCGCTCAGCTGGATCTTACTTGGTGCGATCACCTGGTGATCCTGTATCCGCTATGGCTTGGATCGATGCCTGCAGTGCTTAAGGCCTTTTTTGAACAGTTAATGCGGCCCGGGTTTGCGTTCAAGAATGAGCCGGGAAGCAAATTACCCAAAAAGCTATTGATCGGTAAGTCGGCGCGAATTGTGGTCGCGATGGGCATGCCGTCCTTGTTTTATAAGTGGTACTACCGTTCGCATAGCTTGAAGAGTTTGGAGCGAAACATTCTCGCCTTTGTGGGCATCGGGCCCATTCGTACCAGCGTGATCGGCGGCATCGAGGACAACGTCAAAGCTCGTGAGCGCTGGCTTAGGCGATTGCGCGAGTTTGCCGGTCCGGGAAAGTAGCCAGGAAAATAGGGGGCCAGGAAGATTCAAAAGCCCACGTCGCTCGCAACCTCATGAAGAGGGATGCCCGTGGTCTCAAAGGCGTCGAGATTGTCGGCGGTTGTCTTGGCAATGCTTGCGAGCGCTTCCTCGGTAAAGAAGCCTTGATGGCCGGTAATCAGGACATTGGGAAACGTCAGCAGCCGTGCGAACACGTCGTCGTCGACGATGCGTTCGGATAAATCGTCGAAGAATAGATGCGCTTCTTCTTCGTAAACGTCCAGTGCGAGGCTGCCGATGGATGCGTCTTTTAGCCCTTGAATGAGTGCGCGGGTATCGACGACACCACCGCGGCTAGTATTGACGAGCATCACGCCAGGCTGCATGCGCCGGATGGCTTCCACGTTGACCAAATGTTGCGTTTGCGGCGTGAGCGGACAGTGCAAGGTGATGATGCGGCTGTCGCGACAGAGTTCCTCCCACGATACATAGCGCACGCCGAGTTGCCGGCAGTGATCGTTAGGCGCGGGGTCCGCGGCGATGACGCGGCAACCGAAGCCGGCAAGAATGCGGGCGACGGCGGTACCGATCGCGCCCGTCCCCACGATGCCGACGGTCTTGCCGTGTAGGTCGAAGCCCATCAAGCCTTCCAGGGAGAAGTTATTTTCTCGGACGCGGTTGAAGGCCCGATGCAATTTTCGATTTAAGGCCAGTACGAGTGCGATCGTGTGTTCGGCGACGGCGTGTGGCGAATAGGCAGGTACACGCGCAACCCGCAGGCCGAGGTTACGAGCCGCCTTGAGATCCACGTTGTTAAATCCGGTGCAGCGCAGTGCGATCAAGCGTACGCCGGTGCGCGCCAACGCTTTCAGTACCGGCTCGCCGAGATCGTCGTTGACGAAAGCGCAAATCGCCGAATATCCGGTCGCGAATTCCGCCGTTTGTAAGGAGAGCGGCGCATCGAGAAAAACTGCCCGATGCCGACCGCCGAATGCGATTTGCAGGTACTCGTGGTCATAGCGTTTTGCGCTGTAGACGACTACGTTCATAAGGATTTCATCTCGGGCGTGCACTCTCTGCGATCTGAAAGCCCATTGCGACCGCGGTTCCCACTAGCATCTAAGGACTTCTCCCACTTGCCACTGTTCCTTACCTGTTACGGGCTTCTCCTCATGTCTGGCGTGCTCGCGAATGCCAACATCGAATGACAAAAAGTAAAGGTGGGCGATGACGGAGTCCGCGATTGATGGCGAGCACAGCGCTTTCTTGGCGCTTTTTCATAACTTGCTGGAAGCCGCTCCTGATACGACGTTGGTCGTCGATCGCAAAGGGCGAATTGTTTTCGCGAATGCCGCAACCGAAAAGGTGCTCGGCTGGTCGCCGGTTGAGCTTAAAGATCGAGCCGTGGAATGTCTCGTGCCGGACCGGCTGCGTTCCGTTCACGAACGGCGGCGCGAGGGGTATGTCGCGGAGCCGGTCATGCGAGCGATGGGCGCGGGACGGGAATTGGTCGCGGTCCGTCGCGATGGCACCGAGCTGCCCGTGGAGATCAGTTTAAATCCCGTACCGATTGAAGACGGCATCCTGACGATTTGCGTATTGCGCGACATCAGCGAACGCAAGCGTGCAGAACAGGAGCTTCGTACTCTGAACGCGCGCCTGGAAGAAAGAGTCGCCGAACGAACGACGCAGCTGCAGGCGGCGAATCGCGAGCTTGAGATGCTCGCGTATAGCATTGCGCACGATTTACGCGCACCGCTGCGAGCTATCAACGGATTTTCCATGCGGATTCGGGAAGCACTGCAAGCCGACTTGCGCAGCGAGGCGCTTTGCCACCTTCAGGGAGTAACCAGCCGGTCGGCGCAAATGAATTCGATGATCGACGACTATCTACATTTTCTGGCCATCGGACAGAAGGAACTGATCTTGGAAGACCTGGATATACATGCGCTTGTTCGTGACTCCTGCCCGCCGGCCGGCGCGTTGAAATCGGAAGCGATTGCTATCGGATCCATGCCGAGGATTAAGGGCGATCGCGCGCTGATACGGGAGATCTGGACGCAGCTGATTCGCAACGCCGTCAAGTTCAGCGCACAAAAACCATCGCCGTCGATTCGAGTTGCCGCGTTTGAAGAGGGGCCATTCGTCTATTTCAGCGTCGAAGACAACGGCGTCGGTTTCGATGCCGAACATGCCGGGAAGTTGTTTCGTCTCTTCGAGCGGTTACACACTCCGCGAGATTTCGTCGGCAACGGCATCGGATTGTGTTTGGTAAAGCGCGTCGTCGAACGCCACGGCGGCGGCGTTGCCATCGAGGGCCGGATTAACGAGGGCGCGAAGGCGACATTCTGGCTGCCGAAAGACCCGATGTAAGCACGAGCGCCGGGCTTAAGCTTCGCCGGTCAGCGTGAGATGCATTTTCACCAAGTGAGCCACGGAGCGGGCGCCCATTTTTTCCATGACGTTAGCGCGATGAATTTCAACGGTGCGCTCGCTCAACTCCAAATCGATCGCGATCACCTTGTTCGCACGGCCGTCGACGACCAACTCCAAGACCTGATGTTCGCGCTGCGTCAAGGATTCGAAGCGGCGTTTCAAGTCGGCCTTCTGCAGCACCGTCTTGCGGTTCTCCGCGTCCTGCTGCAAGGCATGGTTGATGCGATCGACCAGATCTTGGTCGCGAAAAGGCTTCTGAATGAAATCGAAGGCGCCTTCTTTCATCGCTTGCACGGCCATCGGTATGTCGCCATGTCCCGTGATGAAGATGACCGGTAGCATCGAGCCTTCCTTGTTCAAGCGCTGCTGCACTTCGAGTCCGCTCATTTCCGGCATGCGGATGTCGAGTACGACGCAGCCGTGTTGACCGGGATCGTGTTTTGCCAGGAACTCGGAAGGCAGTGCGAAGGGAGCCACTTTATGGCCGATGGTCGCCAATAGCGTGGTCAACGCTCGGCGCATGCCTTCATCGTCGTCCAGCACATAGATAAGAGCGGCGTCCTTCTTGATGTCTTTCATCGCGCAGCGGCCCTACGATTCGTTATAGGCGGGAAGACTAAACCAAAAACGCGCTCCCTCGGAAGTGGATTTGAAACCGATCGCTCCCTCATGCATTTCGACGATGGCGCGGCTCGAGGCAAGTCCCAAGCCGGTGCCGTTCGACTTGGTGGTGTAGAACGGCCGAAAAATTTGACCGTGCGCCTTTTCGGGAATGCCGACACCGTTGTCGGTGACTGCCACTTCGACAGAATAGCGATCGCTTGCTACGGTGACTTTGACGTGCGGTTCGCACTGCACGGTGCGCTCCGCTTCAAAGGCATTTTGAATTAGCGTGAACAGCACGTGCTGGATGCGCATCGGATCGGCAAATGCATCCGGCACGCCGGGAGCTACTTCCAATTGCAGTCGAACGCCGTGGCGTCGGCCTAGAAGCCGCAGCAAAGGCTCCAATTCGAAGAGTATGACGGCAACCGAGCAGCGTCTTCTTTGTAGTGCCTCGCGATCGAAGAGCCGGCGAATGCGTCGAATCCCGTCGCCGGCGCTCAAGGCTTCCTTGCTGATCTGACGCAGGACGTCGGCAGCCGCGTCGATCATCGGCGGCGACTTGGTGAGCATGCGTTCTGCCGCTTGCGCGTAGGTTGCGATTGCTCCAAGCGGTTGGTTCAGTTCGTGGGCTAATCCGCTCGCCATTTCCTCCAGTGCGGAAGCGCGGGCAATGTCCAATAGACGAGCGAGTAAGGCGTGTACGTCCGCGCTCTCGGCAGATCCGACGCTGCTCTGGTCTTTTAAGGAAAACTCTTTCTTCAATTCGATCTCCGCACTCGCCGCGGACTCCGCAAGGAACAAGATGCAGGTTGCCAGAATCGAGAGGACTGGTCACGTGTGAAAACCCGAAGAACATTGTGCCTACTCCTTAAATGAGCATATGCCGGAGCGGATAAGGCTGGCGACCAATAGGTGGGACGGTTTAGGATAAAGCCCGAACGTTTGACTAGTGCGACCTTTACTGTGACGGATCCATCTCCCAATCTCTATCGCGACTTGCTTGAGTTCGCGCCCGATGCGCTCATCGCAGTCGATGCGCACGGAACGATCGCCTATGCGAATGCGCATGCGCATACGCTGTTCGGCTACGCAGCCGGCTCCATGAAGAACCTTCCGCTCGAGCAATTGATTCCCGAGGAGTCGCGCGCCAATCATAGAGCCTATCGGAATGCCTACGCGGCGGCTCCCCGCACTCGGGAAATGGGTAACCGCGGCATGTCTTTGTTTGGCCTCCGCCAGGACGGGACCAAGTTTCGCGCCGAGATTCGGCTTGCTCCCATTCGCACCCCTGACGGCATTATTTCCGCTGCGGCCGTTCGGGATGCCACCGAAAGCGAGCGCATCGTCACGATGATGGCGGCCGCCAAGGAAACGGCGGATGAAGCCAACGCGACCAAAGGGCGTTTCCTTGCCGCGGCGAGTCATGATTTGCGGCAGCCGCTGCAGACGCTTCGCTTGTTGAACGGCACGATGCAACGTCTCGCAAGCGAGCCGATGATGCTCGAAGTGCTTGAGCAAGAAGAACGTGCGCTGAATACGATGTCCGAACTCCTGAATGCGTTACTGAACGTTTCGAAGCTCGAGTCCGGTACCGTGCAACCGGCGATTTCTGATGTGTCGCTCGACTCGATCTTCGAAGACATGAGGCAGCAATTCGCGAGCCCAGCGCGTTTCAAAAACCTGGATTTCAAGGTTACGCCGCCCGCCATCATGGTGCGAACCGATTCCACGCTGCTTGCCGAGATGATTCAAAACTTGCTTGCGAACGCGATTCGGTACACCGATCACGGACGAGTGAGCCTAAGTTGTCTCTCCGAAGCCGGACGGACTTGGATCGAGATCGAAGATACCGGCGTCGGAATGGCTGACTCCATCAAGGAAAAGATATTCGACGATTTCTTCCAAGCGGCGGCGCACGGCTCGATGCATCGAGGCGGCGTCGGTCTCGGCCTTGGAATCGTACGGCGTTTGTCGCGCATGTTGAATCTTCCCGTGCAGGTCGAATCGACGCTCGGCGTCGGAACGCGCTTCACGATCGATCTCACGGCCGCAGCGAGTTCGAGCGTTTCGGCGCAGAACCCCGTTCTCGCGCAAAGCGTTCCGCAATCGATGAAAGGTCGTCGCGTACTGTTGGTGGAGGACGAAGAGTCCATGCGGAAGGCGTTGCGAACTTATCTGCAATTGGATGATCATGAAGTCCACCTTGCGGCGTCCCTGGGTGAATTGGATGTCGTACTCCGCGACTTGACGGCGCCACCGGATCTGGTCATTAGCGACTACCGCCTCGGCGAACGCGAACGAGGGAGCGATGCGATCGAACGCATACGCACGAAATTCGGCAGTCATGTTCCCGCGATCGTACTGACGGGCGATACGTCGCTCATTCCGGCGCAACTCTGCGAGCAACCGGCGACGCGAATGTTGAATAAGCCCGTGGACGTGCGGCTATTGACGGCGACGATGGAAGAGTTGTTGGCCTCTTGATTGTACTGATCGTTAGCAAGCGTCATTTATCGGCGGCGCGGACCAGTAACACGGGAACCGACGCCGAGCGCACGACCATTTCCGCGTCGCTTCCCAATGCGAGACGACTGAAGCCGCGACGACCGTGAGTGCCCATCACTATTAAATCCGCCGGCCATTCCTTGGCCTGATCGAGTATCAGATCTGCGACGCGCGTACCGAGTCGGTCGAGAAGGACCGTCTCGGGATTGAGACCGCGATCGCGCGCTTTTGCGGCCGCCGAATTCAGAATCCTCTTGCCGCCTTCACGGAGCGACTCGATGAGTTCCGGAGTGACGAGCGGCATGCCGTAGCCTACGTCGATAAAGAACTCGTTGACGGCATGCATCAAGCGCACAGCGGCTCCTGATTCCTTCGCAAGTCGTATCGCTTCGTCGAGTCCGCGCAAAGCGCTCTCGCTGCCGTCAACGGGGACCAGAATTTTCTTGTACATTTCGATTCGCCTCTCTGCCATGCCTATTTCCCCGGCAATGGCTGTTAGCGTGTAGCTTCCGATACTCTCGATCTCGCGTCTCTAGGGAAGTGGTGCAGCGATCTTCGGGTATTGCGCAGAGTGTTGACGCCGTGAAAGAGGTAGGTTGAGCGTCGGCGGTGATTTGAGCTAGCGTGAATCTTCATGAAGGGCCTTACCAATTCTGAAGCGGCGCGACGCCTCGCGCTCGACGGGCCGAACGAGCTGCCTGGCCACGCGCCGCGAGGCTTGGCACGCATCGCCCGCGAAGTTCTCGTCGAACCCATGTTTCTACTGCTGCTGGCCGCCGCATCCATCTATATGGTGCTGGGCGACATTCGCGAGGCGCTTGCCTTATCGGCTTCGATCGTCGTCGTCCTATCGATTACGATCCTGCAAGAGCGGCGTACCGAACATGCGCTCGTGCGGTTGCGCGATCTGTCGAGTCCGCGCGCACTCGTCATTCGCGACGGTCGCGAGCAGCGCATTGCGGGTCGCGATGTCGTTGCGGGCGATGTGGTGGTTCTGCGAGAAGGCGACCGAGTTCCTGCTGACGGAGTGCTTTGCAGCTCCACCGCTCTTAGTATCGACGAATCGATATTGACCGGAGAATCCCTGCCTGTCGAAAAGACGGCGGCACAGATCGATAGCGAGGCACCTGCCGACGCCTCGAAAGTCTATTCGGGCAGTCTCATCGTACGCGGTTACGGCACGGCAAGAATCACCGCCACCGGAGCGCAAAGCGAGATCGGTAGAATTGGCAAAGCGTTGAAGACGCTGTCTGCCGAAACGACGCCGCTCTATCGGGAAGTCCGGAAGATCGTCCGGTGGGTGGCGATCGGCGCGCTTGCGCTTTGCATGCTCATCGCCGTGCTCTTCGCACTGGCCCGCAATGACTGGCTCGGCGGTGCGCTAGCCGGCATCACGGTCGCGATGGGCGTGTTGCCCGAAGAGTTTCCGGTCGTGCTTACCGTGTTTCTGGCGATGGGTGCTTGGCGTATTTCGCGCACCGGTGTTTTGACGCGGCGCATGCCCGCGATCGAGTCGATCGGTGCCGTCACCGTTCTGGCCGTCGACAAGACGGGAACGATGACCGAGAACAAAATGCAAGTGGCCATTCTGGAGTCGGAGTCGACTATTGACCCGGCAATCATTAGTGCCGGGTTAATAGCGGGTTCAGGGACGAACCCGTGCTGCGAAAGCAGCGAAAAACAAGGCCGAACCTGCGTCGGCGTTGTTTTGCAATCAGAGCGCCAGGAAGGTGCTGCTGATTGCCGAGTTAATAGCGTCGATTTGCGGCGTTCGAATCCGTCGCTGAACGAGGCGACGAGGTCACTGCTCGCTACGGCGCTGGCAGCCAGCGAAATCGATGCGTTTGATCCGATGGAGCGTGCGATCCACGACGCAGCGCGTCGTTGCTTGCCGAATGCCGAAGCGCGCCGCGATCCGCAATCTCTACTTCGAGAATACGATCTGACTCCGGAGCTGCTCGCCGTTACGCATGCATGGCGTTCGCACGATGACGGTTTTGTCGACGTGGCGGTGAAAGGCGCACCCGAAACCGTGTTCGACTTGTGCCGACTCGAGCCGGCGAGACGTAACGCGCTGCTTGAGCGGATCGCGCTGCACGCGCGCAGCGGGCTGAGAGTCTTGGCCGTCGCTAGTGGACAACACGCGTCCGATGCATTGCCGTTATCGCCGCACGGTTTCGAGCTGCGGCTGCAGGGATTCGTCTGCTTCGCAGATCCGCTGCGGTCGTCTGTGCCCGGTGCGCTTTCCGAGTGCCACGCGGCGGGTATCCGCGTCGTGATGATTACCGGCGATCACCCGGGGACGGCGCTTGCCATCGCTGCGCAAGCCGGATTCGATACGCAGGCTGGAGTTCTGTCAGGCGATGAAATCGAGCGGCTCGGTGACGAAGAACTTCAGGTTCGTGTCCGAAACATCAATCTCTTTGCGCGCGCGAAGCCCGAACATAAATTGCGGTTGGTGCAGGCACTGAAAGCGAACGGCGAAGTCGTTGCCATGACCGGCGACGGCGTGAATGACGCGCCCGCGTTGAAGGCCGCGCACGTCGGCGTGGCCATGGGCGGCCGCGGCACGGACGTGGCGCGCGAAGCGGCGGCACTCGTGCTGGTGAACGATGACTTCGCTTCCCTCGTGAATGCGGTGCGGCTCGGGCGGCGCATCTACGCGAACATTCGACATGCGATGAGCTTCATCGTGGCCGTTCATGTGCCGATCGCCGGACTCGGGTTGATTCCCGTGCTGTTCGGTTGGCCGCTGATCTTCTTTCCGATGCACGTCTTGTTCTTGGAGTTCGTCATCGATCCGGCCTGTGCATTCGTCTTCGAAGCGGATCCCGAATCGTCCGATGTCATGAACCGCAAGCCGCGCCGCCCCGACGAGCCGCTTTTTTCGCGGCCGATGCTGAGACGCAGCCTGTCGTTCGGAGCTGTCATTCTGGCGCTCGAAGTGGCTCTCTACGGCATCGCACTCAGCTTTACCGGTGAAGATCGTGCGAGAACGCTGGCGTTTATAGGGCTGGTGTCTGCCAATCTCGCCTTGATCTTCGTCAGTCGATCGCGCAGCGATGGGTTAATGACGATCTATGCGCGCCCCAACAAAGTGTACTGGTGGATGGTCGGGCTTGCCATGACGGCATTGGCCATAGCGACCTATGCAGCACCGGTGGCGGACATGTTCGATTTTTCCGCGCCGTCAGTCGCTGTGGCGATTTTGGTGATCGCCATTGCAGCTCTATCGGTGCTGATGGGCGGGCACGTCTTACGACAACGACAAGACACGCAGTAGTCAAGATCACGACACCGATGCTTAGCGCGAGCATATGCAGAGTGGCTGATTGTTCGCGGCAGCAATCCGACGTCGCGGAAGACAGTATTGAGTTACCCACGTCGCTAGCGGCGTGTCCGTGCCTATTTTCAGGCACTACAGCAACCACGTAGACCATAGCCGGAATCCCGGATGCGCGCGGCGGATGCTCGAACCTAGGATGCCATCACGATCTGCGTACCGGCGGAGGGGCAAATGAGCGAACCTTATCGAAAACCCGCGTTCTCGGAGCCGCCTAAGTCGCATCTTGAGCTCAGTTCGGCATTTCGCGATTTCGATCACGACCACGATGGGCGAATCGATTTCGTCGGCTTTGCCATTCTGGTGTCGGTGCTAGGCAAAGAACTCAGTCATGCGAAAAAGATGGCTGAATTTCACCGCATCGATCGCGATCGCAAGGGCACCATCGACTTCGAAACTTTCCTTTCTTGGTGGCGGACCACGCGTTAGTTCCGTCGGTCAGGGCGGAACCTGTCTCATCGTTACTTACGCAAGCCGCGGGTACGTAAAGAACAGGAAATGCACCGTATTCATGAGAAAGTGAGCAAGGATGGACATTTCAATGCGGCGAGTGCGATGGAAGATATATCCATAGCCTAGTCCTGCAAGGGTGGCGAGCGCGACGTACGTCCAACCGCCCGCCACATGAGCGATGCCGAATAGCAACGAGGCAGCGATCACTGCAACGAAGTTCGCTGTCCGCGTGTTATTCAGTGCTTCTGCAATTCCTTGCTGCAGGAACGCGCGAAAAAAGACTTCCTCGCTCATGCACGTGAATAGCAAATTGCTCAATGCCCACACCCAAAATAAGGAATTCCAGTGCGGATCGAACTGCACATACCCCAGGGCAAAAGAACCGGCTATGACGATGGCTATATTGGCAAAGATCAGCGGCAATGCGGCGGGAAAGGCTTGCCGAAGGTCGTCGCGTCCCCGTATTAATGCGACGCCTCCAAATATAAGGAAGAAGAAGCCTATGAGTGGTTTGTCGAAATTCAGATAGAGATCGTAAGGTTCGGCCCCTTTGGATAGAACGATGCCATCGGCAACAAGGGGATTGTGGAATCCTGGCAATTTGTGGAGCCCGAATCCGACGCCGATGGCTAAAAAAATCGTAGCGGACAAAAATCTGTATGTCGTTGCAAGGCGGCAATATCCCCAGCACGCCAAAGCGAACAGAACGATCCATAGAATGGCCAACCCATGGAGCAACCCTGCCAGGTAACCGCATGCCGTAGCAGCCCCGAACAGTACGATCGCGATCCATGGACGAAACCAAATGGAAATAATCGCAAGCGAAAGTAGGGTAAATGCAGCCGATTGCGGCAGGCTTAAAGTGGCGGTCATGGAGTTCCATCGGCAATCCCGCCGAGCATCGGGGCGTTCGATGGGGTCGGATAATATCAATTCCTCTGCGGCAGCTCGTTCATATCGAGTCTGCCTCAATCGGCCGGTGCTGCGACTACCGACCTCAAGGGCCGTCACTAGCAAGACGCGTGAAAAGAAAGAGTAAACTTCTGTGCCTTCTCCCGTTTCCGGTCTGCTACACCCATGTTAAGCCTTACCAACCTTATCGAGCTCCGGAATGCAGTTCGAGCCTTTGTCTCCGAGCGCGACTGGGATCAGTATCATTCGCCGAAGAATCTGGCGATGGCATTGAGCGTCGAAGCGTCTGAACTCGTCGAGCATTTCCAATGGCTGACGGAGGAGCAGAGCCGGCAACTTTCGGAGGAGAAGCGAACCGAAGTCCGGCACGAGATGGCGGATGTTCTGATTTATCTGGTGCGCCTAGCGGACAAGTTGGATGTGGATTTGATCGCCGCTGCGAACGAGAAGATCGAGCTCAACGCGAAGAAGTACCCGATAGAAAAAGCTAAAGGCACGATGCGGAAGTACACCGATCTTTAATCCGGTTGCCGTTGTCTCGCGATAGCCTAAGGCATATATTGCTGCGAGAGAGATCGAGTATTAAAACTAAAGATGCTGAATGGGATCAGCCGAGATCCGGCGCCTGTTCGCAATTGAACATTTAGGGGACAACGAATGACGACTTCCGCAAACGATCTTGCCGTCCGGTCTCCCGACGTCGCTGCCAGCAACGCACCCGTTGCGGACAAGCCATTCGTATTGACGAACGCCTATCGGTTTTACGTCGTGTGGTCTCTTTGCGGCGTTTATCTCATCAACATCATGGACCGGCAGCTGATGTCGCTGCTCATGGAGCCTATACGAACCGAGTTTGGGCTATTGGATAGGCACATGGGTTTTCTTGGCGGGTTCGCCTTTGCGATTTTCTATACGGTGCTCGGCGTTCCCTTGGCGCGGGTTGCGGATCGCGGTCATCGCATTAATCTAATCGCGATTTCGATCGTTGTCTGGAGTGCTTTCACGGCGGCGACCGGTTTGGCTAAAAACTTTTGGCATCTGCTGCTCGCGCGCATTGGCGTCGGCATTGGCGAAGCCGGCTGCAATCCTGCTGCCTATTCCCTGATCGGCGATTACTTCGATTCGAAACGCCGCGCCACTGCACTCGGGATCTATCAGGCGGGCAGCTACATCGGCACGTTCGTGGGGATGTTTCTCGGCGGGTTTATCGCGCACACGTATGGTTGGCGAACTGCATTTTTTTGGGTTGGCCTGCCGGGGCTGCTGATTGCCATCGTTTTGAAGCTCACCGTTCGCGAATTGCCTCGGGGATACTCCGATCCAAATGCAGTCGTCACCGAACCGCCGTCGAGCATCGCCGTGCTGCGCACGCTATGGTCGAAATCTTCCTTTCGCCATTTGTCGTTCGCGGCGGCGCTGCATAACTTTGCCATCTATGGCGCCGGCACTTTCTACTCTGCATTTCTGATACGCACCCACGGTTTCAACATTAAAGAGGTGGGACTTTGGTTAGGGTTGGTCACCGTGATCGGCGGGGTGGGAGGAACGTTGTGCGGCGGTCTCATTAGCGATCGACTGGCGACGCGCTCGAACGATTCGCGGCACTATCTTTGGGTGCCCGCATTGTCGTTGATTGTCGGGTTTCCCCTTGCGCAAACCGTATTAGCGGTCAACGATCCCACTCTGGTTTTATGGCTCCTCGTGCCGTCGATTTTTTGCAGCGCCGCTTTTCTGGCGCCCAGTATTACCGCCACCTATCGCTTAGTGACGTTGCGCGAGCGTGCGTTGGCAAGCGCATTGCTCTTGTTCATTCTCAACATGATCGGTCTCGGATTCGGGCCTTGGTTAGTCGGCATCCTGAGCGATTTTTTGCGCGCTTCGCTCTTGGAGAGCGGGCAGAGTGAGACCCAGGCATTGGCCGACGGGTTACGCTGGTCGCTGCGCATTGTCGTTATCGTCAATCTTTGGTCTGCAGTACACTATTTCATTGCGGCACGTACGTTACGTGCTCAAACAGTCGTTCACTAACCGATTTTGGCCGAGCCGATTTTCCAGGATTTTTTCAGAGGCGCAGTAGTTTGATCGTGAATGAGGCCGTATCTACCTGCATCATCTATCACAATCCTCGCTGCAGTAAGAGCCGTGCGACGCTTGCATTGCTTGAAAGCCGCGGTCTTGCGCCGCAGGTGATCGAATATCTGAAGACGCCGCCCACCGTTGCCGAACTTAAGGTCTTGCTCGCCCAACTAGGGATGCGGCCTGGCGATCTCGTGAGGACGGGAGAACCGGAATACCAAACCAAGGCGGCGGGCAAGGTGCTTACGGACGAGCAATTGATCGCGCTAATGACGGATAATCCGGCATTGATAGAGCGTCCGATCGTGGTCGTCGGTGAGCGTGCTGCGATCGGCCGCCCTCCGGAAAACGTGTTGTCGTTACTCAAATAGTCGAGTGAAGTAAGAGCAATGTTAAGAACCGATCAAGTGTTGGTAACTATCGGCACGCCCTGCGCGATGTCGGCCGTCGGCAGTTCGGAGACGTTTCAAGCGCGGGCCACGAATGCGCCCGACTTCATCGCGCTCGCCGCGTTCGATGCCGGCCTGGTCGAATTTGACGGCGAACAATTGAAGTGGGTGGCGAATGGCCAACCCACGACCCTAAGCGAGATCGAGGCGCGCCACGGCGAGCAACTGCGTGCCAATTTAGGCATCCGCTCGATCCGCAATTACTTCGGCGAACAGGTTTCCTTGGAAACCGACATTGCCGCACCGCTGCCGCACGATTTAGAAACGGGTGGTTTAAGAAGACTGGCTGGCCTCACGTTTCGCGACATCCGCGAATCGGCCTTCAAGGACATGTTCAGCCTCTTCGAAGAGGATCCCCGCTTGGCGCCCCCGCTACAGTCGTTGCTGTTTTTATACGCCGGGTTGGGGGCGCTCGGATCGCTACCGAAGCCTTTGCGCGAGTTGCTGGAGGACCCATTTCAGTTTCGCGTGGCTGCGGCGACCGCATTCAGCGGGTTCGATTCTTTCGAACAATGGATTCCGCCCGCGGCGAACATGCCGTCGAGCGATCGAGTTCGCGACAAGTTCGCGACTCGGCTGGCGGGTTCGCTCTCGTCGCACGGACCCGCGTTGATCTCAAGTATGTTATCGCCCGCTTACAGCATCAGCCGCGCGGTCAAGAATCCGAGCTATTTGGATTCGCTGCAGTCGGGCGACGTCGGCTACAAGCGGGTGACGCAGACACCGTTAACCGCCGTGGGCGCGTGCGCGTCGAGTTCCATCGTATTTTCGGAATTTGCGCCGCAATTGCTATTCGATTACCCGGGATATAAACGTCCGAAGCTGGTGTTGTGGACCGCAGCCGATGCGGCCTTGCAGCCGGATTTTGCCCTGCTGGACGCGTTTGGTACCGGCGCTCTCGTTACGCAAACCAAGCTTGCCGCACTCAACGCCGGTCGCGCGCCGAGCGAACAGCGCTCCATTGCCGAGTCTTTGGCGCCTTTCGACGTCGATGCAAACGGCACCGTCGTGGGTCATGCGGGATCCGGCTTGCTGGTGACGACGCTTGAGTTTGCGCTCAAGAATTTTCTCGACATTACGTCGATCGTCGCGGGCTGGGGCCAGAGCGGAGAAGCCGGCGGCAAAGCGCATTTTGCCGGCGTAGGCTTTGGCGGCGAAAATGCCATCGTCCATGCGCTCGATATGGCGCATGAAGGGCACGGCTACGGTGTGAAGGATTTTGGATACCTGGTCGCGCACGCAACCGGCACGCGCACCAACTCGAAGACGGATCTCACCACCGCGGCGGCCGGCCGGAGCGCCGCGGCGAAGCGTCAGAAATTCAGTGGCCCATTGCCGAGAATGGCCGTCGGTACTCCCAAGGCGCTCGGCGACGGGCACACGATGGGAGAGACTGGTCTCAAATCCGTGTCGCAGGCGCTGCAATACGTTCTTGGAGAAAGAGCCATCGGCGTTCCCACCCTGCGTCATCGCGATCCGGAGTTAGGTCCTCCTGCCGAACAATTTATTTTGCAACGGGAAACGATTGCCGGGAATGCCGACGGCGGTGCGCTCTGTGCGACGCAAGGATTCGGCGGATACAACGGCGCTGTCGCGTTTCGTTCGGCCAATCGCGACTCGCTTGCACGCTATGCCGGAGACCGCAAGACACTCGACGCCTACTTGGAGCGTTGGCCGGAGATCCGTAAGCAACGCCTGGCGAACGAGCGTTACTGGCGCCGCCGTCGCCGCGCCACGATCGAACTTGCCGAGCTCCATCGTTGGCAAGGCGCGGAGTGAAGTGGAGCGCTATACGCGGCTAACTGGCCGACTGGCAAATTGGCCAGATGGGCCAGAAAGAAAAAGGTTGCGGCAAAATTAAACTCCGAATCCTATTCGTGCCAGTTAGCCGCACTTTCTACTGAATTCTAAATCTCGCCGAAGTACTGAGCGCTTCGTGGCATTGGAGTAGTTGCCCTTGGGAATCCCCTATGTACTGGCTGACAGTAGCGACCACCGTGAATGTGCCGGGTTGCACCGGCGGACTACCGTTCGGATCCGGTTGCCATGTGCCTGTGTATTGGAGCCTTTCGTACGGTAGATAGTTTCGCGGCAGCAATACTTGAATGCAACCGATGTTGTCGGCACTGCCCCATTGCCGTTGCTTCGCGGAATCGAATACTTCGAATGTCACCGCGCTGCAAGGAGAACTCTCCATGAGTGTCGCCGGCGCATTGGTGGTGTTGGCGATTTCCAAATTGAAGTGAATCTCTTCGCCGGAATTGAATGCGGTGGCAGGTTGAAGAAACCGATCTTGCACTGCTAGTGTCGACTTGAAAACGTCGCAGGGGTCGTTGCCCAGAAGCGTTTTCTCGTTGCAACCCGTCCAGATCGTCAGCGAGGCGAGTGCAATCCCTGTAAGAGAATAAGTCTTCATTTGGTCGTCCCTAAACAATGGAGGTGTTATGAATGTAAGCTTGTCGAGTCGGCCATGCTAAGGGACGTGACAGGAATGTCAACCAGTCCGGTATCGGGCAATGTCATCGAAGTGTGCACTAGATCGATTGCCAGTTCGGCGGCCTTCCGGCGGTCATGGGCAACTTGCGGCGGGGGATGCGCGGTAATTGATACGATAGTCTCATCGTAGCCATTGCGAGATCGCCATGACTCTTCTTCCCCAGGTGGGTGTATTGCTTGCCGCCACCGTGATCGCCGTTCCTTTGTTTCGACGCTTCCGATTGAGTTCCGTGCTCGGTTATCTCGCTGCCGGTATTGCGATTGGACCCTGGGGACTCAGGTTGATTACTGACACGCACGGCGTACATGAGATCGCCGAGTTCGGAGTCGTCCTGCTGCTCTTCGTCATCGGCTTGGAGCTGCAGCCGTCGCGGTTGCGCGCCATGCGACGATCCATCTTCGGTCTTGGGCTATTGCAAGTCGTTACTACCACTGCCGTCTTCACGATGGCGGGCA
The DNA here is from genome assembly GCA_964597495.1 of uncultured Steroidobacteraceae bacterium. Classification (GTDB taxonomy): domain Bacteria; phylum Pseudomonadota; class Gammaproteobacteria; order Steroidobacterales; family Steroidobacteraceae; genus CAZQYC01. Next base: position 13,073 of record CAZQYC010000001.1, on the reverse strand, counting down.
TCGCATTCGGTTTGTCGATAAGCGCAGCTACGGTGGTCGGCTTCGCATTGTCGTTGTCGTCGACGCCACTCGTATTGCAATTGCTTGCCGAACGCGAGCAACTCAACACGCATCACGGGCGTTCGAGTTTCGGCATTCTGCTCTTCCAGGACATTGCCGTCATGCCGATGCTGGCGGTGTTGCCGCTTTTGGGTACGAATGCGAGCGTCGAGCGCTTGAGCGATACCTGGCCCGTCGTTCTCAAAGGCTTGGCCGTTCTAATCGTGCTCATTTTTGGCGGTCGCCATTTGTTGCGTCCCATTCTACGCGTCGTTGCGAAAACCAAAGTGCGCGAAGCATTCACCGCCGCGGCGCTCTTGGTCGTGATCGGAACCGCGCTGTTGGTGGGCGCCGTTGGATTGTCGATGGCGCTTGGCGCATTCGTAGCCGGATTGCTGCTGGCCGATAGCGAGTATCGTCATGAACTGGAAGCCGACATCGAACCGTTCAAAGGGCTCTTGTTGGGCTTGTTCTTTATCTCCGTCGGCATGACCGCCAATCTCGGAATGATGATCGAACGTCCCGGAGCAGTAACGGGATTGGTGATCGGACTGCTGATAATTAAGTTTGCATTGCTTTGGATTCTGGGTCGACTGACAGGGCATACCGGCGAAGGAGTTCGCGGTCTGGCATTCGGACTTCCGCAGGCGGGAGAATTCGGCTTCGTGATTTTTGCGCTCGCGGTTAGCTACGGCATCATGGATCAGTCGCTTGCCGATCTCCTGGTCATCGTGGTCACGGCATCGATGATCGTTAGCCCGCTCTTGATGAACTTTCACTATGCCGTCGTCGAACCGCTCTTCGCCAAGGAGTCGAAGCGTGACTTCGATAAGATCGAGGCTCAAGAGAGCCGCGTGATCGTCTCGGGAGTAGGGCGCTTCGGTCAAATCGTCTGCCGTGTCATGCGCATGCGCAAAATTCCGTTCACGGCGCTCGAATCGGATGCGGAGCAAGTTGAGACGCTGCGCCGCTACGGGAGCAAGGTGTACTACGGCGATGCCTCGCGGCTCGACCTTCTGCAGGCAGCAGGCGCCGACCGCGCCGAGATTTTCGTGCTTGCGAGCAGCGACGTCGAAGCTTCGGTCCGCACGGTCGAAACGCTTAATAAGCACTATCCGCATCTCAAGATTCTGGCGCGGGCTCGAAACCGACAGCACGCGCTACGCCTAATGGAGCTCGGAGTGAGCTATATCGTTCGCGAAACGTATTTCTCGGGTCTCGAACTCGCGCAGCACACCCTCGAAACGCTGGGGCTTTCGCGTAACGAAGCGGAGGACAACATTCGAAAATTCAGAGCGATCGACGAAAAGGCGCTGCAATCTCAGTTGGAATTCAAGGACGACGAGCAAAAACTCATTCAAAGTGCGCATCTGGTCGCCAAGGAATTGGATCGACTTTTCGAATCGGATACGCAATTGGTTAACGACGAGACGGCAGATCGGTCGCAGCCGGTGACGAGCTAGCAGAGCGTCACACGTAGCCGAATTCCTACTACTTACCCTGAAGGAGCGGGCGCCATGGCGCCCCCTATTTCCGTTTCGTGACGCGTGCACGCTGAACGTTGCGCCGCCGTAATCGATATAGAAAACGGACAGGCTCGAATTCAAGCTCTGTTTCTTGGGTCTCGCATCCGGCCATAAGGTTCTTCCTGAGTTGAAACCGGGCGCGCAATCCGCGGTCAAAACATGACTGATGCACGGTCGATCCTCAGTGTCCGGCGTATACTGAATCTATCGTGTCTGCATGCTCCGAGGCCATTGACGAATGAATTGCAACGGTTACACAGTTTGGATGTCGGCGCTTCCGCGCGTTGACGGGACAGAAGCATGACGAAGACGAAGATACTCTCCGTGGACGACTCCTCGACGATGCGCGAAGTAGTGAAGCTGGCGCTCAAGTTGGCGGGGTTCGAGGTCTCGCAGGCATCCGACGGCGCCGAGGCGTTGAAGATGGCGCAAGCTGGCCAGTACGATTTAGTGCTCGCCGACGTGAACATGCCCAACATGGACGGCATTGAATTGATTCGCGCGCTGCGCGCCGAAGAAAACTACAAGAAGATCCCGATCCTGATGTTGACGACGGAGTCGGATCTGGTGCGCCGTCATGAAGGGAAATCGGCGGGCGCGACGGGCTGGATCGTGAAACCATTTCTTCCGGATCGGCTCGTCGAAGCCGTCAACAAGGCGCTCGGCAGGCCGCAGCCGCAGCAATAGCGTTTCGCTCGTAACCCACCTGTAGCCGGTCTCTCGCGGATAACGGCGACCTTAATTTCCGTTCTTTCTAACGAACTACTCGTGTCGTAGCGCGTCGATGGGCGCCAGGTTCGCCGCTTTGCTGGCCGGAAGTATGCCGAACATGACGCCGACAAGCGCGGAGAATCCGGTGGCGCCCAGAATCGCCCACCACGGCACCGACGGCGGAGGAAAGTTGGGGATGGCGCTGGCCGCCGCGTAACCTAAGAGAAATCCGATGAGAATGCCGATAAGCCCGCCGATGACCGCTAGCACGATGGCTTCGATGAGGAATTGCATGAGGATGTACTGACGCGGTGCGCCCAAGGCCTTCGCGATACCGATCTCACGCGTTCTCTCCGTCACCGAGACGAGCATGATGTTCATGATGCCGACACCGCCGACGATTAGCGAAATGCCCACCACCGCGGACACGACCAGGGTAATCGTAGACGACACGCGCGAAACGGTTTTTGCCAGCGATTGCGACGACTCCACCTTGAAATCGTCGGGCTGGTTCTTGCCGATTTTGTGCACGCGCCGCATGAGTTGATTGATGCGCTCGGTGACGCCGGCAAGCGCTTCGATATCGTCTACCGTCAGCATGATGTTGATATCGGGCTGCGCGGCCATTCCGGAAAGGGAGATTCCGGTTCGATACGGAATCACGATATAGTTATCTTGGCTCTGTCCGAACATTTCTCCGCGCGGTTCCATGAGCCCGATCACCTTGAACCATTCGCGCCCGATTTGGATGAATTGCCCGACGGGATCCTCGGGGAGCTTCAAGTCCGAGCGGGCTTGCTCGCCCAAGACGACCACTCGGCGTCCGGTTGCATCGTCGCTTTCGGTGATGAAGCGGCCGTACTTCGGAAACAATTGGTGCACCAATTGAAAGTAGCTGGTAGTGGCGATGACTTGCGCGACGCTGGTGTTGTCGCCGTTGCGAACGCCTGCGCTAAAACGAGGGAAGACCGCCGGCGTCACATTGCTGATGCCGTTGATGCGGTATTTGATCTGCTCGACGTCGGTTTGACGGAGGCGATTGGTTTTGCCGCGCATGCGGTCTTGCAACGAAGTGTCGGCGCGGACTTGCAAGGTATTGCCGCCAAGACCCTGCAGCTCGCCCATCACGGAGTCGGTGAGTCCTTGCAGCAAGGCGATGACGCAAATGACCGACGCTACGCCAATGATGACGCCGAGCATGGTGAGAAAACTGCGCAATCCGTGCGCGCGAATGCTGTTTAGGGCCGAACGGACGCATTCGTGCACTGCATACCCGAATGCTTGTAGGCGATTGCCTTCGTCGTAAGCGACCTCGTTGTCGATTCCGGTGCCCATGTTAATTCGCCACCGTTGCCGAAGCGGGTTGCAAGCGATCTTCGGCGATGCGTCCGTCGTGCAATCGCACCACGCGTCTGCAGTAGGCGGCTACCGTGGGATCGTGCGTGACGATCACGATCGTGATGCCGTCCGCATGCAATTCCGAGAACAGCGCCATGATTTCTTGCGCCGTTTTGCTGTCGAGATTTCCCGTGGGTTCGTCGGCTAGCAGGACTTCCGGACGGCCGACCAGCGCGCGCGCGATAGCGACGCGTTGCCGCTGACCGCCGGAAAGTTCGTTCGGCTTGTGCAACAGGCGGTGCTCCAGGCCCACGCGCTGCAGCGCTTCCGCCGCGCGCGCATGCCGCAAGGTCGGCGAAAGTCCGCGATAGATCAATGGTTGGGCTACGTTGTCCAGCGTGCTGGTGCGCGGCATCAGATAAAAGCTTTGGAAGATGAATCCGATCTTGCGATTGCGAATGCGCGCCAGTTGATCTTCGTTGAGACCGGCAACCGCTTCGCCGTCGAGCGAATAGGTGCCCGATGTCGGCGTATCCAGGCAGCCGAGCACGTTCATCATCGTTGACTTGCCGGAGCCGGAAGGCCCCGTCAACGCGATGTACTCGTTGCGTTCGATGGAAAGATCGACGTCGATCAGCGCTGCAAAGTCGTTATTGCCGAGCCGATACGTCTTCGAGATGCCGTGCAATTCGATCATCGGCATCGCGTTATTTTCCGGCACCCGCGTTGCCGCCGCTTGCGTTGGGCGCGGTCGCAGAACTGGATGACACCCGTTCGCCATCGCGCAGGAATTGCAGCGTCTTAACCGGACCCACGACGACTTGCTCGTCGGCAGTCAGTCCCTTGGTGATTTCGATGTAAGTGTCGTCGGCCGTGCCGGTTTCCACGTCGCGTTTGGCGACTTTTCTATCCTTCACGACAAAGACGCTAGTCTTGGCCTTTGCCGTTTTATTTTCGCTCTCTTCGTACTTCACGGCCTGAACGGGAATCGTGAGGCCGGGCTTGTCGCTTGCTTTGTTGGCCATCACTTCGGCGCGGCAACTCATGCCGGGGTGAAAGGCGATTTTGTCCGTCGCGGCCAACCGCACCTTGACCGGATAGCTCTTGTTTTGTCCGCCGCCGGCTTGCCGCGGCCAGATGGCAACCTGATCGACCGTGCCGTCGAGCGAGACATCCGGGAACGCGGCGGGGACGATCTTTGCTTGGGCTCCCACCTTCACGCGGGCAATGTCCGTTTCGTCGATGTTGATTTCGGCGTAGACGCTGGTGGTATCCGCCACTTGCATTAACTGCGAACCGGCAATGCTGGTGACGCTGGGCACGGCCGTTTCGCCGGCCTTGATGAAAATCGCGGTCACCTTGCCCGCGAGCGGCGAACGAATCTCGGTTTTCGCCAGACGGTCTTTCGATTGCGCAAGGCGCGCTTCGGTTTGTTTGTATTCCTCGCGGCTCGACTTCAATTGCACTTCCGCCAGATCCTTTTGCGAAACCAAATCTTCGTAGGCATTCGCGTCGACCAAGCCTTGCGCGCGCAACGTTTCGAAGCGTTTCCACTTCGCATACTGAGTGTCGCGGCTGACTTGCTGGCGTTCGATGTTCAATTGCGACTGCCGGATAGCCGCTTCGATTTGCGCGATTTCGGCCAGAGACGCTTCCGGGTCCAGTCGCAACAGCAGTTGCCCCTTCTTAACCATTTCGCCTTCTTCGACCAGTATTTCCTTCACTCGTCCCGACACTTCAGGTGTCAGCGTGACTTGGCTTTCGTAGGTAAGTGAGCCCGACGCCAGAATCGTCGGCGTCAGCACTCGCAAGCTCACACGGTCGATCTCGACCTTCTTGTCCGGACTGCCGCGCGCCACTTTGACGGCCACCGGCACCAAAATGACGGCGGCAATCGCGCTAACTACGATCCATTTTTTATTCATCGATGCGTCCGCGAATAGTGGTCTATTTAAACGGGGGTCTATTTAAACGCTATGAATGCCCAGCCCGCATACCATAAGACACTCGGCAGCAGCGCGAAGGTTGCACTCCATGTCCAACTTCGGTTCGTCCATGTTCGGACGCAGAGTGCGAGCAGCGCCCAGCTCCACGGCGTGACGAGCGTCAGACTGCCCAAAAGCATGGCTCCCTTGCCGGATTCCGGAATGTGAAAAAACAGTTCGTTGAACGACAGGACCTGCAGTTGCGTGGGAGGCATCTGCATCGGACTGCCTTCGGTTAACAAGATAGCGGCTCCCGCCAGGATCGTAATGAATGCGGGAAGGCCGCTCCATGCCACCATGGCGAACCAGTGTTTAAAAGACAATCCGACGCCGGCGACTTTTCCGGCGAGGAGATAGTAAGTCGACTGCAATGCGCATATGACGGGGAGAAACACAAACACGCCGACCACGGAAGAAATCAACATCCCGTTACGGGTGAATCCGGCGGCGAGGCGCTCCCGGGATTCGGGTGGAAGGCTGGCGAGGCGTGGATCCGTGCTCATCATTCGGTCCACTAGCCACGGCACATCGACCATGCCGTAGTACCAGGCAACCAGTGCGGCACTCCCTAACGCGAGAAGAAGCAGGGGAAACCAAAAGCGCGGACGTTCGCGGAGTTCGGCAAAGGCGGCTGAGGGCGAAGTAACGAGCGTTCCGGCCAACGTAATGTCATTCATGTCCGTATCCTGATTTTTTCGACTCTATCGGAAATAGCGCGCGCAAGTATAGTGACTCTCGTAAATCGAACCGAATGCCGTGACGAAGCGGGCCGTTTAAGGGATGAAAGGCCGTATTCCCCGACGGTCGGCAGAGCGATCGTGGAAGCGCTCTTGCTATCCAGTGGCTATCGGCGAGATAGGCGAGCGATTCGTCAAGAAAGTTGAATGCGCAATGCCTGCGCGACTTGCGATGCAACAAGGAAATTCTCTGTCGCATTGTGACGGCACAATGTCGCAATACCTTACAAAAGGGCGCTCAACACACGCGAAAATAGCTAAAAAATAGTGTTTTAAGCGTAACCGACAGGTAGTCATTGCCGTACATACTATCCGCGTGGATGATGGGTCCCGCCTTTTAGAAGTCTTGGCAGGCGGCCTTTCAGCGCAGGTGAATTCATTCGTACCATTGCTTCATCGATCGGAGGGAATATGAACGTGTTTGCAAGAATAGTGGGGATTGTTTTGACGGTGTGTGTGCTGCCGTTGTCGGCGGCCAGTGCATCCATCATTTTTAAGGCCAATATGTCCGGTGCAAACGAAACCGTACCCAATGTGTCGACGGCCACCGGCGTCGCTTGGGTGACGTTGCACGACGATATGAATACCTTGGACGTATCAATGACGTTCTCCGGTTTATCGGCGCCGGCCACCGCCTCGCATATTCACTGCTGTGCATTGCCGGGCGTGAATGCGCCGGTGCGCTTGGATTTCGGAGGTGCCGCAGGGTTTCCCACCGGCGTGATGAGTGGGAGCTATGACCGTACCTTTCTGTTGAGTTCAATCACGTTGAACGGCGGCATGACGACGGCGGCATTCATTACCGGACTCACGTCGGGACTGGCTTATACCAACATCCATAACACCCTCTTTCCCGGAGGAGAAATTCGCGGTCAATTGGTGGCTGTTCCGGAACCAGCAAGCCTAGCGGCATTTGGTCTAGGCCTCATCGGGTTTGCGTTCGCAAGTCGGCGACAGTCGTCAACACGCAAGTAGTGCTCTTCCTACGAAACTGTGGAGATTGCTTCGCGGTTCGGTTTCATGGAATCGAGCCGCGAAGATCGCCGCTTCAGCCGATTATCGTCGTAGTGAGCTCTTGAGTTTTTGCGCCTGTCCTTCGCGGTTCAGGCACGTCCGTCCTCGCGACGGACGATTTTTTGCGGTTGTACGACAGAAGGCTCATGATAGCCGCGATTTCCTCTCGCGATTGCTACGATGACTCTTCCAAAATCCGATACGGCATCCCAAGAAAAAACTCCAACGGCCACTATCGAAGGCGAATCCTTCGCCTCTTCGCCGCAACGAATCGAGTATCCGGATATTGAAATCCCTGCGACGGGGGAATATTCGACGGTGGTGCCCGGTATCTTGTGGGTCCGCATCCCGATGCCGATGGATCTCAACCACATCAATCTCTGGTTAATCGACGACGGCGACGGCTGGACGTTGATCGACAGCGGGTTGAATGCCGATATGGGCAAGGACGCTTGGGCCTTGCTGGAAGCGAAGCTCTTCACGCAGCGTCCGCTGAAACGAATCTTTATCACCCACTTGCATCCTGACCACATCGGGCTCGCGCATTGGTTGCAAGAGCGTCACAAGGCCGTCGGTTGGATGTCGGCGCGTGGCATTGAACTGGCCGGACAATTTGCGGTGGAACCCAGTTCAGAGGAGGTTCTGGCAGCGGAAGCGCATATACGAAGTCATGGATATACGGATACAGCCATGATTTCGCGCTTTGGGTCGGGGAAAATGTATCGCAGCGCGATTAGCGGCGTACCGGATATTGCGCACTCGCCGAACGACGGAGACACCATCGGCATTGGCGACTTCGCCTGGAGAGTTTACGAAACCAACGGACATGCCGAGGGCCATCAGTGCCTGCACGATGCCGAACGAAAAATCCTAATCAGCGGCGATCAGGTGTTGCCGACGATATCGCCGAACATCAGTTTCTCGCTTCGCGGCGAGGACCGGAATCCGCTGGCCTCTTATTTAGAGTCGTTGGAACGGCTAGGAAAACTGGATGCAAACACGCTGGTGTTGCCGTCGCACGGCAGACCATTCTACGGTTTGCGATTCCGCACTTCGGATTTGATGGCGCATCATCGCGATCACCTTGCCGCCATGGTGCGGGCCTGCGCGACGCCGCAGACCGCTTTCGAGTTGGTGCCGGCGCTGTTCAAACGCCGATTGGTGGGTCCCCATTGGATGTTTGCCATGGGCGAAACCATTGCACATGCGGAGTATCTGGTGCACGCCGGGACGCTGGGGCGGAGAGTGGAGAGCGATGGATGCGTCCGTTATTCCGTTTAAGGACAGGCATGCGATGGGTGAGGGGTGATTAGCGAAGGGCAGGAGTTCTTTAGTCTTCACGGTCACCCATCACCGCTTCGTTCACTTCTTCTTCGCTGGGTGGTGTGGCCGCGTCTTTCCGTAACTGCCCCGCCAAATCTTTCCCTTGCGTGTTTTACGATCGCCCTTAGCCATGATGCTTAAACCTCGTTTTGTTTTGATGCCATCGCCGTTCGGCAGCTGACTTGCTGCAGCGACAAATGTAATCGGGAAAGGTACGCTAGCACAAATTCCGTGAAGCAGTGCTCAGTTGTTTGTAGTTTCGACCGGGCACTATTTCGCGTTGCCGCAAAGTGAACTTTTAATCGCTAATATCGATGAGATTGAGCGGTGTCCGCAGCAGGCACTGTCACCGTCAAGCATGTCAATAAGGACCCCCTAGTCCGTGACCAGAGGTTATATCGAAGCCGATGCCTTTCGCGTAGCCCGCGAAGCCGGTTCTCTTTCGTGCGAGCTTAGCGCGGCGATCGCGGTTTGCGTTCATGACGACACGCAAGGCGTGGGCGGACTGCTGCATTTGCGGTTTACTCTGCATAAATCTGCAAAGCCGGCCGACCTGACTGACAACACGCTGAGTTCCGATCTGCTGTTGCTCGATCGTTTCTGCAAGGACCTGCGTTCCGAGGGGGCGCGAAAGCAAAGCTGGCGCGTGCAGTTGATCGGGCATATTCCGCTCACCGAAGGCATGGATACGCCTGCCGCGACGCTGCTCGATCTGCTCCGAGCCTATTTTGCGGACAGCCGTTTGCCCGTGGAGTGCAAGGAGGTTCGCCGCATCGGCTCCGTGGTCGTTAACTTCGATCCACGCGAAGGCGTCGTGCGGGTATTGGCCGGAAAGGATATTCCTTGCGATCAACGAAGGTCGGAAGAGCATTAGCGCATCTTGATCCACTGTTGCCGTCAAACGGTTGACGGTCTTGATGACGGCCTTCATGCCAGCGGCCATAATGCCCGCTCAAAACGCAAACAAGCGGGCGGTCATGGAAAACAAGCCTTTCTATAAGAGTCTCTACTTTCAGGTTCTCGTCGCGATTGTGCTGGGCATCCTGCTCGGCTATTTCCGTCCGGATACCGGACAGGCAATGGAGCCCTTAAGCGTCGGCTTCATCAAACTCATCAAGATGTCGATCGCACCGGTCATCTTCTGCACGGTGGTTAGCGGCATCGTCAACATGGAAAGCATCAAGTCGGTCGGCAAGACCGGCGGACTTGCGATTCTCTACTTCGAAATCGTCTCGACGCTCGCGTTGATCGTCGGGTTGATCGTCGTGAACGTCGTGGAACCCGGTTCCAACTCGAGCTATGTTCCGTCCGCTGCCGAACTCGCCGACGCAGCCTCAAAAGCAAAGGCCAACGACGTCAAATCGTTCAGTGCCTTCGCATTGAACATCATTCCCGACACGATTCTGGGTGCCTTTGCGCGCGGGGACATCCTCCAGGTGCTGCTGGTCTCCGTGCTCTTCGCCTTCGCACTCCACGCCTTGGGGGAACGAGGCAAGCCGATTCGCGAATTCATCGATCACATCGCTCACGTGCTATTCGGCATCATCAACATTATCGTCAAGATTGCACCGATCGGCGCGTTCGGAGCGATGGCCTTTGCGGTCGGTAAGTACGGAATCGGAACGCTTTGGCAGCAGGGAAAGTTGATGCTTTGCTTTTACACGACCTGTTTGATCTTTATCTTTGTCGTATTGGGCGCGATTGCGAGGGTGCACCGATTCAGCATCTTAAAGCTCATCAAATATATCCGCCAAGAACTCTTGATCGTGCTCGGCACCTCGTCATCGGAAACGGTGCTGCCCCGCCTAATTGCCAAATTGGAAGCGGCGGGATGCGATCCATCCACGGTGCGCATGGTGGTGCCGACCGGATATTCTTTCAATCTCGACGGCACTTCCATTTATCTCACCATGGGTGTGTTGTTCATCGCTCAGGCAATGCACATCGATTTGTCTTGGCCGGAACAAATCGGATTGCTGCTTCTGTCGCTGGCGACTTCCAAAGGCGCAGCGGCAGTGACGGGGGGTGGCCTCATTGTCCTAACGGCAACCTTGGTGGCATACGGAAAAGTACCGCTCGAAGGGCTCGCCCTGGTCGTCGGCATCGATCGCTTCATGTCCGAAGCGCGCGCGCTGACGAACTTGATCGGCAACGGCGTCGCAACGATCGTCGTCGCCAAGTGGTGCAAACAGATCGATGAAAATAGACTGCGGGAACAACTTGGGTGAGACGACTTTGTTGAAGCGACTAGGAGGATTTCGTGACCGCCGATCACATTGCAGCTACGCCGGCGCCGCCGTACTACGCGGTCATTTTCACGAGTCAGCGCACGGCGGCCGATGACGACTACGAACGTACGGGCCTTCGCATGATCGAGCTTGCCGAACGCATGCCTGGGTTTCTCGGGGTGGAAAGCGTTCGTGGTAGCGATGGATTGGGTATTACCGTATCGTATTGGCGTGACGAAGCATCAATCCGCGGCTGGCGCGAACAAGCCGAACACCGGATCGCACAGGAGAAGGGTAATAAGGTGTGGTACGAGGATTATTTCTTGCGTATCGCCAAAGTGGAGCGGGCATATCGCAAGAAGAAGTGATGCGAGGTGAGGTTCGCATCGCTGGAAGAAAACTCTCTTGTCATCGAACTTTGGGGGGATTCGATATGAATATCCGCTTTTCCGATCGACACATTCGCTTCCGCATCGTTAAGCAAGAACTGGAGCGTCTACTGACGGGCAGGCCCTTGCAACTGGATGTTCCCATGCCGCGTGCGCGTGAATTTCGCGCCAGCATCACCGTCACCCAGCTTGGCGATTGGCAGCTCGATAGCGACCCGACCGGTTTATGGCTGTCGGTTCCGCGCGTGGTGGCGGAAGGCTTGTCGCAATCGATCCCGAGCAAGGAAGGTATCGAGCACCGCTTTGAAGTAGGAGGCACGCCGCTCACTGTCGCTGTCGAAGTGGATTTACGGCAGGAAAAGAAAGCCGCCGCCGCTTAATCACTCAGGCGAGCATCCTGGTTCGCGCCTTTTTATCAACGACGCCCCCGGCTTTTCCTGCGGGCGGCGGTTAGCCGTCTGCCTGGGAATTTGGCTGTAAAAAACAATTGGCTGTTTTAAGCGGCGACTTGTAGCTCCAAGTCTTCGCCCTTGTCGTTTACCGTGTGCAAGATCACAGGACGACGCCAGACTCGCTGCATGTATTCCAGAACCTTCTTGCCGCGTTCGGGATCCAAGCCGCGTCCGTCGGTTCCATGATCGTGGACGAGTTCGAGGGTGCCGTCGACGCGGATATGCTTGGCCGCTACCGTCGGCGCGCCGAAATTGTACTTCGGCGTTAGGAGCGCCTCGTGCAGGGCGTGTAAGTCGTTCTCGACCACTTTGATGGAGCCGTTCTGCTCGGCGTCGTAGCGGAACATTTTCAATTTTTCGGCCAGTTCGGCGTCCAAATAATTTCGTATGAAACTGAAATCGTCGTCCTGCTGCATGATCTCCCGCGCTTTCGCGATGCCCTGTTTTTCGACGATCTTTTCCCACATCGAAAAACCGAGGTGATAAGGATTCACGCCGAGCGCAACTTGGCTGTCCCCGGCGATGGGCCTTACTACGTCGGAGTGGCATTTAATCGCATCGACGTATGCCGACTGCGGAAGAAAGTCGGCCTCGCGCAGGAGTCGCGCATGCCAGTAGGATGCCCAGCCTTCGTTCATGATTTGCGTCGCGAATACCGGGTAGAAATAAAACGACTCTTCGCGCACGGCCAGGAAAATGTCGCGCTCCCATCCTTCAAGGTCCGGTGCGTATTGCGACATGAACCAAAGTAGATCGCGCTCGGGGTGCGGCGGGATGGGCGCCCGCTGCTTTGCGGGCCCGCTCGAGTTGGCCTGGGGTTCAGGGTCGAGCGAGGAAAACCGTTTGTGGAAATCGCTGTCGGTGTGTTCGATCTTCGGTTCCGCATATTCGGAGTAGCGAGGACGCCGCAGCGCATGCTGCATGTCGATGTGTTGTTCAAGCGCCAGCGCCGCGTCCAACACCGCTTCGACGCGTTGCATGCCGTATTCTTCGATGGCTCGACCGATCTGGCGCGCATTGGTGGCCGCGCGTTCGACGATGTGTTCGCCCACTTGGCTTTGGCTGTTGCGGAACACCATGTTGTTGCGCGAGAAATCGGCATGACCCAGTACGTGCGCGGTGACGAGCACGTTTTCCGCGAGGCTGTTGTTGTTCGCGAGGTAGGCATGGCCGGGGTTTCCCGGAAAGACGACTTCGAACAACTTCGAGTTGCCCATGCGATGCTGAATGAGCTGATAGATATAACGCGTACCGAACGACCAATGCGGCATGCGCACCGGCAATCCGTACACGGAAATTTCCATCATGAAACTGCTGGGCACCGCTTCGAA